>CAYOVM010000014.1:9320-27722 GCA_964407355.1 uncultured Enterobacteriaceae bacterium
GGCGGCTTCGAGGCTGTAGTGCTTGCGCAGCACCTGCAGCACCTCGGGCCGGCTGAATTCCGCCGGGATGTCGGCGCCCTCGAACAGCGCCTCGCGCAGCTTGGTGCCCGAGAGCAGCAGCCGGTCGGCGTGGCGGTGCGGACAGGTCCGCTCGGAGGCCATGCCGCCGCAGCGGTAGCACCAGAATGTCCAGTCGATTTTCATCGGCACGATCTGCAGCGCGCCTCGCGGGATCTGGTCGAAGATGTGCTGCGCGTCGAAGGGGCCGTAGTAGTCGCCGACGCCGGCATGATCGCGTCCGACGATGAGGTGGCTGCAGCCGTAGTTCTGCCGGAACACCGCGTGCAGGAGCGCCTCGCGCGGCCCGGCGTAGCGCATGTCGAGCGGATAACCGGCCTGGACGACGCTGCCCTGCGCGAAGTAGTTTTCGATCAGCACCGAGATCGCCTGCGCGCTCACTTCCGGCGGCACGTCGCCCCGCTTGAGCCTTCCCAGCGACGAGTGGATGAGGACGCCGTCGCAGACCTCGAGCGCGATCTTGGCGAGATACTCGTGCGAGCGGTGCATGGGATTTCGCGTCTGGAAGGCGGCGACCGTGCTCCAGCCTCTCGCCTGGAACAGGGCGCGGGTCTCGGAGGGCGAGAGGAAGAGCTTCGGATAGCGTTCGGGAAACTCGCCGCGCGAGAGCAGCTTCACCGGGCCGGCGAGATTGACGGGACCCTGGTCGAAGACCATGCGCACGCCCGGGTGCGCGGGGTCGGCGGTGTGGAACACCGCGTTGCACTCGAACGCCTTGTCGATCGAGTATTTCTCCACCACGCGCATCGTCGCCACCGGCGCGGCGGCGCCCGGATCGACCAGGGCGATCTCGGTACCGGGGGCGATGGCCGCCCCGGTCACCTCGTCGGTCGACAGGGTGATCGGAATCGGCCAGAAGAGGCCGCTCGCCAGCCGATAATCCTCGCACACGCTTTTCCAGTCGGCACGGCCCATGAAGCCGTCGAGCGGGGTAAAGCCGCCGATGCCGAGCATCAGCAGATCGCCGAGCTCGCGCGAGTTGAGCCTCACGCGCGGCATGGACGCCGCGCGCGCGAGCCCGGCCAGCCGCTCCTCGCCCTCGAGGAGCAGAGGCTTCAGGACCTCACTGCCATAAGGCTTGACGAGATTGGGCATGGCGCCTCCTCACGGCTCAGCTCTTCGCGAACGGCCACGGCGCCGTGGGATCCCACAGAGGAATTCCGAGGAACGCGTACCACGGCGCCATCACCAGGATTCCGTACGCGATCGCGATCAGGACGGAAACCCAGCCCACTTTGGCGTAGTCGGTCATGCTGAAGGTGCCGCTCGAGTACGCGATCACCGCGACGGTGACCTGCGTCGGCAGGATGTAGGCGAAGGTGTCGGTGTCCGAGATGAGCAGCGTGAACGCCACCGGGTGCAGCCCGAGCTTCGGCGCGAGCGCGAGCAGGATCGGCGCGAAGAGCGCGATGGCGGCGACGTTGGAGAGCATGCCGAGCCGCAGGATATGCGTGCCGAACATCATGATGAGCAGGATCACCCACCAGGAATGGCCCGCGGCGATCGGATGGACATGGTCCGCCAGCCACTGCGCGAGCCCGCTGCTTCCCATGGCGGCCGACATCGACAGGGCGCCGCCGAGGAGCAGGAAGGTGCCCCAGATGGTGCGGTCCTGCAGGTCCTTCCACTTGAACTTGAACAGGCCCGGGATGAAAAGCAGGCTGAGGCCGAGCATCGCGGCGATGTGCGACTTGATCTTGAAGAAGTCCTCCGTCATCCAGAGCAGCGCCATGAACCCGAGGCAGGCGAGGATCAGCCACTCCGACTGCGACATCTTCGGCAGCTGCGAGGCCTGCTTCTCGATCAGCTTGGCGCTTCCGGCGATCGCCATCGAGCGCGTCTTGAAGTAGTACTGGATCCACACCTGGGTGAGGGCGAACATGCCGAGGTACGGCCATTGCAGCAGGAACCATTCGAAGTAGGAGATGTTCAGGTTGAGCTTCGACTGGAACAGACCGACCAGGATCAGGTTGGGCAGGTGCGCGGTCATGATGCACATGCCCGCGATCATCGACCCGTAGACCAGGGCCTGGATGAAGATCGCCTTCTTCGCCGCCTGCTCCGCCGGCGTATCGCCGAGCAGGTCGGTGATCCCTTTCATCACCGGCAGCATCAGCGCCCCGCGGGGGTTGGACCCTGGAATGACGAACGAGAGCAGGAAATTGACGCCGAACAGCACCCAGATCACGCCGTTGACGGTCTTCACTTTCGCCTTGTGGAGCAGCGACAGGGCGAGGCGCCGGTCCAGTCCCGCGGCCTGCACGATCGCCGCGATCAGGAATGCGATCAGGCAGACGAAGGCGGCCTCGCTGACATAGCCGCCCACCGCCTGGCCGAACGTCTTGGTCGCGCCGCTCATGACCAGCAGCATGGGAATCAGGATGCCCGTGATGCCCACGGGGATCGCTTCCGAGACCCAGATCACGCACGCCCATATCACCACCGCGAGGCACGCTTTGCCCGCCGGGGAGAGCCCCTGCGGCGTCGGCAGGGCGTACAGCACGAAGAAGAACAGGCCCCAGGCGAGCGCGAAGCCGAGGACGGTCGTGACGGGATTGCGTCCTGATTCCGTGATGTTGTCGCGGAAGCGGCCCGCGAATGTCTGCACGCCGTTTCGTACGCGGGTCGCGACTATGCTCCCGTTGTCCGATGCGATCGACACGAAGGTCTCGGTTGTTGATTTGCCCATTTGTATCCCCCTGAAGGTCCGTTACCAGTAAAGCTGGATATGCAAGGCCGCGATCACGGCGGCTACGGCGAGCACCACGAATGGCAGATAAGCGAACAGTTTCGGATTCATACGCGGAACGGCAGCTCGAAAAAGAAGCCCAGCACGTAGAGCAGGCCTACGGCGCCGGTTACAGCGCCGAGCATGGCGTTCAGAAAGTGCTCCGGTACGTAGAGCTGCGTCTTCGCCGCGACCCAGGCGCCGAAGATGCCGCCGGCGGCGGCGAAGAAGCCCCACGCCCATTCCGGCGCGATCGGCGCCTGGCCGGCGAGCGGCAGCACCACGCAGTAGGTGAACAGGCCCGCGGCGGAAAGGACGACCGCATAGGGAATCGTCGCCGCCGGCACCACGTACATCGGCAGCTTGTAGAACAGCACGAGGAACGGAACGATCAGGAACGCGCCGCCGAGCCCGAGCGCGGAAGAGATGACGCCGACAGCGGCGCCCACGGCGAACAGGACGCGCTGATCGAGCGTCCATCGCTCGCCGCGATAGCCGATGGTCAGCCGGCCGGGCCCGCTCGAGAGCGTCTCGATGCCCGCGCGCGGCCCGGCGCCTCCGGCGCCCGGCGCTTTGGCGCCGCCGGCGAAACCGCCGAGCGCCTTATGGCAGAGCTGTGCGCCGACGAACGCGAGCGCGAGACCGAGGGCGAAGCGGAACGTGCCGGCGTCCGCGAGCAGGCGGGCGCGGAAAAACGGCCCGATCAGCCCGCCGGCGATGCCGCCCGCGCAAAGCCAGCCGGCGAAGCGCAGGTTCCACTGTCCGGTCCTGCGGAACCCGAGGAGCGCGCCGATCGGATTCAGGAGCGTGAGCAGCAGGGTCGAGGGCGACACGTGGGTATTCGAGAACTGCAGGATCGAGGTCGTGTACGGCAGCGCGAAGATGCCGGCGGCCTGGCCGACCAGCGCCATGGTGTACCCGGTCCACATGCCCATCCAGATCACGTGCCACACCGGCACCCGTACTTGCGCGAGGGGATACCCCTCGTCGCCGTTCGGCACGAAGCCGTGCTGCAGATGGGCGGCGATATAGCCCAGGATCAGCGCGCCGGCGATGAGCGGCGCCTGCTGGAACAGGAACTCCCGCGCGATCGACGGTCGCTGCATCGAGACGGGCGCCGGCGCTGCGTGGGCGTTCGCGCTCATGAGCTTACAGCGCGGCTTTGCCGGCGTAGCGCCGTTTGACGCACAGGTAGTCCTTCCAGTAGCGCCATGCCCGCTGTCCGGCGATCATCTCCTCGTGGGGATGGCCGATCGGGAACGCGTTCTTGGGCACGTCCGAGTCCTTCCAAAGGCCGCGGCGCTTGCGCTCTTCGCGCTGGTCGACGAGCCAGTCGTTGTAGCTTTCGTAGACGATGTGCCCTTCGGGCGCGTCCATCGTCGCGGCGCGCGTGCGGCCGTCGAGCTCGCGCCACAGCGCGATCTGCTCGTCGCTCAGGCGCATCGGCTCCACGTCGAGCTTGTAGCCGGCTTCCTTCAGCTCCTCGCCCGCGACCGCGGCGAAAATCTGCTGGTCGCGAAGGCTGAGCTGGCGCTTGTAGATGCCGATGTACCGGTCGCTGGTCTCGTGGCCCAGCGGCTTGTGGTCCTTGGTGGCGCCGCGGTTCTTCGCCAGCTCGGTCTTGTGGAACTCGAGCATCGAATCGGAGAACTCCTCGCCGAGGAACTTGCATACGCCGCGCAGCACCTGCACCGGATCGCGGACCAGGTCCTCGTAGCGCAGGTCGAGCCATTGGGCCGGGCTCAGCTTCTTGCGCCAGGGCTTGACCGCGTTCTGGCACAGCGCCCAGCTCTCGGCGGCGCAGAAGATGTTGGTGGGGCCGAAGGCCGAGTCGAGGTAGTCGGCGCTGGCGTCGCGGCCGTCGCGGGTGATGAAGATGAACTGCGCGTTCGGGAAATCCTCGACGATCTCCTTCACGAAGAACAGGTTGTGCGGCGTCTTCTCGCCCCAGCGCGGCTTGTTGCCGACGCTGCGCGCGTAGCGCTCGTGCATGGCGCAGTAGATGCCGGCGAAGCTGCGCTCCTTCAGGTCGCCGAGGATCTCGTCGACGATCGTCCGCGGGTTGACCTTCATCCCCCAGAACGGCGTCTTCAGCCCGAACACCATCTCTTCGGCCAGGGTGCGGAAATTCTGCTCCTTCGAAAGGTCGCCGTAGGTGTGCAGGTAAGGCCTGAACCTCGGGTAATACCAGACCACCTCCGGCACCGCGATCCGCGGGTGGCAGCCGAGCATCGCCATCACGAGCGTCGTTCCGGAGCGCTCGGCGCCGATCATGATGACCGGACGCTCTTTAAGGTGAATCGGCATTCTTCGCTTCCTCCAGATCGCCGATCCAGGCGAGAAAATCGAGGAACACCCGGGCGTTCGCGGGCTGGAAGCCGGTCAGGCCGATCTTCTTCAGCACGGCCTTGCCGGCGTCGTTGGAGTCGAGCGCGACGACCGCCGCGCGCAGCTTCTCGACCTGCTCCGGGGTGATCTCGGGCGCCGCGATGAAAGGCATGTTGGGCAGCTCGCGGCTTCTCGCGAGCACGCGGCCGCCGTTCTTCTCCCAGCTCTTCGCCACGCCGGAGATGGAGTTGATGACGCCGACGTCGTAGAAGGCGTTCTCCATCGACCAGCCGATCGCCGCCTGGTCGCGCATCGACTTCACCTTCTCGTTCGCCATGATGACGTTGTTGTCGCGCAGCATGGCGTTGGCGACGCGCCACATGTTCGAGTACTGGTCCGGGGTGACGATGGTCTTGCCTTTGATGTCGGCGATGTTCTTGAGCGTCGAGTTCTTCGGCACGATGAGAAGCGTCTGCGACGGCTCCTTCGCCATGGCGATCGCCTGGTAGCCGAAATCGCGGATCGCCTCCGCGGGCACGTCGTTCGGACGCGCGAGCAGCAGCGCGTATTCGTGCTTCTTCAGCGCGTTCTTCAGCTTGATGCGATCGCGCACCGCGACGATGATCACCTGCCGGCGCATGACCTTCTCGACCAGGTCTGCGAACTCCTGGTACTTGAAGAGCGTCTCGGCGGCGTCGGCGTTCGCGGCGCCGCCCTCGTTGACCGCCAGGGTCAGCCGGGCCTGCGATTCCGCCGGCTTGGCCGCCTGCTTTTGTGCGAGCGCGCCTCCCCAGGCCGTGGCGGCGAGGAGAAGAAGCGTTATCCGGAGCCCCAGGCTGAGGCCGCGCTGTTTTGTCGGTTTCATTGTTTCTCCCTTTGGATTCGGTCCTCGGCGCTGATGTAGTCGAAGCCGTAGCGGTCGTAGACGGCGGCGGCGACATCGCTGCGGATGAAATCGATCCACGCTGCCGCAGCGGCGCGGCGTGGAGCGTTGTTGATCATGGAGATCGCCAGCTCGTCGCGGAAATTTCCTTCCGCCGGCAGGGCGACGTAATCGAAGTGCTCCGGCATGCGTTTTTTAAGGTACTCGCCGAAATGGAAGTACATCGGCGCCACGTCGGCGACGCCGTCGTGGATGAATTGCGGGTTCTCGCGGTGGTGCACCGCTTGCGGCGACACCGTGCTCTTCTTCTGCAGGAGGCGATCGGGCATCTGCGCGCCGCCCTGCGCGCGCAGCGTGGCGGAGTAGCTCTCGAAGGACGCGGGCTCGCGGGCGGGCGAAGAGAGCGCCACGCGCACGTCGTCACGCAGGAGATCGGCGGTGCCGCGGATATTTTTCGGATTGCCGGCGGCGACGAGCAGCACGGCGCCGCGGTTTCGCGTGTAGACCGTCCAGCTGTCGACGTACTTCGCCGCCCGAAGGCGCTGCTGCTGGCGCGGGCCGGTCATGAAGACGTCGGGCCACAGCCTGTCGGGCCGCACTTCGAGCCAGAAGTTGCCCAGCAGGAGCTGCCCCGACTGCATCGCATCGATCAGGCGGCCGGGGGGCGTGGTCGCGTAGAAGATCCGCTCCGCCTTCACGCCGCGATGCGCGGGCCGGGTGGCGAGCCAGCCGCGAAAAGCGGCGATCAGCTCCGGAAACAGCGGGTACTGGTTCCCGGCCATGAAGATCACCAGGTCCGGGTCCTGGACGCTGCCGTGGAAGTCGAGCACCACGTTCGACTTGTCGGAAACGTAGAGACTCGCGCCGGGAAGCGCCGGATTCGGAAGCTCGGGCGGCCAGGCGAGCCGCGCGGCGGGCTGTGCCAGCGTGGCGCCCATGCAGAGGCACAGCACCGCACCTGCTGAAACACTCATCATCTTGGTCACCCGTCTCCTTGACCAAGACAGCCCACTGCAGTGGGGATGTTCCCCGTGCAGCCCGGCTGCCTTAGCGAATCCGCTTTAGGCCCGTAGCTTTGCGTCCCGGGCTTTCGCCCGGTTTGCCCTTATCCCTGCGTGTTAAAAAATGTAAATGTGCCTCTATGCTGAACCACTTAAGGAAGCAACCGGTGGTTATTTCTCACGTCTTAGGCCGAATTCCGGACCGAACGATAAAAAAGACACAAAAATCGGACGAAAGGCTAAGCGCAAGAAAGGTCGGTATCTCCCGTCGGCTAAGTAGTTCGTTCTTCAGGCGGCAGAATAAGCAGGAGAAACGTCAGAAACCATCAGGGAATTCCCTGTTGGAGCTACGAAATACCTGACGCGACTGTGCGCCTCAAATGACGCACGATTATCCGAACATCCAGTGTGCAGAGTGAAATTCCGCGGCGCGGGTCAGCTCAGCGCTTTTACGACGATTTCGGCGACATCCCTCGAGAGCCCGGCGCTGTCGCGAATGCGCTCGAGCTGGCTTCTCGCCTTCGCTTTGCGGCTTTCGTCGAACCTCTTCCAGCGATCGAATGCCCGAGCCATGCGCGCCGCCACCTGGGGATTCAGCGCGTTCAGCGCGATGATCTGGTCCGCGAGGAAGGCATAGCCGGCGCCGTCCGCGGCATGGAAGCGCACGTGGTTCGAAGCGAAGCCGCGGATCAGCGCGTAGACCTTGTTCGGCACCTTCAGATCGAATGCCGGGTGGTGAAGGAGCTCGTTCACGCGCGCGAGCGTGCCGGGCAGCCGCGAGGTCGCCTGAACTGAAAGCCACTTGTCGACCACGAGCGTCTCGTTCTTCCATTTCTCGTAGAAGGCGTCGAGCGCCGGCTGGCGCTCGGGGCATTCGGCGTTGGCGAGGCAGCCGAGCGCCGCCATCGCATCGGTCATGTTGTCGGCGGTGCGGAACTGCTCGTAGCAAAGCGCCGACAGGCCGATCTCGGAGAGATAGCTCAGGCAGAGGTTGCGCAGCGCGCGCCGGCCCATCGAAGCGGCGTCCGGGGAATACGGCGCCGAAGTTTTCCCGGCCCGATATTTTTCCAGGAGCTCTCCCTCGAGCGCGCTCGCGAGCTCCCGGCGCAGGCGATTGCGCGCCTCGTGGAGCCGGTCGGGGTCGACGAGCTCCATCTGCTCGGCGAGCGAGCTCTCGGGCGGCAGCGCGAGCGCCTCGGCGATGAACGCCGGGTCGTCGCCGGACAGGATGCTCTTCGCGGCCGCCACGAATTTCGCCGAAGGGGCGCCGTTCTTCTCGAGGATCGTCGAGGCGGCGAGCCTCTGCCCGGCCTCCCAGCGATTGAACGGATCGTCGTCGTGCGCCATCAGGTGCAGCAGCTCGTCCTCGCTGTAAGGGTAATTGAGGACCACCGGCGCGGAGAAGCCGCGCAGCAGCGAGGGAACGGGCTTCGCCTTCTGGTCCTCGAAGACGAATTTTTCCTCCGGCTTCTTCAAGGACAGAACCTGCTCTTTCGCGCCGATCTTCACGGCAAAAGGAATGTGGAACGGCGGCGTCATGGATTGCTTCACCGTGAGCGTGAAGCGGTTGTTCTCGAAAGACCCGGAGCAATCGAGCACGGGCGTTCCGGCCACGTCGTACCAGCGCCTGAACTGCGACAGGTCGACGCCGGAGGCATCCTGCATCGCCTGCACGAAGTCGTCGCAGGTCACGGCCTGTCCGTCGTGCCGCTTGAAGTACAGGCGCATGCCGGCCTGGAATTTCTCCTCGCCGAGGAGGGTGTGCTGCATGCGCACCACTTCGGCGCCTTTCTCGTACACCGTGGCGGTGTAGAAGTTGCGGATCTCCATATAGGACTGCGGCCGCACCGGATGCCGCATGGGGCCCGCGTCCTCGGGAAACTGCATGGCGCGCAGCGAGCGCACTTCCTGGATGCGCGTCACGGCGCGAGAATAGGTGTCGGCGCCGTATTCCTGGTCGCGAAAGACGGTGAGCCCTTCCTTGAGCGAGAGCTGGAACCAGTCGCGGCAGGTGACGCGGTCGCCGGTCCAGTTGTGGAAATACTCGTGCGCCACGACGCGGTCGATGTTGAGGTAGTCGAGGTCGGTGGCGGTGTCCGCGCGGGCGAGGATGTAGCGCGTGTTGAAGATGTTCAGGCCCTTGTTCTCCATCGCGCCCGAATTGAAGTCGCCGACGGCGACGATCTTGTACTGGTCGAGGTCGAGCTCCAGGCCGAAGCGCCGCTCGTCCCACTGCATCGCGCGCTTCAGGCAATCCATCGCCCAGCCGGCCTGATCCAGCTTGCCGGGCTCGACATAGAGGAAGAGCTGCTTCGTCCTGCCGCTCATCGAAGTGAACTCGTCCTCCAGGACATCCAGGTTCGCGGCGACCATCGCGAACAGATACGACGGCTTCGGAAACGGATCCTCGAAGCGCGCGCGGTGCCGGCCGCCGGGCTCGTCCGCTTTCTCGAGGAGGTTGCCGTTGGAGAGCAGCACCGGGAACTTCGACTTGTCCGCGTGGATGACCGTGGTGTAGCGCGCCATCACGTCGGGACGGTCGAGGAACCAGGTGATGCGCCGGAAGCCCTGCGCCTCGCATTGCGTCACGAAGCCGTGCTTCGTGGCATAGAGGCCCTCGAGCTTGGTGTTCTTCTGCGGGACGATGCGCGTGACGGTCTCGAGCGAGAACGCATCGGGCACGCCGGGAATGGTCAACTGCTCCGCGGCGAGCGCGAAAGCGCTCTTTTCGAGCGTCTTTCCGTTCATCGCGATCGAAACAAGCTCGAGCTCGTCGCCGTCGAGCGTCAGTGAAGTTTCGGATTTGCCGCCGCGTGGATTGCGCCGCACCGCGAGGGTCGCCTTGACGAGCGCGTCGTCGGCGCGGATGTCGATGTCGAGGTCGACCGAGTCGATGAGGAACGCGGGCGGCGTGTAGTCCTTGAGCTGGATGGTTTTCGGTTGGGGTTCGCGCATGACGTGAATGTGCCACAAACTGATGCAGCGGAACGCGAGCGCGCCCCAGCGCAGTGCCGTTTCGCGCGAGGCGCCACCGCTTTCAAGGGCGCCGCCGTTGGCACGCGATTTGCGAACCCGATCGGGGAAAGAGGTGCGGAATGAGCCCCGAGCAGGTCGACCTGGTGCAAAAGACGTGGCGCAGCCTGATGCCCATCAAGGATACGGCCGCGGAGCTGTTCTACGGCAAGCTGTTCAGCCTCGATCCGGACATCAGGGCGCTTTTCACCAACGACCTGAAGGACCAGGGCCGCAACCTCACCGCAATGATCAGCGTCGCGGTCGGAGGGCTCTCGCGGCCGGAGAAGATCATGCTCGCGGTCCGGCAGCTTGGCCGCAGGCATGCCGCCTATGGTGTCCAGCCCCGCCACTACGAGCTTGTCGCCACATCGCTTCTGTGGATGCTCGAGACCTGCCTCGCGGAAGCATTCACGCCGGAAGTGAGAGCGGCCTGGGTCGCCGCCTACGATCTTCTCGCCGGCGCGATGCAGGAAGCCGCGTGCGCACCCGCATGAAGACGCCGAAGGCTCGCGCCGCATGAGAGTCCTGGTGGTCGACGAGTCCGCGGAGCGCGCGGAGATCCTGCGCGAGGGCCTGCGCCGGGCGGGGCACGAGGTGACGGCGTCCCTCACGTCGGCCGTCGCGCTGCTGAAGATGATCGAGGAGCTCGCGCCCGACGTGATCGTCATCGACACCGAATCGCCGAGCCGCGATGTGCTCGAGCACCTCGTCGTCATGAGCCAGCACACGCCGCGCCCGGTCGTGATGTTCGCCACCGACCAGGCGCCCGAAACCATTCGCGAGGCGGTGCGCGCGGGCGTGTCGGCGTACGTCGTCGACGGTCTCGATCCGGCCCGGGTGAAGACCATCCTCGATGTCGCCGTGGCGCGCTTCGAGGATTTCCAGGGCCTGCGCGCGCAGCTCGCGCAGGCCAACTTGAAGCTCTCCGAGCGCAAGCTCGTCGAGCGCGCAAAAGGCATTCTCATGAAGACCCGCGGCCTCGAGGAGGATGCGGCGTACGGCCTGCTGCGCAAATTCGCGATGGACCGCAAGCTGAAAATCGCCGACGTGGCGCAGCAGCTCATCGATGCGGCGGAACTCCTTGGTGGTGCGTAACGCTTGTCCCCGCACTGCGGCAGTGCATGTGGTTTGCCGTATTTCTTCTAATGATTTGATTTCGTTGGCAATGAGTCATGGCATAGGCCTTGCGTAATAGGCGGTAGCGGGACGCAACGAAGCGTTCCGCATATCGGACAAAGGCGTTCGGTCGATTCGCGAAAGCGGATTGCGCCGACGCCTTTTTTTATTGGCCTGGGAGAAACGTGGATGAGCCTGGACAGAAGGGATTTCCTGAAGAAGGCCGGCGCGGCCGGACTGGCGGGCATGGCGCCTGAAGCGGTGCGCGTCGGCGCGTGGGCCGCGGGCTCGGACGCGCCCGAGAAGAAGGAAGTGAAGATCGGCTTCATTCCGCTCACCGACTGCTCCTCCGTGGTCATGGCCTCGGTGCTGGAGTTCGACAAGAAGTACGGCATCAAGATCATCCCCTCCAAGGAAGCGTCCTGGGCGGCCGTGCGGGACAAGCTCGTCAACGGCGAGCTCGATGCCGCCCACGTGCTTTACGGCCTCGTCTACGGCGTGCAGATGGGCATCGGCGGGCCGAAGAAGGACATGAACATCCTGATGAACCTGAACCACAACGGCCAGGCGTTCACCCTCTCGCGCAAGCTCTACGACAAGGGCGTAAAGGACGGCCCTTCTTTGAGCAAATTGATCAAAACGGAAAAAGGCGAATACAGCTTCGCCCAGACCTTCCCGACGGGCACGCATGCCATGTGGATCTACTACTGGCTCGCGGCGCACGGCATTCATCCGTTCCAGGACGTGAAGGCGATCGTGGTGCCGCCGCCGCAGATGGTGGCCAACATGCGTGTCGGCGCGATGGACGGCTTCTGCGTCGGCGAGCCCTGGAACTACCGCGCCATCATGGACAGGATCGGCTTCACCGCGAACACCACGCAGGATCTGTGGAAAGACCACCCGGAGAAGACGCTCGGCTGCACGGCGGAATTCACGCAGAAATATCCGAACACCGCGCGCGCCATGACCGCGGCGATCATCGAGGCCGGCCGCTGGATCGACAGCTCGCTCGTCAACCGCCAGAAAACCGCCGAGGTCGTCTCCGACAAGTCCTACGTCAACTGCGAAAAGGACGTGATCGTCGCGCGCATGCTCGGCCGCTACGACAACGGCATCGGCAAGGTCTGGGACGACAAGGACTACATGAAGTTCTACAACGAAGGCCACGTCACCTTCCCGTACCTCTCCGACGGAATGTGGTTCATGACCCAGCACCGCCGCTGGGGCCTCCTCAAGGAGGACCCGGACTATCTGGAGGTGGCGAAGAAGGTGAACCGCATCGACATCTACAAGGACGCGGCGGCGATGACGAAGACGCCGCTGCCCAAGGAGCCGATGCGCAGCGCTAAGTTGATGGACGGCATGGTGTGGGACGGCAAGGACGCGAAGAAATACGCTGGCACGTTCAAGATCAAGGTGGCGTGAATGACTGCGGCCGCCGTCCGAAAAGAAGTCCTTCCCCTGGAGCGGATCCGGACCGGCCCGCCGCATCCGGCGGCGGCGGTGCTTGGGGCCAAGGCCGACGCAGCGAAGGCGCGCTTCGAGTCGGGCACCGGCTACAAGCGCGTGAAGGCGCCCCAGTGGTTGCTCGACGTGCTCGCGCCGATGGTCGGGCTCGCCGTGTTCGTCGGGCTGTGGGCGCTGATCGCGAAGCAGGGCGGGCGCATTCCGGATCCGCTCACCGTGGGCGCCGCCGCGGCGAAAATCTTCGCCGACCCGTTCTACAGCAAGGGGCCGAACGACCAGGGCATCGGCTGGAACGTGCTGTCCTCGCTCAGGCGCGTGGGCATCGGCTTCGGCCTCGCCGCGCTGGTGGGCATTCCGCTCGGCTTCATCGTCGGGCGCTTTCGCTTCGCCTCCGGCATGGCGGCGCCGATCATCGCCATGCTGAAGCCGGTGTCGCCGCTCGCCTGGCTGCCGATCGGCTTGCTGGTGTTCAAGGCGGCGAACCCGGCGGCGATTTACGTGATCTTCGTCTGCAGCCTCTGGCCGATGATCGTCAACACGGCGGTCGGCGTGCGCCAGATCCCGGAGGATTACTTGAATGTCGCGCGCGTGCTGAACCTCTCGGAGTGGAAGGTGTTCACGAAGATCCTGTTCCCCGCGGTGCTGCCTTACATGATCACGGGCGTGCGCCTGTCGATCGGCGTGGCCTGGCTGGTGATCGTGGCCGCCGAGATGCTCACCGGCGGCGTCGGCATCGGCTTCTGGGTGTGGGACGAGTGGAACAACCTGAAGGTCGAGCACATCATCATCGCCATCTTCACCATCGGCGCCGTCGGCCTGCTCCTCGAGCAGGCGCTCGTGCTGCTGGCCCGGCGCTTCTCCTACGGCTAGATCGACCATGGCCATGGACCCGGGGAAGTACCTGAGCGTCGAATCGGTCGGGATGACCTTCGAGACGAAGAAAGGCGACTTCGTCGCGCTGACCGGCATCGAGCTGGCGATCCGGAAAGGCGAGTTCGTCACCCTGATCGGCCATTCCGGCTGCGGCAAGAGCACGCTGCTCAACCTCGTCGCCGGGCTGCTCAGGCCGAGCGAGGGGACGATCCTGCTCGCCGGCAAGCATGTGGCCGGTCCCGGCCCCGACCGCGGCGTGGTGTTCCAGAACCATTCGCTGCTGCCGTGGCTGACCTGCTTCGAGAACGTGTACTTGGCGGTCGAGCGCGTTTTCGACGAACCAAAAGCAAGTCTGAAAAAGCGAACCCATGAAGTCCTCGATCTGGTCGGCCTGTCCCAGGCCGAGCAGAAATATCCGCATGAAATCTCCGGCGGCATGAAGCAGCGCGTCGGCATCGCGCGGGCGCTCGCGATCGAGCCGAAGATGCTGCTCCTCGACGAGCCGTTCGGCGCGCTCGACGCGCTCACGCGCGCGACGCTCCAGGACGAGCTCATGCGCATCGTCGCCACGACCGGTGCGACGGTGCTGATGGTGACGCACGACGTGGACGAGGCGGTGCTGCTTTCCGACCGCGTGGTCATGATGACCAACGGCCCCGCCGCCCGGATCGGCGAGGTCCTCGAAGTAGCCCTGCCGCGGCCGCGCGAGCGCCTCGCGCTTGCCCACGATCCGGGCTTCATGGACCTGCGGGCGCGAGTGCTCGAGTTCCTCTACGAGAAGCAGGCTCACAAGGCGAAGCTGAAGGCGGCGTGATGCGCTTACCTCGACGATCCCGGCGGCCCGAATGAGCGTCCCTGAAACGGGGAAGGTCTTCCTGATCGGCGCCGGTCCGGGCGATCCCGAGCTGATGACGCTGAAAGCGGCGCGCGCCCTGCATCTCGCCGACGTCGTGCTGGTGGACGACCTCGTCAATCGCGGCTGCCTCGCCCACGCGCGCTCGGATGCGAAGGTGATCGAGGTGGGCAAGCGCGGCGGTTGCCGCACCGGACCCTCGGCGACGCCCCAGGTCTTCATCGAGAAGCTCATGATCCAGTACGCCAAGGCGGGCAATACGGTGGCGCGCCTGAAAGGCGGAGACCCTTTCGTATTCGGTCGCGGCGGCGAAGAGCTGCAGGCGCTCGCCGCCGAGGGTATCGACGTCGAGATCATTCCCGGGGTCACCGCCGGTCTTGGCGCGCCGGCCGCGCTCGGCATTCCGGTCACACATCGCGGGGTGGCGAGCGCCGTCACCTTCGTGACCGGGCATACGCAGCACGGCAAGGAGCCGAACTGGGACGCGCTCGTCCGCGGCGGCGCGACGCTGGTCGTGTACATGGGGCTGAGGCGTTTGGGCGAGATCTGCGGCGCATTGATGACGGCCGGGATGAATCCCGAGACGCCCGCATGCGTAATCGAGAACGGCACGCTCAGAAACCAGCGCGAGATCGTCAGCGCCCTGCGCGATCTTGCAAGGAATGTCGAAAATGAAAAGATCGCCAGCCCGGCCATCGTCGTGATCGGCGATGTCGTGCGCTTCGCGAGGGTAAAAGTCAGCCTGCCGGCACGGCGAGCCGCATGAACGAGCGCCGGAAAATCGTCGTCATCGGCAACGGCATGGTCGGCCAGCGCTTCCTCGAGCAGCTCGTCGAGCGCGGCCGGGAGAAGGGCGAGGATTGCGACATCACCACCTTCTGCGAGGAGCCGCGCCCGGCGTACGACCGGGTGCAGCTCACCAGCTATTTTTCCGGCAAGAGCGCCGCCGACCTTAGCCTCGTGACGCGCGGCTTTTTCAAGGACGCCGAGGTGACGCTGCGGCTGAACGACAGTGTGCTCGCGGTCGATCCGGTCAGGAAGGTCGTGCGCTCGGCTCGTTACCGCGAGGTGTCCTACGACAAGCTCGTGTTCGCCACCGGCTCCTACCCCTTCGTACCGCCGGTGCCCGGCAGGGACCGGCGCGACTGCTTCGTCTATCGCACGATCGAGGATCTCGAGGTCATCGCCGCGGCGGCGCAGCGGGCGAAAGTCGGCGTGGTGATCGGCGGCGGGCTGCTCGGGCTGGAAGCCGCCAAGGCGCTCAAGGATCTCGGCCTCGAGACGCACATCGTCGAGTTCGCGCAGCGCCTGATGGCGGTGCAGCTCGACGACTCCGCGGGACGGCTCCTGCGGCGCAAGATCGAGGCGCTCGGCGCGAAGGTCCACCTTCAGAAGAACACGAAGGAGATCACCGAGGGAACCGAGCGCCGGCAAAAACTGGTTTTCGCCGACGGCACCAGCCTCGAGACCGACCTGATCGTGTTCTCGGCGGGAATCCGGCCGCGCGACGAGCTGGCGCGGGCGGCCGGGCTCGCCGTCGGCGAACGTGGCGGTATCCAGATCGACTCGCATTGCCGGACCGCCAATCCCGACATTTACGCGATCGGCGAATGCGCGCTGTGGGAAGGGCGCACCTTCGGTCTCGTCGCGCCCGGCTACCAGATGGCGGAAGTCGCAGCTCGGCATCTCATGGGCGAGGACCATGTGCGGTTTCTCGGCGCGGACATGAGCACCAAGCTGAAGCTCATGGGCGTCGACGTGGCTTCCATCGGCGACGCCCACGGCACGACGCCGAACGCGCTCAACTATGTATTCACCGATGAAGCGGCCGGCGTCTACAAGAAGCTCGTGGTTTCGCAGGACAGGAAAAACCTGCTCGGCGCGATTCTGCTCGGCGATGCCTCCGACTACGGCACGCTCTTGCAGATGGCGCTGAATCCGCTGCCGCTGCCCGAGCATCCGGAGGACCTGATCCTTCCCGCGCGCGCCGGCTCGGGCAAGGGCATCGGCGTCGACCTGCTGCCCGGCAGCGCGCTGATCTGCTCCTGCAACAACGTCACGAAAGAAAGAATATGCGAGGCGGTGGGCGCGGGTTGCGCGAGCCTCGCCGCCCTCAAGAAAGAAACCAAGGCGGGCACCAGTTGCGGCGGCTGTGCGCCGCTCGCGAAGCAGATCCTCGACGCGGAGATGAAGAAGCGCGGCTTCTCGGTGAACAACCATCTGTGCGAGCACTTCCCGCACTCGCGCCAGGCGCTGTTCCATCTGGTGAAAATCGAAAATCTCAGAACATTCGACTCGCTGCTGGCAAAGCACGGCCGCGGCAGGGGCTGCGACATCTGCAAGCCGGCGGTGGCCTCCATCCTCGCTTCCTGCTGGAACGAGATGATCCTGAAGCCGGTGCACGCGCCGCTGCAGGACACGAACGACCGCTTCCTCGCCAACATGCAGAAGGACGGCACCTACTCGATCGTGCCGCGCGTGCCCGGCGGCGAGATCGCGCCGGAGAAGCTGATCGTGCTCGGCGAGGTGGCGAAGAAGTTCGGCCTCTACACGAAGATCACCGGCGCGCAGCGCATCGACCTGCTCGGCGCGCGCGTCGAGCAGCTGCCCCTCATCTGGCGCGAGCTGGTGGACGCGGGCTTCGAGTCGGGCCACGCCTATGGCAAGGCGCTGCGGACGGTGAAATCCTGCGTCGGAAGCACGTGGTGCCGCTACGGGGTGCAGGACTCCGTGACGATGGCGATCGACATCGAGAACCGCTATCGCGGCCTGCGCGCGCCGCACAAGCTGAAGATGGCGGTGTCCGGCTGCACGCGCGAATGCGCGGAGGCGCAGGGCAAGGACGTCGGCATCATCGCCACCGAGAAGGGCTGGAACCTCTACGTGTGCGGCAACGGCGGCATGAAGCCGCGGCACGCCGATTTGCTGGCGAAGGACTTGGGCGAAAAAGAGCTGATTCGATACATCGACCGCTTCCTGATGTTCTACATCCGCACCGGCGACCGCCTGCAGCGCACCAGCGTCTGGCTGGAGAACCTGGAAGGCGGCATCGACTACGTGCGCAAGGTGGTCTGCGAGGACGCCCTCGGCATCGGCGCGGAGCTCGAGGCCGAGATGCAGAAGCTCGCCGACAGCTACGAATGCGAATGGAAGAACGCGATCGAGGACCCGAACGTCCTCAAGCGCTTCCGCCATTTCGTGAACAGCGACGCGCCCGATTCCAACGTCGTCTTCGTCGCCGAGCGCGGCCAGGTCCGGCCGGCGCGCATCGAGGAACGCGAAGTTGAAGTTTCATAAGGTCTGCGAACTCGAGGACATCGTGCCGAACACCGGCGTGTGCGCGCTGGTCGGAGGCGAGCAGGTCGCCATTTTCAGGCTGGATGACGACGCCGTTCACGCGGTAGGCAATTTCGATCCCTTCTCGCGCGCCAATGTCATCTCGCGCGGGATCGTGGGCGATCTCAAGGGCGAGCTGGTCGTGGCCTCGCCGGTCTACAAGCAGCATTTCAGCCTCGTCTCCGGCCGGTGCCTAGAAGATCCATCGGTGCGCATCCCGGTGTATTCCGCTCGTGTCGAGGACCACTTCGTGTGGGTCGAGCCCCGGCGCGAGGTCGCCACGACCTGCTGCTATTGCGGCGTCGGCTGCGGGGTCCTCGCTTCCGTCTGCGGCGGCGAGATCGTTTCCGTGCGGGGCGACCCGAAGCATCCGGCGAACTTCGGCCGCCTGTGCACCAAGGGCCTGTCGCTGCACAAGGCCGATCCTTCGTTCCGCGGTCTTTTCCCCGAGATAAACAATGAGCGCAGATCCTGGGATCAGACGCTCGAGTACCTCGCCGGCCGGTTCGCGGAAACGATCGCGCGACACGGTCCCGATTCGGTCGCGTTCTATGTGTCGGGCCAGTTCCTCACCGAGGACTACTACGCGTTCAACAAGCTCGCGAAGGGCCTCATCGGAACCAACAACATCGACACGAACTCGCGCCTTTGCATGGCATCGGCGGTGGCGGGCTACAAGCAGACGCTCGGCGCCGATGCGCCGCCCGCCTGCTACGAGGACATC
>CAYOVM010000014.1:27822-29102 GCA_964407355.1 uncultured Enterobacteriaceae bacterium
CTTTCGCTGTATTGCCAGGGCCTGAATCAATCGTCCAGCGGTACGGCGAAGAATGCGGCGCTCATCAACCTGCATCTCGCTACCGCGCAGATCGGCAAGCCAGGCGCGGGGCCGTTCAGCCTCACGGGCCAGCCCAATGCGATGGGCGGGCGCGAGGTCGGGGGCATGGCGAATCTGCTTTGCGCTCATAGAGACCTTTCCAACCCGGTGCATCGCGCAGAGGTAGCGCGACTCTGGGAGGTCGACGAAGTCCCCTCGAAGCCCGGAAAGACCGCGGTCGAGATGTTCGAGGCGGTGCGCGCCGGCGAGATCAAGATCGTGTGGATCGCCTGCACCAACCCCGCGCAGTCGCTTCCCGACCAGACGCTGGTACATGAAGCGCTGGAGCGCGCCGAGCTCGTGATCGTGCAGGACGCCTATCGCGACACCGAGACCGCCGCGTTCGCCGACGTCTTCCTGCCGGCGGCCGGCTGGGGCGAGAAGGAAGGCACGATGACCAATTCCGAGCGGCGCATCTCGCGCGTGCGCGCCGCGGTGCGGCCGCCCGGCGAAGCGCGCGAGGATTGGCGCATCGCCGTTGAGTTTTCAAAAAAGCTTCTTCTTCCCGGGAAGAAGAACCTGCTGAACTACGAAAAAGCCGAAGACATCTTCAACGAGCATCGCGAGACCACCCGCGGGCGCGACCTCGACATCGCCGGCCTTTCCTACGCGCTGCTCGACACGCTGGGCCCGCAGCAGTGGCCGTTTCCCGGGAACGCGGAGCAGGGCAAAAAAAGGCTCTACGAAGACGGCGTGTTTCCGACCGCGTCGGGACGCGCGCGCTTTGTGCCGACGCCGTACCGGCCGGTCGCCGAGGAGACCGACGAGAGCTATCCGCTGCGCCTGACCACCGGCCGGCTGCGCGACCAGTGGCACACCATGAGCCGCACCGGGACGATCGCGGGCCTCTTCGCGCACGAGCCCGAGCCGCGCCTGACGATGCATCCGGAGGACCTGTCGCGCCTTAGCCTGAGCGAATCCGACCTGGTGAAAGTCAGCTCGCGGCGTGGCCACCTCTATCTCAAGCCGGCGGCCGATCCGGATCTGCGTCCCGGGATGGTGTTCGTGCCGATGCACTGGGGGGCGCGCTTCCTGGGAGGCGAGGGCAGGCGCGGCGTCAACGAGCTCACGCTCGGCGTGCTCGATCCCGCGTCGCGGCAGCCCGAGCTCAAGCACTGCGCCGTGAGAGTCGAGCGCGCGAATCTGCCGTGGCGGTTCGCCGCCTCCGCCGGATCGGCCGA
>CAYOVM010000014.1:29202-31174 GCA_964407355.1 uncultured Enterobacteriaceae bacterium
ACGAACTGCGGATCCTGCCTCCCGGAGGTGAGACGCAGGATCGCCGCCTGAATCAGCCGCTCAGGACTTCTCTTCTTCTTTCTTGCGGCCGAGCAGCGCGCCGACGAAGCCCACCAGGGACTTGCGCTGGCGGACCTGGATGACCGGCGCCGGCCGGTTCGGATCGGCGGGACGCGGCTGCTGATGGTCGCGCGGCTCGGAATACTGCGGCTCCGAGCGGCGCGGGTCCCATTGCTGCTGGCGTGAGCTGCGCGCCTGGGAGCGGTGCTGCTGCGGGCCGCGCTGGCCGGGATTCCTGCCGCCGCCGCGTCTGCCCCGCTCGTTTCTTCCGCCGTTTCTGCCGTTCGGACGCGCGCCCTGAGGACGGCGCCCGTCGTTGCGGCCGGGCTGCTGCTGCACCGGAGGCACGCTTTCGCCTTCTTCCCTCATGCGGGCGCGCGCTTCGCGGATCTGCTGGTCCCGGTGGGATTCGAGCGTGTCGTGAGGCGGCGGCACGTTGCCGTCATGACGCCGCTGCGGGCCGCGCTGCTGGAAGTTTTGCGGGCCCCGCTGTTGTCCGCGCGGCTGTCCTTGCCCGCGCGATTGCCCCTGTCCGTTGCCGCGCTGCTGCGGCCTGCGGTTGCGCTGCTGCGACTGCGGCCGGCGATGCTCGGCGTCTTCGCGCACGAGCGGCGCGCTGCCCGGCTCGAATCCCGCGATGACGCGCTGCTCGACCTTGCGGTTCATGAGGCGCTCGATTGCCGCCAGCAGCGGCCGGTCTTCGTGGCTCACCAGCGAGACCGCCTCGCCTTCGGAGCCCGCGCGGCCGGTGCGGCCGATGCGGTGGATGTAGTCCTCTGCGACGTGGGGCAGGTCGAAGTTGACCACGTGCGGCAGGGCCTCGATGTCGAGGCCGCGCGCCGCGATGTCGGTGGCGACCAGGACGCGCATCGAGCCTTCCTTGAACTGCGCGAGCGCCTTGGTGCGGGCGTTCTGGCTCTTGTTGCCGTGGATCGCGTCGGCCTCGACGCCGTTGCGGGTGAGCTGCTCGGCGAGGCGGTTCGCGCCGTGCTTCGTTTTCACGAACACCAGCACCTGCTTCCAGTCGTTCGATTTCACGAGGTGCGCGAGCAGCTCGCGCTTGCGCCCGGCGTCGACCGGATGCGCGACCTGCGCCACCAGCTCGATGGGCGTATTGCGGCGCGCGACCTCGACCGTGACCGGGTCCTTCATGAAGGAGCCGGAGAGCTTGCGGATCTCTTCCGGAAACGTGGCCGAGAACAGCAGGTTCTGGCGCTGCGTCGGGAGGAGGGCGAGGATCTTGCGGATGTCGTGGATGAAGCCCATGTCGAGCATCCGGTCGGCTTCGTCGAGCACCAGGATCTCGACCTGGCGCAGGTCGACCGTCTTCTGCTCGACGTGATCGAGCAGGCGGCCGGGCGTGGCGACCAGGACGTCGACCCCGCGGCGCAGCGCGTCGACCTGCGGCTGCATGCCGACGCCGCCGTAGACCAGGCTCGACTTCAGCTTCACGTACTTGCCGTAGTTGCGCACGCTTTCTTCGACCTGGGCGGCGAGCTCGCGGGTCGGCGTGACGATCAGCGCGCGAACCGGATGGCGGGCCGGGGAGAAGCTCGCGCTTTCCTTGGCCGCGAGCCGCTGCAGTAGCGGCAGCGTGAAGCCGGCGGTCTTGCCGGTGCCGGTCTGCGCGGCGCCGAGAAGGTCGCGGCCCGAGAGAACGACGGGGATGGCTTGCGCCTGGATGGGGGTGGGCTCGGTGTAGCCCTGCTCGGCGACTGCGCGGAGCAGCTCGGCCGAGAGGCCGAGTGATTCGAACGACGTAGTAATGAAGTTTCTCCTGCACTCGGCCTGGGAAGGGGGAGACCCTTCGACCGGTTCAGGCAGATGCGATTTTTAGCTTGTTATTGCCAGCCCAGGATGGGCGGGGGTAACGACTGAAACGCTAACCGGAGATATGCGTTACAGAAAGCTT
>CAYOVM010000015.1:0-1245 GCA_964407355.1 uncultured Enterobacteriaceae bacterium
GGCGCCGGTTCAGGCGCCGGCAACGCCGGCTCCGCAAGAGGCACCTGCGCAGGCTAAGCCCGCACCGTCGGCGCAGCCCGCACCGCCGGCGCAACCCGCCCCTGCTGCGCCCGAGACGGCAGCGCAGGCGCCCGCCGCCGCGGCGGCTCAGCCGGCTGAGCCGCAGCCGGCGGAGCCGCAGACAGCGGGAACGCCAAAACCGGGAGCGGGTGCGCCGCCGATCGAGGAAAAGCCGCTCTCGCCGTCCCCCGAAAAACCCGCCGCCGAGGCGAAACCGCCCGCCGAGCCCGCGAAATACGAGGTGAAGAAGGGCGACACGCTGGGCGCCATAGCGCGCCAGCATCTCACCCCCGGCGTGACGCTGGACCAGATGCTGATCGCGATCTACCGCGCCAATCAGGAAGCGTTCATCCGCGAGAACATCAACCTCGTGCGCGCCGGGCGCATTCTGAGCATTCCCGAAGGCGACGCCGCGCGCACGCTCGACGTCGACGACGCAAAGCGTCTGGTGCAGTCGCATCGGGCGGATTTCAACGCCTACCGCGCCCGCCTGGCCGCGACGCCCGCGCCGGCGGAGGCAAGCCCGGGCCAACGCGAAGTGGCAGGCAAGATCGAGCCCAAGCCGGCGGCCGGGCCGCAGGAAAAACAGGACCAGCTGAGACTGTCCAAGGCCGATCCGAAGAAGCCCTCCGCGCCCGCGGCGCGGGCCGCTCAAGAGGATGACCTCGCGGCGCGCGAGCGCGCGCTGCGTGAAGCGCAATCGCGCGTCACGGACCTCGAGAAGAACGTGGCCGACCTGCAGAAGCTGCTCGAGCTGAAGAACCAGCAGCTCGCGGAGCTCGAAAAGAAGGCAAGCGCAAAGCCCGCCCCCGCCGCGCCCGCGACGCCGCCCGCCGCCGCGAAGGCGCCGGAAAAGCCCGCCCCCGCGCCGGCGGCGAAAGCGCCCGAGAAGCCCGCGGCCGAAGCCCCCAAGCCGGCCCCGGCGCCGGTCGCTCCGAGTCCCGTGGCGAAGGCGCCGGAAAAGCCGGCCGCGGAAGCGCCTAAACCCGCCGCGCCCTCGCCTGCGAAGCCCGCCGCCGAGGCGCCCAAGCCCGCCGCGGAAGCCCCGAAGCCAGGCGCCGAATCCCCCAAGCCGCCCGCCGACGCTTCCAAGCCCGCCGCCGAAGCTCCGAAGCCGCCCGCCGAAGCGCCGAAGCCCGCCGCCGAAGCGCCGAAGCCCAAGCCTCCCGCGGAAGCGCCGAAGCC
>CAYOVM010000015.1:1345-10061 GCA_964407355.1 uncultured Enterobacteriaceae bacterium
GAAGCGCCGAAGCCCAAGCCTCCCGCGGAAGCGCCGAAGCCGGCGCCGAAAAAAGCCGCGCCGCCGCCGCCGGAACCGAGCCTCTTCGATGAGTTCGCCGACAACCCGGTCGCGCTGGCGGCGCTCGGCGGAGTCATCGTCCTGCTCGCCGGTTACGGTGTGTGGGCATGGCGGCGCAAGAAAAAATCGCAGGCGAAGTTCCAGGACAGCGTGCTAGACGCCGCGTCCGGCGCCGGCGCAGCCTCCGTTTTCGGCGCGCCTGCTTCCGGCGCGTCCGCCGGGTCCGGCGCTTCGCAATCCTCGGCGAGCCAGGCGCCCGCGGGCATGGAGACGGAGGAAGTCGACCCCATCGCCGAGGCCGACGTGTACATGGCGTACGGCCGCGATGCCCAGGCCGAGGAAATCCTCAAGGAAGCCCTGGCGAAGGACGCGAGCCGGATCAGCGTCCACTCGAAGCTCCTGGAGATCTACGCCAACCGCAAGGATGCGAAGTCCTTCGAGCAGACCGCGCTGAAGCTGAAGGGGTTGACCAACGGCGCCGGCGCCGACTGGAACAAGGCCGCGTCGCTGGGACGCTCGATCGATCCGCAAAACGGCCTGTATGGCGGCGGTGGCACAGCGGCGCCCGCCATCGCAGCCGCAGCCCCTGCAGCGGCCGCGCCGATGCTGGATTTCGACCTCGGCGGCGCCACCGGGACGGGCAAGGCTCCCGATATCACCTTCGACGCGCCTGTGAAGGCCGAGTCCGGCGCATCGATCGACTTCGACCTCGGCGCCGCCGCATCGGCGCCTGCGGCGCCCGAGCAGCCGAGCGATTTCACGCCCGAAGGCACCCTCATAATGGACCAGAAGGCGCCCGACAGCACCGGCCTCGACTTCGACCTGGGCTTGCCCACGGGAGAGACGAAGGCGATCACGCCGCCGCCTGCGCCCGCGGCGCCCGCGGACATGAGCGGCGGGCTCGACTTCGATCTGAACCTTGATGGCGGCGGCGACCAGAAGCCCGCCGGCGGGGCCAAGCCGGCTCAGGCGCCGGCGATGGACATGGATCTTTCCTCGATCAGCCTCGACCTGGGCGGCGCGGGCGACCTTTCCGCCGGGGGCGGCGGCGCCGACCCGAAGTGGCAGGAAGTCGCCACCAAGCTCGACCTCGCCAAGGCCTACGATGAAATGGGCGACAAGGACGGCGCCCGCGAGCTGCTCAACGAGGTGATGAAGGACGGCGACGCCGCGCAGAAGGGCCAGGCGCAGCAGTTGCTCGCGAAGCTGTAAGCTTCGGCGAACTTCCACTCCAAGAAGCCGCGGCGCTCCTGTGGGCCGCGGCTTCTGCTTTATGCGAATCGCGCTAGGACTCGAATACGACGGCAGCCGCTTTCTCGGCTGGCAGACGCAGCCCGGCGGGGGCGCGGTGCAGGACGCCCTCGAGCCGGCGCTCGCGGCGATCGCCGGCGAAAACGTGAGCGTGATCTGCGCCGGCAGGACCGATCGCGGCGTGCACGCGCGCGAGCAGGTGGTGCATTTCGATACCGCGGCGCACCGCCCCTCGTCGGCCTGGGTGCGAGGCGTCAACGCTCTGCTGCCGGAGTCGGTGGCGGTGCTCTGGTCGCAGCCGGTGCCGGACGATTTTCATGCGCGCTATGCCGCGCACGCGCGTACCTATCGCTATGTGCTGCTCAACCGAGCAGTGCGGCCCGGGCTGGCGGCGCGCTACGTCGGCTGGTTCCACGTCGCGCTGGATCTGCGGAAAATGCAGGAGGCCGCGGCCCTGCTGGCGGGCGAGCATGATTTCTCCGCGTTCCGGTCCGCCGAATGCCAGGCCAAGTCGCCGGTAAGGACCTTGCACTCGGTCGCGATCGAGCAGCGCGGCGAGCGCATCGACTTCGTATTCCGCGCCAATGCATTCCTGCACCACATGGTGCGCAACCTCGTGGGAACGCTGGTGTACGTCGGCAAGGGCAAGCACCCGCCGCGCTGGGCGAGGGAGGTGCTCGAGTCCAGGGATCGCGCGCTTGCCGCGCCGACCTTCGCCGCCGACGGCCTGTACCTGGAGCGCGTCGAATACGGTTCGCAATGGGCGCTTCCGCAGAAAAGCGTCGAGCGGTTGAGAATCCCGGTGGAATCGTGAGGACCCGCGTGAAAATCTGCGGCATCACCCGGCCGGCGGACGCGCGCGCCGCGGCGGACGCGGGCGCCGACGCGATCGGGCTGGTGTTCTATCCGCCGAGCCCGCGCTTCCTGAGCATCGAGCGCGCGCTCGAGATCCGCGATGCGCTGCCGCCGTTCGTGCAGACCGTGGCGCTTTTCGTGAATCCCGACGCCGCGCAGGTCGCGCAGGTGATCGGCCGGGTCCGGCCGGCGATGCTGCAGTTCCACGGCGAGGAAACGCCGCGGTTCTGCGGCGAGTTCGGCCTGCCCTACATCAAGGCGTGCAGGGTCAGGCCGGGGCTCGATTTGCTAGAATACCTGCGCCCATTTTCGCGCGCGACGGCCTGGCTTCTGGACAGCCACGTCGAGGAATACGGCGGCGTGGGAGAACGCTTCGACTGGTCGCTCGCCCCCGCGGTTCGCGAGCGGCCTTTGGTTCTCTCGGGCGGCCTCGCGCCCGGCAACGTCGCCGAGGCCATCCGCCGCGTGCGACCCTGGGGCGTCGACGTCTCTAGCGGAGTCGAGTCGGCGAAGGGCATCAAGGACGCCGCCAAAATCGCCGCCTTTGTCGCAGAGGTAAGGAATGCAAATGTATGACTTGCCCGATGCGCGAGGGCATTTCGGCCCGTACGGCGGCGTGTTCGTCGCCGAGACGCTCACGAACGCGATCGAAGAGCTGCTCGCGGCGTACGAGGGCGCGCGCAAGGATCCCGCGTTCGAAGCGGAGTTCCGCTACGAGCTGAAGCACTATGTCGGCCGCCCGAGCCCGGTCTACCACGCGAAGCGCCTGTCCGATAAGTGCGGCGGCGCGCAGATCTACATCAAGCGCGAAGACCTCAATCACACCGGCGCGCACAAGATCAACAACACCATCGGCCAGTCGCTGCTTGCGCGCCGCATGAAGAAAAAGCGCGTCATCGCCGAGACCGGCGCCGGCATGCACGGGGTCGCGACGGCCACGGTCGCCGCGCGCTACGGCATGGAATGCGTCGTCTACATGGGCTCGGAGGACATCCAGCGCCAGGCGCAGAACGTCTACCGGATGAAGCTCCTCGGCGCGAAGGTCGTCCCCGTGGACTCGGGCTCGAAGACCCTGAAGGACGCGCTGAACGAGGCGATGCGCGACTGGGTCACGAACGTCGACAGCACCTTCTACATCCTCGGCACGGTCGCCGGCCCGCATCCCTACCCGATGATGGTGCGCGACTTCCAGAGCGTCATCGGCGAGGAATGCCTGCAGCAGATGCCGGAGCTCACCGGAGGCCAGCCCGACGCGGTGATCGCCTGCGTCGGCGGCGGCTCCAACGCGATGGGCATCTTCTATCCCTACATCAAGCACGAGAAGACGCGCCTGATCGGCGTCGAGGCGGCGGGCGAAGGGCTCGCCTCCGGAAAGCATGCGGCCTCGCTCTGCGCCGGCAAGCCCGGCGTGCTTCACGGCAACCGCACTTATCTCCTGCAGGACGCCAACGGCCAGATCACGGAGACGCATTCGGTCTCGGCCGGCCTCGACTACCCCGGCGTCGGTCCCGAGCATGCGTGGCTGAAAGACAGCAAGCGTGCGGAATACGTCGCGGTGACGGACGAGGAGGCCCTGAACGCCTTCCACGAGCTCTGCCGCTGCGAAGGCATCATCCCGGCGCTCGAGTCGGCGCACGCGGTGGCGTACGCCATGAAGCTCGCCCCCACGCTGCCCAAGAGCGCGAGCCTCCTCGTCAATCTCTCCGGCCGCGGCGACAAGGACATGCACACCGTCGCCGCGCGCAGCGGGATAAAGTTCTGAAAATGTCCCGGATCCAGGCCCGCTTCGCGTCGCTCAAGAACCAGAAGCGCAAGGCATTGATCCCGTACATCAGCGCAGGCGATCCGCATCCGTCGCTCACCGTGCCGCTCATGCGCGCGCTGGTCGAGTCGGGCGCCGATATCCTCGAGCTGGGCGTACCGTTCTCCGACCCGATGGCCGACGGCCCGGTGATCCAGCGCGCCAGCGAGCGCGCGCTGAAGCACGGCGTCGGCCTTTCCGACGTTCTGAATCTCGTCGTCGCTTTCAGAAAGCAGGACGACGACACTCCCGTCGTGCTCATGGGCTACGCGAATCCGATCGAGGCGATGGGCGTCGAGAAATTCGTCGCCGGCGCGAAGGCGGCCGGCGTCGATGGCGTCATCGTGGTCGACTACCCGCCCGAGGAGTGCGAGGAGTTCTCGCGCCTCGCGAAGGCGAACGGCATCGACCCGGTGTTCCTGCTCGCGCCGACCTCGACCGACAAGCGGATCGCCGAAGTCGGGCGCATCGGCAGCGGCTACCTCTACTATGTCTCTCTGCGCGGCGTCACCGGCGCCGCGACCATCGATATCTCGGATGTGGCCGCGCGCATCCCGAAAATCCGCGCGGCGACCAGGCTGCCGATCGGCGTGGGCTTCGGCATCCGCGACGCGGAATCGGCGCGCCGGATCGCCGAGACCGCGGACGCCGTGGTCATCGGCAGCCGGATCATCGAGGTGATCGAGGCGGGTCCGTCCGCGGAGGCCGTGACGAGGGTGAAGGCCTTCATCCAGCCGATCCGGCGCGCGCTCGACGCCAATACCGTGGAGGTCGCGCCTTGAGCTGGCTGCAGAAGCTTCTTCCTCCCAAGATCCAGCGCAGCGGCGGGGGCGCCCGCAAGACCGTCCCCGAGGGCCTGTGGACGAAATGCGCCGCCTGCGACGCGGTCCTCTACAGCACCGACCTCGAAAAGAACCTCAACGTCTGCCCGAAGTGCGGCCACCACGAGCGCCTCGGCGCGCGCCCGCGCATCGATGCGCTGCTCGACCCGGACGGGCGCTTCGAGATCGGCGCCGAGGTGTTGCCCGTCGATACGCTCAAATTCAAGGATTCGCGGCGCTATACGGAGCGCCTCGCCGAAGCGCAGGAGCAGACCGCCGAGTCGGATGCGCTGGTGGTGATGCAGGGCTCGATCAAGGCGCTCGGGGTCGTTTGCGCCGCCTTCGAGTTCGACTTCATGGGCGGCTCGATGGGATCGGTGGTCGGCGAGCGCTTCGTGCGCGGCGTGCGGGTCGCGATCGAGCAGAAGCTGCCCTTCGTCTGCGTCACCGCCTCGGGCGGCGCGCGCATGCAGGAAGGCCTGCTGTCGCTCGCGCAGATGGCGAAGACCAACGCCGCGCTCACCGACCTCGCCGAGCGCAAGCTGCCGTTCGTGACGGTGCTCTCCGATCCGACGATGGGCGGCGTGTCGGCGAGCTTCGCGATGATCGGCGACATCGTCCTCGCCGAGCCGAAGGCGCTGATCGGGTTCGCCGGCCCGCGCGTGATCGAGCAGACCGTGCGCCAGAAGCTGCCCGAGGGCTTCCAGCGCGCCGAGTTCCTGCTGGAGAAGGGCGCCATCGACATGATCGTCGACCGCCGGCAGCTGCGCGACCGGCTGCATTCGCTCCTCGCAATGCTGGAAGGAATGCCCGCAGACGCGACGACGTGACGCTGCTGGCCGAAGTGGTGCAAGCCTCGGCACGCGTGGCCGAAACGCCCAGCCGTCTCGCCAAGGTGCGCGAGCTCGCCCTTTGCATGCGCCGGCTCGACCCGGCCGAGATCGAGATCGCGATCCCCTACCTGAGCGGCGAGATCCGCCAGGGGAAATTGTCGGTGGGCCTCGGCGTCCTCGAATCCGCTCGCGGCGCGCCGCAGCCCTCCGCGGCGCTGCGCCTGCTCGAAGTGGACGCCGTTTTTCAGGAGCTGAAATCCATCAAGGGAAAGGGCGCGGCGGCGCAGCGGCTCGCCGCGCTGAGGCGCCTGTTCGACAGAGCCACGGCACAGGAGCAGGACTTCCTCGCCCGCCTTCTCGTCGGCGAGCTCAGGCAGGGCGCTCTCGAAGGCGTCATGCTCGAGGCGGTCGCCGCCGCCGCCGAGCTGCCCCCCGCCGCGGTGCGACGCGCGACAACTTTCGCCGGCGGCATCGCGCCCGTGGCGCGCGCGGCCCTCACCGAGGGCGCGGCGGGACTGTCGCGCTTCGCGATCCGCCTCATGCAGCCGGTGCAGCCGATGCTCGCGCAGCCGGCCGCGGACGCGGAAAGCGCGCTCGCGCAACTGGGCGAGGCGCTGCTGGAATGGAAGCTGGACGGCGCCCGCGTCCAGGTGCACAAATCCGGCGACGAAGTGCGCGTCTTCACCCGCAGCCTCAACGATGTCACCGCCGCGGTGCCGGAGGTCGTTGCCGCGGCGCGCGGCGCGCCGGCGCGCTCGCTGATCCTCGATGGCGAGGCGATCGCGCTGCGGCCCGACGGCAAGCCGCGGCCCTTCCAGCTCACCATGCGCCGCTTCGGGCGCAAGCTCGACGACGAGGCGATGCGCGGCGAGCTGCCGCTTTCGGCGTTCTTCTTCGATTGCCTGCTCGCCGACGGCGAGCCGCTCGTCGACCGGCCGCTGCGCGAGCGCCGGGCGGCCCTCGGGCGAGCGGTGCTGCCGGCGAACGTGACGCCGTCCAGAGTGACCGCGGATGCCGCGCAGGCGGTCGCGTTCTACGCCGACGCGCTGAGCCACGGCCATGAGGGAATCATGGCGAAGGCGCTGGATGCGCCCTACGAAGCCGGCAGGCGCGGCGCGGGCTGGCTCAAGGTCAAGCAGGCGCATACGCTGGACCTCGTCGTGCTGGCGGCCGAATGGGGCCATGGCCGCCGCCGCGGCTGGCTCTCGAACCTGCATCTGGGAGCGCGCGATCCTTCGACCGGCGGCTTCGTGATGCTCGGCAAGACTTTCAAGGGCATGACCGACGCGACGCTGGAATGGCAGACGCGCGAGCTCGCGGCGCGCGAGACGCGGCGCGACGAAGGGACGGTGCACGTGCGGCCGGAGCTCGTCGTCGAGGTCACGTTCAACGATCTCCAGGAGAGCCCGCAGTACCCCGGCGGCCTCGCGCTGCGCTTCGCCCGCGTAAAACGTTACCGGCCCGACAAGAGCGCCGCGCAGGCCGATACCATCGACACCGTGCGGCTCCTCTACGAGCACCAGGGATGAAAAGCCTCGCGAGCTGGCTCGAGTTCATCGAGCGCCAGCATCCGAGCGCCATCGCGCTCGGGCTGGAGCGGGTCGCCGAAGTTCTCGGCCGTCTCGACGCCTCGCTTCGCTGCCCGGTGATCACCGTCGGCGGCACCAACGGCAAAGGCTCTACCTGCGCGATGCTGGAATCGATCCTGCGCGCCGCGGGCTATCGCACGGCGCTCTATACCTCGCCGCATCTGCTGCGCTACAACGAGCGCGTTCGCATCGGCGGCGCCGAAGCCGGCGACGAGGCGCTGTGCGAGGCCTTCGCCGCGGTCGAGCACGCCCGCAGGGAGACGCCGCTGACGTATTTCGAATACGGGACGCTGGCGGCGCTATGGCTGTTCGCGCGCGAAAACGTCGAGGCGGCGGTGCTGGAGGTCGGCCTCGGCGGCCGCCTCGACGCGGTGAACGCGGTGGATGCGGATTGCGCGGTGCTGACGAGCGTCGGGATCGATCACGTCGAGTATCTCGGCGGCTCGCGGGAAAGCATCGGGCGCGAGAAGGCGGGCATCTTCCGCGCCGGGCGGCCGGCGGTGATCGCGGACCCGGACCCGCCCGAGCCGGTGCTTTCCGCGGCTGGAAACAAGTTTCTTTTCAAAAGGGACTTCGGATACTCGGCCGAGCCGGCGCAGTGGGCGTACTGGGGGCCCGGCGGAAAACGCTCCGGGCTCGCGTATCCGGCTTTGCGCGGGACGATCCAGCTTCGCAACGCCTCCGCGGCGCTGTGCGCGCTGGATACGCTTTCCGGCCGGCTGCCGATCGCGATGCAGGATGTCCGGCGCGGCCTCGGCGAGGTCGCGCTGCCGGCGCGCTTCCAGGCCCTTCCGGGGCGCCCGCAGGTGATCCTCGATGTCGCGCACAACGTCGAGGCCGCGAAAACTCTGGCGGCCAATCTCGCGGCTTCGGGCTTTGCCGCCGAGACCATCGCGGTATGCGGCATGCTGCGCGACAAGGACATCGGCGGCGTGCTTCGCGAGCTCGCGCCGCGCATCGACCGCTGGCATCTCGCTTCGCTTTCCGGCCCGCGCGCCGCGTCGGCCGCCGAGCTCGCCGCCCATCTGCAAGAGGCGCCGCAGGTTCACCCGTACGCGTCTCCCGCGCAGGCGTTCGCGGCGGCAAAAGAGCGGGCGGGCGAGAATGATAAGATCGTCGTGTTCGGTTCCTTTCTCACCGTCGGCGAAATAATGGCATGGCTGAACAACAACAAGACGTCGACACGCTGAAGCGCCGCGGGCGAAGGCGCCTGGTCGGGGCCGTCGCGCTGGTGCTGCTCGCCGTCATCGTCCTGCCGATGGTCTTCGATCCCGAGCCGCGCCGCAGCGCGCCTCCGGTAAGCGTGCGCATTCCGGGCGAGGACGACAGCGCCTTCAAGCCGGCGCCGCCGCCCAAGCCGCCGGCGCCGAAAGCCCTCGAGAAGCCCGCTCCGGCGCCCGAAGCGAAAGTCGTGGAGCAGGCCGAGGCGAACAAGCCCGAGGCGAAGAAAGCCGAGGAGAAAAAGCCCGCGGACGCGGAGCGGGCAAGGGCCGAGGCGGCGCTCGC
>CAYOVM010000015.1:10161-19512 GCA_964407355.1 uncultured Enterobacteriaceae bacterium
CCGAGGAGAAAAAGCCCGCGGACGCGGAGCGGGCAAGGGCCGAGGCGGCGCTCGCGAACGCCGAATACATAGTTCCCGTGGGGGCTTTCGCGAATCCCGAGCCGGTGATCGCCAAGCTCGCGCAGGCGAAGCTTCGCTATTACACCGAGAGCGTCGCCACGGCGAAGGGCACGGTCACGCGCGTGCGCGCCGGCCCCTTCGCGACGAAAGCCGAGGCCGAGAAAGCGATCGGGACGCTGAAGGGACTCGGCCTCAGTCCCGGCGCGGTGAGCAACAAGGCGGGATGACCGGGCTCGATTACGCCTTCCTCGGCGTGCTCGTGATATCGATCGCCTGGGGCATATGGAGAGGGTTCGCCCGTGAAGCCGTCTCGCTCGGCGGCTGGGTGCTCGCCTTGGTCGTCGCGAAGCTCCTCTCCGAGCCGCTGGGCGAAAAGCTGCCCGAATCCTTCGGCCAGCCCGAGCTGCGCGTGGTCATCGCCTTCGTGGTCGTCCTGATCCTGATGCTCGCGGTGACGACGCTCATCGGCCTGGCGCTCTGGAAGATGCTCAAGGCGGCGGGGCTCGGCGGCCTCGACCGCACGCTCGGCGGCGTATTCGGCTTCGCGCGCGGGCTTCTGATCATGCTGGCGTTCGCGCTGCTCGCCGGTCTGACATCCATGCCGCGGCAGCCATTCTGGACGCAGGCCGTCAGCCGCAATCTGCTCGAGCAGAGCGTTCTCTTCTTGAAACCGTGGCTTCCGCCCGCATTTGCACAACGCTTGCGCTATCATTGACCCTTAACGACTGCGGGAGAATGCGCTCCCCATGTGCGGCATCGTAGGAATCGTCGGTCGTTCCCCCGTCAACCAGCCTTTGTACGACGGGCTGCTGCTCGTCCAGCATCGCGGCCAGGACGCCGCGGGCATCGTCACGTGCGAGGGAAACTCCTTCCACATGCACAAGGGCAGCGGCCAGGTGCGCGACGTGTTCCGCACGCGCAACATGCGCTCGCTCCCGGGCAACATGGGCATCGCCCACTGCCGCTACCCGACCGCGGGATCGGCCTTCAAGGTCGCCGAGGCGCAGCCGTTCTACGTCAACTCGCCTTTCGGCATCGTCCTCGGCCATAACGGCAACCTGACCAACTCCGATAAGCTCAAGGACGAGATGTTCCGCACCGACCTGCGGCACATCAACACAAGCTCCGATTCCGAAGTCCTCGTCAACGTGCTCGCGCACGAGCTCGAGCACGCCTCGGTGAAGCTGCGCCTGGAGCCGCAGACCATTTTCACGGCGGTCGCCAACGTCCACCGGCGCCTCAAGGGCGCCTATGCCGTGGTGGCGATGATCGCGGGCTACGGGGTGCTCGCGTTCCGCGATCCCTTCGGCATCCGGCCGCTGGTGATCGGCTACAACGAGACCGAGACGGGCACCGAGTACATGGTGGCCTCGGAGTCGGTCGCCGTGGACGCGCTCGGCTACCAGCTGCTGCGCGACGTGGCGCCCGGCGAGGCGGTGTTCATCGACGAGGACGGGAATTTTCACAGCCAGCAGTGCGCGGAGAACCCCAGCCTGAATCCGTGCATCTTCGAGTACGTGTACCTGGCGCGGCCCGATTCGGTGATCGACGGCGCCTCGGTGTACGAGACCCGCCTGCACATGGGCGAGAAGCTCGCGGAGAAGATCCGCCGCCACTACAAGCACCTCCACGTCGACGTGGTGATCCCGATCCCGGACTCGAGCCGGCCCTCCGCGCTGCAGCTTGCGCAGGGCCTCGGCGTGCCGTATCGCGAAGGCTTCGTCAAGAACCGCTACATCGGCCGCACCTTCATCATGCCGGGCCAGGCGGTGCGCTCGAGATCGGTGCGCCAGAAGCTCAATCCGATGTCGATGGAGTTCAAGGGCAAGAACGTGCTCCTGGTCGACGATTCGATCGTGCGCGGCACCACCAGCCGCGAGATCGTGCAGATGGCGCGCGAGGCGGGCGCGCGCCGGGTGTTCTTCGCCTCCGCCGCGCCGCCGGTGCGCTTCCCGAACGTCTACGGCATCGACATGCCGACGCGCGCCGAGCTCATCGCCGCGCATCGCAGCGAGGAAGAAGTCGCCCGCGAGATGGGCGCCGACGCGCTCGTCTACCAGGACCTCGAAGCGCTGAAGGACGCGGTGCGCCTCGCCAATCCGCGCCTGACCAGCTTCGAGACCTCGTGCTTCGACGGCGTCTACATCACCGGCGACGTCACCAGCGATTACCTGCAGACCATCGAGAGCCGCCGCGACGCGGCGCGCGACTCCGGCGACGACGAAGGCGCGCAGCTCGACCTGAATCTCGCCACCGCGCAGTAGTTTTGTTATAGTTGGGCCTGTCGCGCCGATTTGAGCCACAGCTTGCGGGCGCGTAATAAATTCCGCTAAAGCGTGCCGAGAAAACCCGGTCCGCTTAGATTCGAGAGAGGCCGGGTTTTTTTATGGACAAAGAGTTCGAGATTTCCACGCTGGGCGTGCGCGCCGGCCAGGCGCGCTCCGATTTCCGCGAGCATTCCGAAGCGCTGTTCCTCACCTCGAGCTTCGTGTTCGAGAACGCCGCCCAGGCGGCCGAAGGCTTCACCGGGTCGAGCGGCGACTTCGTCTATTCGCGCTTCAGCAATCCCACCGTGTCGATGTTCCAGGACCGGCTCGCGGCCCTGGAGGGCGCCGAGGCCTGCGTCGCCACCGCCTCGGGCATGTCCGCCATCCTCGCCACGGCGATGGCGCTCCTGAAAAGCGGCGACCACATCGTCTGCTCGGCCGCGGTGTTCGGCTCCACGGTGCAGCTTTTCGGCACCATTCTGTCGCGCTTCGGCGTGGAGACCACCTTCGTTTCGCCCTCGAAGGTGGATGAGTGGCAGCGTGCCGTGCGACCCACGACGCGCCTCCTTTTCCTCGAGACGCCGTCGAACCCGCTCACCGAGATCTCCGACATTGCCGCCCTGGCCGCGGTGGCGAAACGCGCGGGCGCGCTGCTCGCCGTGGACAACGCGTTCTGCACGCCGGCGCTGCAGCGCCCGCTCGATCTGGGCGCGGACCTGGTGATCCATTCCGCGACCAAGCATCTGGACGGCCAGGGCCGGGTCCTGGGCGGCGCCGTGCTCGGGCCGGCGAAGATCGTCACCGAGAAGGTGTTTCCGTTCCTGCGCACCGCCGGACCTTCGATCTCGCCGTTCAACGCCTGGGTGATCCTGAAGGGCCTCGAGACGCTGGACCTTCGCATGCGCGCGCAATCCGCGGCGGCGCTCGAGCTCGCGGGCTGGCTCGAAAAGCACCGCTCGGTGGCGCGCGTTTTCTACCCGGGCCTCGCTTCGCATCCGCAGCACGCGCTGGCGGCGCGCCAGCAGAAGGCGGGCGGCGCGGTGGTGTCCTTCGAGGTCAAGGGCGGCAAGCAGGCGGCGTGGAAGCTGATCGACGCCACGCGCCTGATCTCCATTACCGGCAACCTGGGCGACGTGAAAACCACGATCACCCATCCGGCGACCACGACGCACGGGCGGATCACGCCCGAAGCGCGCGCGGCGGCCGGAATCGGCGACGGCCTGGTGAGGGTGGCGGTGGGCCTGGAGGCGGTCAAAGACCTGCAGGACGATCTCGGCCGCGGCCTGGGGTGAGCTAAGTCCCCGGTTTGCTGTCTATCCTTGTGTGCATAATCGCGGGGTGCACAAGGCAGCGGCTCCCTTGCACCGGCGCTGGGTCTACGCCGGGCAGATCGTCGTGCTTGCCGCCTTGTACTACGGCCTGGCCCGGCTGGCGCTCGCGGCAGCTATTCCGCCCGGATACGCCACTCCCATCTGGCCGTCATCCGGGATCGCCGTAGCCGGACTGCTCGTCCTGGGCCGCGGCCTGTGGCCCGGCGTCTGGATCGGCAGCTTGCTCGCCAACCTGCCGGTCGACGCTTCGCTCTTCGCCGCCGCCACGATCGCCACCGGAAGCACGCTGCAGGCGGTCGTCAGCGCGGCGCTCGTGCGGCGGCACATCGGCGTTCCCTACCGTTTCACGCAGGTGCAGCAAGTCGTGAAGCTAGTCGCGCTGACGGCGATGGGAGCGACGATCGCGCCGACCATCGCCCTGCTGCCGCTGTCGCTCGGCGCCTCCGCCTCGGGACGCGAGCTGTTCTGGAACTGGTGGACATGGTGGCAGGGGGATATCTCGGGAATCCTGATCGTCATGCCGCTGGTGCTCAGCTGGGCGGCGCCCGATACCGTCGCATGGACGCCGCGGCGGGCGATCGAGGGCCTGGTTTTCCTGCTCCTCCTGCTGTTCGCCGCGCACGTGGTGTTCAGCCCCGCCTACGGCGCCGGAAACCCGTATTCCATGACGTTCATTCTGGTGCCCTTCGTGGTCTGGGCCGCGTTTCGCTTCGGGCAGCGCGGCGTGACCACGGCGACCGCGGCGATCTGCGGCGTCGCGCTCTGGTACACCCTGATGATGGAAAGCGGCCCGTTCTCGCTCGAGCCGGTCCACGAGTCGCTCCTCCAGCTTCTGACCTTCATCAGCACGCTGGTCGTGACCGGCCTCGTGCTCTGCGCCGTGCTCAACCAGCTCGACGCCGCGATGGCCGAGCTGCGCGGCCGGCAGGCGGAGCTCGAATCGCACGTCCGCAAGCGCACGCAGGACCTGGAGGAAGCCAACCGGCTGCTGAAGGAAGACGTCGCGGGGCGCCGGCGGACCGAGCAGTTGCTCACCGAAAGCGAGCGGCGCTTTCGCCTGATGGTGGACAGCGTCGTCGACTACGCGATCTACAGGCTCGACACCGAAGGGCGGATCGCGAGCTGGAACGCCGGCGCGCAGCGCATCAAGGGCTATACGGCGGACGAGATCATCGGCGAGCATTTCTCGCGCTTCTATCCTCGCGAGGAGGTCGAGGGCGGCAAGCCCGCGCGCGATCTCGAGATCGCCCGCAGAGAGGGCCGCCACGAGGAGGAGGGCTGGCGCGTGCGCAAGGACGGCTCGACGTTCTGGGCGAGCGTGGTGATCACCGCGGTGCGCGACGAGACCGGCGAGCTGATCGGCTTTTCAAAGGTGACGCGCGACCTGACCGAGCGCAACCGCACCGAGGCGGAGCTGATCCGCGCCAAGGTCGCGGCCGAGAAGGCGAGCGAGGCGAAGTCGCAGTTCCTCGCCAACATGTCGCACGAGCTTCGCACGCCGCTGAACAGCCTGCTCATCCTCGCGCGCCTGCTGGCCGACAACATGGAGGGCAACCTGAGGGCAAAGCAGGTGCAATTCGCCCAGACGATCTACGCCTCGGGCATGGATCTGCTCGCCCTGATCAACGATCTTCTCGACCTCGCCAAGATCGAATCCGGCGCGGTCGCGTCGCTCAACGTCGGGACCGTCCCGCTGGGCGAGCTGCGCGACGACGTCGAGAGGACTTTCCGGCAGGTGGCGCAGAACCGCGGCCTTCAGTTCGACATCGCGCTCGATCCGGCGCTGCCCGCGTCGATTCGCACCGATGCGGCGCGGCTGAAGCAGGTGCTGAAGAACCTGCTCGCGAACGCGTTCAAGTTCACCGAGCACGGCAGCGTATCGCTGCGCGTGGCGCGGGCGAGCTCGGGCTGGACCCCGGAACACGCGCGCCTGCGGGCCGCGCCGGCGGTCATCGCGTTCACCGTGGTCGACACCGGCATCGGCATCGCGCCGGAGAAGCACGGCATCATTTTCGAGGCGTTCCAGCAGGCCGACGGCACCACCAGCCGCCAGTACGGCGGCACCGGCCTCGGGTTGTCGATCAGCCGCGAGCTCGCCCGTCTGCTCGGCGGCGAGATCCGGGTGGAGAGCGAGATCGGCAAAGGAAGCGCGTTTACGCTTTACCTGCCGCTTTCCGAGGAGCGGTCTACCGCCGCCGCGTGAGCGCGGGGTCGCTTTCGCCGGACTGGGGCATCCTTGCCGCCGCGCCCGGCAGGGCCGGCGCGGCTTTCCCGGTCTCGCCCGTCAGCTCTTCCCGGCGCTCGCGCATGCGAGCGCCCAGCGCGGCGAAATCGAGGCCGGTCTTCCGCGCGGCGGGAAACATCTCGCCTTCCTCTTCGCGGATATGGTGCCGGACGTATTCGCCCAGCACCTTGAAGGTCGCGTGATAGTTCGGATCGTCTTGCGGCATGTTCTCGAGCTGCTCGATCAGCATCCGCGCGGTCTCGTGCTCGACGGCCGCCTCGTTCATGATCTCCTCATCGTCGATGGCGTCGTAGACCGCGGGATAGAAGAGGTCTTCCTCCAGCGTCGCATGGACCTTCAAGTCCTCGCACACGCTCATCACCAGCTCCTGGCACGCCTCCGCGTCTTCGTGCGCGAGGCGCTCGAACTCCTTGAACGCCTTCTGGACCCTGCCGTGATCCTGTTTGAGCATGTCGATCGCATCGACCGCCTTGCGCCGGTTGCTTGCCATTCGAGGGCGTCCTTTCGGGGTGAGCAGCCAAAAGCAGCAGCAACCGCCGTACCGGCAGCGTTATGGCGCTCCCCGCGCGAAGCCTGGGTAAGACTTACTGAAGAGGGTAAGAATTACCCGGAACGTCTAGAAGCGCACCAGCCGTGGCGCGCCGCCGGCGACTTCGAGGTACCCGCCGCGCCCGTACCAGTCGGGCAGCACCCATCGCTCGCAGCGGCGCCCATCCACCTCGAGCTCGTGGCGGCCCGGGCGATGGGTATGCCCGTGGATCAGGCGGCTGACGCCGTGATGGTGCAACGCATCGCGTACCGCCGAATCGGCGACGTCCATGATATCCATGGTTTTTTCGCCGACCGCGCCGCTGCTTTTTTCGCGCAGGCCGCGGCCGATCGCGCGCCGCTCGGCGAGCGGCCTGGAAAGGATGTCGCGCTGCCATTCGGCCGAGCGCGCGACCCGGCGCCAGCTCTGGTAGTCGGTATCGCCGGTGCACAAAGTATCGCCATGCATGAGGAGCGTCGGAACGCCGCCGACGGGCACGACGAGCGGGTCTTGCAGGAGCTTCGCGCCGCTCGCCGCGCAAAAGCCCTCGCCGAAGAGGAAGTCGCGGTTGCCGTGCATCACGCCCAGCTTCACGCCGCTGCGGGACAGCTCGAGCAGAAAGCCGGCGATGAGGGAATTGAACGGGTCGGCGAGATCGTCGTCGCCCGCCCAGTACTCGAACAGATCGCCCAGGATGTAGAGGGCTTCGGCGCTGCGCGCCTTGCCCTCCATGAAGGAAAAAAACGCCTCGTTCGCGCCGGGCCGGGTCTCGCTGAGGTGGAGATCCGAGACGAAGAGATCCAACGCTACTTGCCGCCCACGACCGTCATGGATTCGATCACCACGGGGGAGCGCGGGACGTCGCGGGGAAAGGGGCCGCCCGATCCCGTCGGGGTCTTCGCGATCTTCGTGACCACGTCCTGGCCCGAGACCACCTTGCCGAAGACCGCGTAGCCGTTGCCGTCGCTGCGCGGATCGCCCCAGTTCAGGAACGCGTTGTCGCCGACGTTGATGAAGAACTGCGCGGTCGCCGAGTTCGGATCGGAGGTGCGCGCCATGGCGACGGTGCCCACCGTGTTGGTCAGCCCCGCCTTCACCGCCGGCTGCGCCTCGTTGGCAATCGGCGAGCGCGTCGGCTTCTGCTTGAAGCCGCCGTCGAAGCCGCCGCCCTGGATCATGAAGCCGTCGATCACCCGATGGAACACGGTGCCGTTGTAGTGCCCGTCGCGCACGTACTGGAGGAAGTTCTCGACCGTTTTAGGCGCCTTGCCCGGATAGAGCTCCAGGCGGATCGTGCCGACGTTCGTGCGCACGTCGACCTGCGGATCGGCGCCCAAGGCGCCGGGCGCGGCCGCGGTGGCGGAAAGGACGACCAGGGGCTTCAACAGGCTCTTGAGGTTCATGCAGCTCCTTCGTATAGGATTTTCCAGCCGCCGGCTTCCTTGATCCAGTACTGCCGCTTGCGCATCGCTTTCGAGAGATTGCTCGAGCGGTAGTCCTGGTCGAAGTTCACCACCACGAAATCGCCCTCGCGCGGATAGCGGAACATCGACACGCGCGACAGCCCGACCTTGACCCACTTCTTGGCGGCGTTCACGCCGCGCTTGTGCGCCGACCAGGCGGCGAGGTCCTGGCCGTCGGCATTGAAGCGGGTCGAATAGTGCGCGAGGTAGCGCTCGGTATCGCGGCTTTGCCAGTCGGCGCGCCATTGCTCGAGCGCCGCGGCGAGCGAGCTGCGCTCCGCCTCGACCACGGCGGCGTCGGCCCACTCGACCTCGTCGGCGATGATTACCGGAGTGAGGCCGACCTGCAGGTAGGCGCCGAGGGTCAGAAGGTCCGGGTTCGCGAGCACGATGCAGCCGTCGCTCGCCCGCGGCGGCCGGCTGTAGAGGGCCGAAGGCACGCCGTGCAGCCAGATGCCGTGGCCGTTGCGCCCTTTGCGGCGATCCCATTCGTTCGGATAGTTGATCGGAAACGCGCCCGCGCCGTAGAAGTCGGTCAGCTTTTGCCTCGGCAGGTTGGCCGTGACGTGATAGACGCCGATCGGCGTCTTCTGGTCGCCCTCGCGCGTTTTCTCCATGCCGTTCTTGCCGAGGGTCACGTAGTAGTCGGCGACGAGGCGTGGACGCCCGTCGGCGTTGGCGAATACGTACAGGCGCGAACGCTTGGAATCGACGAGCAGCGCGTGCTTCTGCTGGGAATGAAGCTGCAGCATCAGCCGCGGCAGGCGTCCCTCGGCGGGCCGCTGGCGCTGCGCGCCCAGGCGCGCCAGCGCTTCGTTGCGCAGATCGTCGATGCGCTCCTGGGGCACCGTCTTCGCGACGTTGCCGAAGGTCTGCAGCGGCCGCGTGCGGGCGAGGAGCAGATCGCCACGCACGAGGTGCGCCAGGCGGAAGTTGGGGTGGTCGCGAAGGAGGGCGTCCACGCGTTTGAGCGCGAGGTCCGGCTGCTTCGCCTCGATCGCCTGGAACACCGCCGAAAGGCGGTTTTCCGGGGTCGCATCGGCCGCCGCGGCGGCCGGGGCCGCCGTCAGCACGAGCGCGAGGACGCTCAGCGCGGAAAAGAGCGGTCTCATCCGCCCGCGCGCTCCTGCTGGATCTGCCAGCGGCCCTCGTTCTTCACCATCACGAGGGTTTTCGTGTTCGAGCTTTTGAGGACGTCGGAGCGATAGTTCTGCCGGAAAGTCACCGTCGCCCGGTCCGCGCCGTTCATGGTCACCTTGGGCGAGGCGATGGCCACGGCGATCGACTTGGGGGCCGCGATGCGCGCGCGCCGCGCCTTTTCCCATTCGGCGCGCGACTCGGAACCCGGGGTCTTGAAATCCTTGGCGTAATAGGAAAGATAGCCCTCGGCGTCCTTCTTCGACCACGCCTGCGCCCAGCCGTTTACCGCCGCCAATATTTCGCCGCCCGAATTGTC
>CAYOVM010000015.1:19612-30606 GCA_964407355.1 uncultured Enterobacteriaceae bacterium
TGTCGGAGGGCTTCTGCGCGGGGGCCTTCTCGGCGACGGCGGGCTTCTGCGCGGGGGCTTTTTCGGCGACGGCGGGCTTCTGGGCGGCGGGCTTCTCGGCCGGCTTCTCCGAGGGCTTCTCGGGCGCGGGCTTGGGCGCTACGGCGGGTTTTTCGGGCGCAGGCTTGGGCGCTACGGCGGGCTTTTCGGGCGCCTTCTCCGCGGGCTTCTCGGGCGATTTCTGCGCCACGACGACCGGCGGCTTGGACGCGGCCGCCGGGCCGCCGACCAGCTCTCTCACGAGCGACAGCTTGTTCTGCGCGCCGGCGTTGGAGGAATCGATCTGCAGCGCCTTGTCGTACGCCTGGCTCGCGAGCTTCGCGTAGATGTCGCCGAGGTTCTCATACGCGGTGGCATAGCTTGGATGCGTGCGGATAGACTGCTCGAGGGCAGTGCGCGCCTTCTCGTACTGGCCCTGCGAAGCGTAGATCACCGCCAGGTTGTTGTACGGCTCGGGTAGCTCGGGGAAATCCTGCGTAAGCCTGGAGAAAATGTCGATCGCTTCGCGGGTGTTGCCCTGCTCCGTGAGGATCAGGCCCTTGAGGAAACGGGCCTGCGGGTCGCGCGGCTTCGAGGAGAGCACCCTGTTCACGCGCTCGAGCGCCTGCGGATGCTGGCCGGCCTTGAGCAGCCGGGTCGCGTCCTGGAGCTCATCGGCGCGCGCCGGAAGCGCCATGACGACGAGCGCCGCGGCAAGCGCGATCAAGCCCTGACGCAGCCCGGATCGTGGAGCGGCGGAAATCAGCATTGTGTTATATTTTCAAGGCCCTACGAAACGTCGCATTTTAGACTAACCCCCGCGGGTTCACAACCGGCGCGCCGGTTTTTCCGATGCTGAAAATCTACAACACGCTTGGCCGCGGCAAGCAGGAATTCGTCCCCCTGCGCCCGGGCGAAGTCCGCATGTACGTGTGCGGCATGACGGTCTACGACTACTGCCATCTCGGCCATGCCCGCGTCCTCGTCATCTTCGACGTCGTGCGCCGCTGGCTGCGCGCGAGCGGATACCGGGTCACCTACGTGCGCAATATCACGGACATCGACGACAAGATCATCCGGCGCGCGCTCGAGAACCGGGAGACCGTGGGCGAGCTCACGGCGCGCTTCATCCGCTACATGGACGAAGACGCGGCCGCGCTCGGCGTCGAAAAGCCCGACCACGAGCCGCGGGCGACGGCCTATGTCCCCCAGATGCTCGAGATGATCGACCGGCTCGAGGAAAAAGGGCTTGCCTACAAATCGGGCTCGGGCGACGTCAACTACGCGGTGCGGCGTTTCCCCGGCTACGGCAAGCTCTCCGGCAAATCGCTGGACGAGCTGCGCGCGGGCGAGCGCGTGGAGGTCGATGCGACGAAACAGGACCCGCTCGACTTCGTGCTGTGGAAGCGCTCCAAGCCCGGCGAGCCCGACTGGGCCTCGCGCTGGGGCGCGGGCCGGCCCGGCTGGCACATCGAGTGCTCGGCGATGAGCCGCGAGCTGCTCGGCGCGCAGTTCGACATCCACGGCGGCGGGCAGGACCTGCAGTTCCCGCACCACGAGAACGAGATCGCGCAGTCGGAAGGCGCGAGCGGCGGCAAGTTCGTCAACTACTGGATGCACAACGGCTTCGTGCGCGTCGACGAGGAGAAGATGTCGAAGTCGCTCGGGAATTTCTTCACCGTGCGCGACATCCTTAAATCCTACGACCCGGAAGTGGTCCGATTCTTCATCCTGCGCGCGCACTATCGCAGCCCGCTGAATTATTCCGATGCGCATCTTGCCGACGCGAGGCAAGGACTGACCCGCCTCTACATGGCGCTGAAGCAGGCCGGTGAAAAAGACGCCGCCGTCGACTGGGAAACGCCCCAGGCGCGGCGCTTCAGGGAGGCGATGGACGACGATTTCGGCACGCCGGAGGCGGTCGCGGTGCTTCACGAGCTCGCGAACGAGGTGTTCCAGGGCCGCCCGAAGGCCGCCGCGCAGCTGAAAGCGCTCGGCGGCGTGATCGGCCTGTTGCAGCGCGATCCCGAGAAGTTCATGCACGGCGAGACCACGGTTGCGGACGCATGGATCAACGAGCGCATCGCCGCGCGCCAGCAGGCGAGGGAGCGTAAGGATTTCAAGGCGGCCGACGACATACGCAAGGAACTGCTGGACAAGGGCATCGTGCTGGAGGACAGTGGTTCGAGGACGACCTGGCGAAGGAAATAGGCATGCAGCGCGCGGTAGACGACGGCTGGATCGACGTTCATCCCCTGGTCGTGCGCGTCACCCACTGGATCAACGTGCTCGCCGTTCTCATCATGTTGACCAGCGGCTGGCAGATCTACAACGCGTCCCCGCTATTTCCCTTCAGCTTCCCGGCCGCGATCACGCTCGGCGGCTGGCTTGCCGGCGCCCTGCAGTGGCATTTCGCCGCAATGTGGCTGCTCGCGCTGAACGGGCTGGTGTACGTCGTCTACGGCGTGGTTTCGGGACATTTCCGGCGCAAGCTCCTTCCCATATCCCCGGGCGGCGTGCTCCGCGACATGGCGCAGGCGCTGCGCGGCAGGCTGGCGCATGAAGATCTCTCGGTCTACAACGCCGCGCAGCGCGCCGCGTATGTCGCGTTGATCCTCATGCTCGCCGTGCTGGTCGCTTCCGGCCTGGCGATCTGGAAGCCGGTGCAGCTCTACTGGCTGGCGAGCCTGATGGGAGACTATGAAGGCGCGCGCCTGCTGCATTTCTTCGCGATGACCGCCGTTGTGTTCATAGTCATCGTGCATGTCGTGATGGTGGCGCTGGTGCCGCGCACCTTTCCGACGATGATCACCGGACGGACGAGGAGGGCCCGATGAGCAGGAAGCCGCCGATGGGATCGAGCTTCGTCGTACAGCACCGCTCGCCGGCTGTCGCCAGCCTCGAGCGGCGCCTCTTCCTCAGACAGGGACTGTCGTTGGGCGCGCTCGCGCTGCTGTCCGGCTGCGAGCTCTCCGGCGGCGAGAGCGTCCAGAAGGTCCTCACGGCCATGTCGCGCTGGAACGATCGCGCCCAGGACTGGCTTTTCGACCCGCGCCGGCTCGCCCCGGAGTTTCCCGAGAGCCGGATCACCACGCCGTTTCCATTCAACGCGTTTTACAGCGAAGACGAAGTGATCGAGGTCGATGGCGCGAGCTACAAGCTGCAGCTCGGCGGAGCGATCAGGGACAAGAAGCCCTGGACCCTGCCCGAGCTCTATGCGCTGCCGCAAGTGTCGCAGGTCACGCGGCACATCTGCGTCGAAGGCTGGAGCGCCATCGGCAAGTGGAGCGGGGTACGGTTCTCCGACTTCCTGCAGAGAATCGGCGCCGATCTGACGGCAAAGTACGTCGGCTTCAAGTGCGACGACAACTACTCGACCAGCATCGACATGCCGACAGCCCTGCACCCGCAGACCCTGCTTGCCTTGCGCTTTGCCGACCAGATCCTGCCCCCCCAGTACGGCTTCCCCATGAAGCTGCGTATTCCGACGAAGCTCGGCTTCAAGAACCCCAAGCACATCGCCGAAATCTTCGTTACCAACACCTATCCGGGGGGGTATTGGGAGGACAAAGGCTACAACTGGTTCAGCGGCTCCTAGAGCGACGCGTCGAGCTTTGACGAAAAATCACTAAGTCTAGGGTTTTTCGAGACTTTTCTGAGGTTTCCCCCGATTCACCGCCCGGCCGCGTCGAGCTAGCCTGAAGACGCTCGACCGCGTGCGTCCGCGCGCCGCAAAGACTGGATTTGGAAGAACTTGTAAAGCCTCTTAAAAGGCTTTAGAAATAGGCCTTAAGCTTCAGAATAAAAATAACTTTTATCCGGACGTACCATTACCAAAGTTGTCATTTGGTTGCGCCGGGCGGAGCAGAATGGCTATTGACCGGGAAACCCTATGGGAGGGCTTCCGGCGACCAAGGGGAACGAAGCTGAAATGATCGAGGCGAAAGTCGAAGGGGGGGCTTCGAACGGCGCTGCGCAGCCCGCGGCGCTGCCCCCTTTGCGCGAGGATCTGCGCCTCTATCCGGGCCCCGCCCATCGGGACGGCTCGCCGAGCTGGCGCATTCTCGATCCCATCCGCAACTCGTTCTTCGAGATCGGCTGGCTGGAGTTCGAGCTGCTCGCCCGCTGGAAGGAGCACCGCGACGCCGCGACGCTGGCGGCCCGCGTTTCCGCGGAAACGCCGCTCAAGCCCTCACCCGAGGAAGTCCAGGAGCTCATCGATTTCCTCGCGGCCAACCAGCTTCTCGCGCCCGGCAGCGCGCTCGCGAGGGAATCCCTCGCCAAGCGCGTCCAGGGGGCGAAGCAGTCCTGGTACCAGCAGCTTCTGCACAACTACCTGTTTTTCAGGCTTCCGCTGGTCCGCCCGGACGCCTTCCTCAAGCGCACCGTCGGGCTGACGGAGCTCTTCTTCACCCGCGGCTTCGTCCTGCTCGTGGCGGTGCTGCTCGGGCTCGACCTCTATCTCCTGTCGCGCGAGTGGTACAGCTTCGCCGACGCGACCGCGCGCCTGTTCACGCCGCAGGCGTTCCTCTACTACGCGATCGCGGTGACGTTCTCCAAAGTCGTGCACGAGCTCGCGCACGCCTACGCCGCCTGCCGCTATGGGGTCCGGGTTCCCACCCTGGGCGTCGCGTTCCTGGTCCTGTGGCCGTTCCTGTACACCGACACCGGCGAGACGTGGAAGCTCGCAGACCGTCGCAAGCAGCTCGTCATCGCCTGCGCCGGGATGGGCGCCGAGCTGGTGCTCGCCGTCTTCTCGACGCTGCTCTGGTGGCTCTCGCCCGAGGGAGCGGCGAAGAACGTGTTCCTGGTGCTCGCGAGCACCACCTGGATCATGACGCTGGCGGTCAACCTCAGCCCGTTCATGCGCTTCGACGGCTACTTCGTGCTTTCGGACCTGCTCGGCTTCCCGAACCTGCACGAGCGCGGCACGGCGTGCGCGAAGTGGTGGATGCGCCGCACCTTCTTCGGCCTCGATGCGCCGAAGCCCGAGCCGACGCTGCGGCCGCGCCAGCGGGCGGCGCTCATCGTGTTCGCTTACATCACGTGGGCCTACCGGCTCATGGTGTTCCTGGGCATCGCGCTCCTCGTCTACCACTTCGCCTTCAAGCTGCTCGGCATCTTCCTGATGGTGGTGGAGCTGGTCTGGTTCATCGCGAAGCCGGTCTGGGTCGAGGTCGCGTACCTGTGGAAGCAGCGCCAATCGGTCCGCATCGCGCTTCGCCCGGCGCTCGCCCTGGTCGCTGTCGCCATGGTGTTCACCTGGGTGGTCCCCGTCTCGAACCAGGTCAGCGCGCCCGCGATCCTGCACGCACACCAGGAGCACGCCGTGTACGCGCCGTTTCCCGCCCGGGTGACCGCCGTAAAAGTCGCGGACCTCGAGCGCGTCGCCGACAACGCGGAGCTGATCAGCCTGGAAGCGCTGGACATCGACGTGCGCGAGAAGAAGGCGGAGATCGCGATCGCGTCGGCGCGCTTCGAGCTCGCGCGGATGCCCGCCAGCGAGCGGCTGCAGGAAAACAACAAGGTCATGCAGGAGCGCCTCGCGCAGGCGGCCGTGGAGAAGCAGGCGATCATCGCGGAGCGCGAGCGCCAGCTGGTGCGCTCGCCGCAGCCGGGGAGGATCCGCGACATGGCTCCCGACCTCGTCGCCGGGCGCTGGGTCGGCCCGCGCCAGCTGTTGATGCGCGTCGTGTCGGATTCCGAGCAGAGCATCGAGGCCTATGTCGGCGAGCGCCAGGTGACGGCGATCAGCCCCGGGCAGACGGTGCGCTTCTACCCGCACCAGGCCGGCCGTGCGGTCCTGAGCGGCGAAGTGATTTCGGTCGACAAGACGCCGCAGAAAGAGCTGTCCCGGGCGCTGCTCGCGTCGATCTACGGCGGCGACGTCGCCGTCAAGCAGGGCGCGCGCGGCGCGCTCGTGGCGCAGGACGCAGTCTTCCGGGTGACCGTGAAGCCGCTGGGCGAAGTGCCCAAGGCCGACGCGGTCATCCACGGCACCGTGAGGATCGAGACCGATCTTCGATTCGTCGTCGAGAACTTCGTATATCGCACCCTATCCGTAATCATCCGGGAGAGCGGGCTGTAGTCGGCCCGAGAGGTAATAGCCATGTCGAAAAAAACCACCGCCAAAACGTCGAAGCCCGCCAGCCGCAAGGCGGACACCAAGGCGCAAGCGCCCCGCCGCCGCACGCGCATGATCGCCCTCGAGCCGCGCATGCTCTTCGACGGCGCGCTCGGCCTCGATCTCAGCGCGCAGGCGAGCGCGGTCGCGATGGGAGACGCCTCGGCCAAAGCCGATGCGTCGGTCACCCCCGCGACGCCGGAACCGACCCGGGACAGCTCCACGACCGTCACCGCGGCGCCGGTTGCGCCCGCGGGCTCCACCCCGGCCGAGAAAGACGCGGCACAAAAGCCCGGCGCGGAAGCGCTCGATGCGGCGACGAAACCCACAGAGCCGAAAGAAGTCGTGTTCGTCGATGCGCGGGTGAAGGATTACCAGGGCATGCTCGCCGGCATCGATCCGAACGCCCAGATCGTCTTCCTCGACGCGAATCGCGACGGCGTCACGCAGATCGCGGACACGCTCGCGCGATATTCCGACGTCACCGCCGTGCACATCATTGCCGAAGGCGGCGCCGATCGGCTCGAGCTCGGAAGCGGCAGCCTCACGAAGGAGTCGATGACGGGGCTGAACGCCCAGCGCCTCGCCTCCATCAGCGACCATCTCACCGCGGACGCGACGATCCTCATTCATGGCGCGGACTTCGGCAAGGGAGACGCCGGCAGCGCGGCGGCCAACCGGCTCGCGCTGCTCACCGGCGCGGATGTCAGCGACGTGGACGAGCACGGCGCGCTCGAGAAGGTCGGCTCTGCCGCGCGGCAGGAGATCGTCTTCGTCGACCCGGCGGTGCGCGATTTCCAGACCATCATCGACGGCATCGACAACCCGAACGCGCGCATCGTCCTGCTCGACTCGACCAAGGACGGCGTCAGGCAGATCGCCGATGTGCTGAAGCAATACAAGTCGGTCGACGCGGTGCATATCATCTCGCACGGCAGCGAAGGCCAGCTCGACCTCGGGTCGGGCGCGCTCAACAGCATCACCATGTCGAGCACCTACGCGAAGGACCTGGTCGTCATCGGCCAGCACCTGAGCGAGGACGCCGACGTGCTGGTGTACGGCTGCGATTTCGGCAAAGGCGCCAACGGCCAGGCGGCCGCACAGACGCTCGCGCAGATCACCGGCGCGGACGTGGCCGCGAGCACCGATGCCACGGGCGACCGCGCGCTCGGCGCCAACTGGGACCTCGAGCTCAAGACCGGCGCCATCGAGAGCGGCGTCGCCGTGGATCGCGCCGCGCAGGAAGCCTGGCACGACGTGCTCGCGCTCCACACGCTGGATTTCGACACCGTCTCGACGTGGACGGGCGGCACCAGCAAGACCTACACCGTCGACGGCTACCCCGTGACGATCAGCTACAGCGGGACCCTGAACGGCAACCCGACCCTCGCCTCCAACTACACCGGCGGCGTCACGCCCGCCCAGAACGCGCTTCAATTCGTCGTCGGCCCGACCGGCTCGAACACCATCACCATCGACTTCTCGGGCCAGCCGGGCGGCAGCGTGGCCAACGTCGGGTTGGCGCTCTACGACGTGGACAACGCCGAGTCGGCGGTGTTCACCGCAAACAAGGTGAGCGTAGGCGCGATTGCGCCGACGCAGGTTGCCACGAGCGCCTATAACTCCATTACCGCGAGCTCCGCGACCAGCACCACCGTCGCGGGCAGCGGCACGGACTCCGTGGCCACGACTCCGGACGGCAATACCTACGTCTACTTCAACACGACCGACATCACCTCGGTTTCGTTCACCTACACCGGCACCGCCAACGTAACGCTGGTGGTGTTGAACGACATAACGTTCATGGGCAAGACCACCAACCCGCCGGTGGTGGATTTGGACGCCGCCACGACGGCCACCCAGACGGCCGGCGACGGCTTCGCTACGCAGGCCTACACCGGCAGCACCGGCACCATTCCCTGGACCGGAAACTGGATCGAGACAGACGCGACCGCGGGCGGCAGCGCAACGGCCGGCCAGGTGCGGGTGATGGACACCCCGACGACGGGCACGGATTACGGCCTGCGCCTGAACAACAGCGGGACCCCGGGCCAATTCACCGGCGCCGCGCGGCAGATCGACCTGTCGGGCTACGTCACCTCGACGATGACCTACGACTACGTGACTTCGGCCGGGCTGACCACGGCGGATTCCGTGGTGGTCGAGGTCTCTTCCAACGGCGGAACGAACTGGACGCTGCTCAAGACCTATACCGGCAGCTCGGCATCCGCCACGGCTTACACCAGCGATTCGGTCAGCCTCTCCGGTTACGAATCCACGAACACGATGGTCCGGTTCCGCATCTCGGGCGGAGCGAGCTATACCGGCGCGGCCGAATACTTCTATGTCGACAACGTCCAGATCTCCGGACAGCCGACGAGCTCCGCCAATACCTACACGGAAGGCGACGCGACCGGCGTTCTGATAGCCGCGACCGCCAATTCGTCGATCACCGACACCGACAGCGCGAACATGGGCTCGGCGCGCATTGTGATCGGCAACTTCGCGGCCGGCGACACCCTGACGTATTCGACCGCGGGCACCAGCATCACCGGCAGCTACGACTCCGTCACCGGCATTCTCACGCTGTCGGGAGTCGATTCGAAGGCGAACTACCAGCAGGTCCTCAACACGGTCCGTTACCTGAGCACCAGCGACGATCCGACGGTCGGCGGCACGCTCACCACCCGCAGCATCGGGGTGACCGTCCGGGACTCGGGCGGCAACGAAAGCAATTCCGCCATCAGCAGGATTACGGTCGCGGCCGTCAACGACGCGCCGGTGGACACGATCCCCGGCGCGCAGTCGACCGTCGTCGGCGCCCCGTTGACGTTCTCCTCGGCCAACGGCAACGCCATCAGCGTCGCCGATCCGGACGCCACCACGGTGCAGGTGACGCTGTCGGCGACGAGCGGCACATTGTCTCTGTCCGGCACCGCGGGTCTTACGTTCACGGCCGGCGACGGTACCGCGGACGCCACGATGACCTTCAGCGGCACCCAGGCGCAGGTCAACGCCGCGCTCGCGGGGCTCATCTACACGCCGGGCGCTGCGGCGGGCACGGCCACGCTGACCGTTCTCACGAGCGACCTTGGCAGCACGGGTACAGGCGGCACGCTCACCGACTCCGAAACGGTGACGATCAACGTACTTCCGGCCAACATCGTCGACCTCGATTCCTCGCCGGCGGTTTCGGTCAGTTCATCGTCCACGACCTCGGCCCTGGCGATCACCAACGGGACGATGACGGGAGCCAATGGCAGCGTGCCGGCAGGCTGGACCGAGGTCGATCCCGGCAACATCGCGAGCGTGCAGACGAACCGCTATACGTGGCGGGGCAACAGCAACGGCAATACCACGACGCTGTCGCAGGCGGTGACGGTCCCGGCGACTTCTACGACGACGACAGGTGTGTCGACGGGCTCGCAGCTCATCGATACGACGGTCGTGACGACCAATGCGATCAGCTCGATCGCGTTCAATTTCGCCTGGGAAAACAACGACAACACCAACTCGGTGAGGTTCGACGTCACCTACAACGGCGTCGTGTACGCCACCTTCACGTCCGGCACCAATACGACGACGGGGTCGTGGGCCTACTTCAATGGCGCGAGCGGAACCCTCGGGTCGGTCACCGCGATCGCCGACGTCAGGACTTCGGCGATGGGCACCAACACGATCACGCTGGGGACGCCGGTCGCCGCGTCCGGAAATCTCGTCTTTACCTTGCGCAACGGCTCCGCCGCGTCGACCGACCGCATCGGCATCGACAACGTGGTGGTCAACAATACCGCGACCGCCACGACCACGGTCTCCACCGTCGATCTGGCGAGCAACAACTGGACGGCGACCTACACCGAGAACGGCGCGGCGGTTTCCATCGCCGACACGGACAGCTCGGTCTTCGACGGCGCGAGCGCCAACATGCAGAGCGCGAGCATCACGCTGACGAACGCGCAGACCGGCGACCGCCTGCTCGTCAACGGCTCGTCGGCCGCCAGCGGCACGCTGGCTAGCGGTATCGCGTGGACGCGCACGAATACCACCGTGACTCTGTCGGGAGCCTTCAGCAAGGCCGCTTACGCCGACGCCATCGAGCTGGTCCAGTTCGAGAACACGACGGACAACCCGGCCACCGTGGCGCGCACGATCAATGTGACGACCAACGACGGCACGACGACGTCCAACACGGCGGTCACGACGATCAACGTGGTCGCGGTGAACGACGCGCCCGTGCTTGCGACCGGCTCGACCTTGAACTACACCGAAAACGACGCCGCCACGGCGATCAACGCCACGCTGACGTTGACCGATGCGGACAACGGCACGCTGCCTTCCGCGACGGTCTCGATCACCGGCGGCTTTGTCTCGGGCGAGGACGTGCTCTCGTTCACCAACGTTCCGGCGACGATGGGCAACATCACCGGCTCGTACAACGCCGGCACCGGCGTGATGACCCTGAGCTCCGCGGGCAATACCGCCACGGTCACGCAATGGGAGACGGCGCTGCGGGCGGTGCAGTACTCCAACAGCTCCGACAATCCGTCGACCGGCGCCCGCACGGTGAGCTTCGCTGTAAGCGATGGCTCGCTGGGGTCGAACACGCTGACCTCCACGGTGAACGTGGCGGCGGTAAACGACGCCTCGACGCTCGCGACCGGCGCGACGCTCAACTACACGGAAAACGACGCGGCGGCGCCGATCAATACGGTGCTGACGGTGTCGGATCTGGACAACGGCACGCTCTCCTCGGCGACGGTGTCGATCACCGGCGGCTTCGCCTCAGGCCAGGACGTGCTCTCGTTCACCAACATTCCGGCGACGATGGGCAACATCACCGGCTCGTACAACG
>CAYOVM010000016.1:0-3652 GCA_964407355.1 uncultured Enterobacteriaceae bacterium
ACACGATGGTGGACCAGCTCTCCTCGTTCGCGGCGGAGGTGACGCGGGTCGCGCGCGAGGTCGGCTCGGAAGGGATTCTCGGCGGCCAGGCGCGGGTGGAGGGCGTGTCGGGTACGTGGAAGGACCTGACCGACTCGGTGAACTCGATGGCCGGCAACCTCACGTCTCAGGTGCGCAACATCGCCGACGTGACGAAGGCGGTGCAGGCGGGCGACCTCTCGCGCAAGATCACGGTGGACGTGAAGGGCGAGATTCTCGAGCTGAAGAACACCATCAACACGATGGTGGACCAGCTGTCGTCCTTCGCCGCGGAGGTGACGCGGGTCGCGCGCGAGGTCGGAACCGAAGGCCGCCTCGGCGGCCAGGCCGAGGTGCGCGCGGTGTCGGGCGTGTGGAAGGACCTCACCGACAACGTGAACTTCATGGCGGGCAACCTCACCTCGCAGGTGCGAGGCATCGCCAAGGTGGTGACCGCGGTGGCGAACGGCGACCTGAAGCAGAAGCTGACGGTGGAGGCGAAGGGCGAGATCGCGGCCCTTGCCGAGACCATCAACAGCATGACGGACACGCTCGCGATCTTCGCCGACCAGGTGACGACGGTGGCGCGCGAGGTCGGCGTCGAAGGCAAGCTCGGCGGCCAGGCGAAGGTGCCGGGCGCGGCGGGCATCTGGAAGGGCCTCACCGAGAACGTGAACGAGCTGGCGGCGAACCTGACCACGCAGGTGCGCGCGATCGCGGAGGTGGCGACGGCGGTGACGCAGGGCGACCTGACGCGCTCCATCACGGTGGAGACGCAGGGCGAGGTGGCGGCGCTGAAGGACACCATCAACGAGATGATCCGCAACCTCAAGGACACCACCAACAAGAACACCGAGCAGGACTGGCTGAAGACCAACCTCGCCAAGTTCTCGCGGATGCTGCAGGGCCAGCGCGACCTCGTGACCGTCGGCCAGATGATCCTGTCGGAGCTCGCGCCGGTGGTGGGAGCGCACCAGGCGGAATTCTATGTGGTAAAAAACGAAGAAAACAAAAGCGGCCGCCTGAGGCTGACCGCCAGCTATGCCTCGCACGGCCAGCGCTCGCACGGCAAGGAGATCGACATGGGCGAAGGCCTGGTCGGCCAGTGCGCGATCGAGAAGAGGAAGCTCCTCCTCACCAACGTCCCGCCGAAGGCCTTCCGCATCGCGACCGGCCTCTCCGAGACCGCGGCGCTCGACGTGCTGGTGCTGCCGGTGGTGTTCGAGGGCGAGGTGCGCGGGGTGCTCGAGCTCGCGTCGCTCGACAGCTTCAATCCGGCGCACCAGGCGTTCCTCGACCAGCTCACGGAATCGATCGGCATCGTCATCAACACCATCGAGGCGAACACCCGGACGGAGGACCTGCTCAAGCAGTCGCAGTCCCTCGCCGAGGAATTGCAGCAGACCAACCAGGAGCTGGAGGAGAAGGCGAAGCAGCTCGCCCACCAGAACCAGGAGGTCGAGCGCAAGAACACCGAGGTGGAGCAGGCCCGCCAGGCCCTCGAAGAGAAGGCGAAGCAGCTCGCCCTCACCTCGAAGTACAAGTCGGAGTTCCTCGCGAACATGTCGCACGAGCTGCGCACGCCGCTCAACAGCCTGCTGCTGCTCTCCGACCAGCTCACCAAGAACCAGGAAGGCAACCTGAACGGCAAGCAGGTCGAGTCGGCGAAGACGATCCACGCCTCGGGCAACGATCTGCTCGCGCTGATCAACGACATCCTCGACCTCTCCAAGATCGAGTCGGGCACCGTGCAGGTGGACGTGAGCGAGCTGCGCCTGCTCGACCTGCAGCGCTACGTCGAGCGCACCTTCCGCCACGTCGCGGAGTCGAGCAGGGTGGAGTTCAACATCAAGCTCGACCCGGCCCTGCCGCGCTCGATGTTCACCGACATCAAGCGCATGCAGCAGATCATCAAGAACCTGCTCTCCAACGCGTTCAAGTTCACGCACGAGGGCTCGGTCTCGCTGTCGGTGATGCCCGTGACCTCGGGCTGGTCGATCGACAACGAGGAGCTGAACAGCGCCGGATCGGTGGTGGCCTTCTCGGTCGCGGACACCGGCATCGGCATCGCCCCGGAGAAGCAGCAGCTCATCTTCGAGGCGTTCCAGCAGGCCGACGGCTCCACGTCGCGCAAGTACGGCGGCACCGGCCTCGGCCTCGCCATCTCACGCGAGCTCTCGAAGCTGCTCGGCGGCGAGATCCGCCTGATCAGCGCGCCGGGCACCGGCAGCACCTTTACGCTCTATCTACCCACCACTTTCGTGCAGCGCCACGCCCGCCTGCAGCGCTCCAGCATCCCGGCCGGCCTCAGCATGGCCGGCGCGCAGCAGGCCGTCGCCGAGGCCAACATCGCCCTCCAGCGCGCGGCGCAGCGCGCGAGCGCGCAGGACGTGGAGCCCATCTACACCGAGCAGGACATCGTCATCCCGAACGACGCCGGCGACGACCGCGCGGACATCGGCGCGGGCGACAGCGTGCTGCTGATCGTGGAGAACGACCTCGGCTTCGCCAAGGTGCTCCTCGAGGCGGCGCGCAAGAAGGGCTTCAAGGGGCTCGTCAGCGGCAGCGCCGCGGGCGCGCTGTCGATGATCAAGGAGTATCAGCCCTCGGTCATCTCGCTCGACATCTTCCTGCCCGACATGCAGGGCTGGCGGATCCTCGACCGGCTGAAAGCGGATCTTTCGACGCGGCACATTCCCGTCTGCGTGGTGTCGACCGACGACTCGCGCGACCGCGCGCTCAACTCGGGCGCCATCGGCTTCATCGCCAAGCCGGTGAGCTCCGGCGAGGTGATCGACGAGGCGATGGAGCAGCTCAAGCAGTACATCTCGCGCCCGAGGCGCAAGCTCGCGCTGCTGATGCCGCCCGGCGCGGACCGCGACGCGATCGTCGCGCGCCTGAAGCCCGAGGAAGTGGACGTGGTCGCTTCGGACAGCGCCGCGAAGATCTGCGAGACCCTGCGCTCGCAGCAGGTCGACTGCCTGGTGGTGCGCAACGGCGCCGCCGACCTGCAGCCCGCGGACCTCGTCGAGATCCTCGAGCAGCAGGCGGTGACGCGCCAGCTGCCGATCGTGATGTACGGCGCGGAGGACACCGGCACCCTCGGCCGCTGGAAGCGCGGCGACGGCGTGTTCGCGCTGCGCGAGGCGCGCTCGCTCGAGCGGCTGATGGACACCATCTACTTCTTCCTGCACCGCAGCGTCGCGGGCCTGTCGCCCGACGAGCGCCACAAGGTCGAGGAGCTGCACAACTCGAGCCGCGTGCTCGAAGGCCGCCGCGCCCTCATCGTCGACGACGACATGCGCAACATCTTCGCCCTCTCCACGGTGCTGCACGACCAGGGGATGCAGATGGTGTCGGCGAACAACGGCCGCGAGGCGATCCGCCTGGTGAAGGAAGACCCGACGATCGACATCGTGCTGATGGACATCATGATGCCCGACATGGACGGCATCACCACCATGCGCGAGATCCGCAAGCTGCACGACAAGAAGGACCTGCCGATCATCGCGGTCACCGCCAAGGCGATGAAGGGCGACCGCGAGAAGTGCATCGAAGCGGGCGCCTGGGACTACCTGTCGAAGCCGGTGGACACCGTGCACCTGATGGCGGTCCTGCGCGGCTGGCTGCACCG
>CAYOVM010000016.1:3752-5806 GCA_964407355.1 uncultured Enterobacteriaceae bacterium
GCGTTCCAGGTCGTGCTGGAGGAGCTCGGCCAGAACCTGGTGATGGTGAATTCCGGGGCGGAGGCGCTGAAGCAGCTGCTCGAGCGGGAGTTCGCGGTGGTGCTGCTCGACGTGAACATGCCCGACATCGACGGCATCGAGACCGCCGAGCTGATCCGCCAGCATCGCAAGACGGCGCACATCCCGATCATCTTCGTCACCGCCTATGCCGACGAGATGCAGACGGCGCGCGGCTACCAGCTCGGGGCGGTCGACTACATCCTCTCGCCGATCGTGCCGGAGATCCTGCGCAGCAAGGTGAAAGTGTTCGTGGAGCTCTACCGCGCCCAGCGCCGCGCGAAGTCGCTCGCGCGCGCCGAGGCGGACCGCGAAGCCGCCCAGGAGGCGACGCGCCGCTCGGACTTCCTCGCCTTCGCCAGCCGCGAGCTGGGCGCCTCGCTCGAGCTCGAGGAGGGGATGCACAAGCTGCTCGAGATGACGGTTCCCGCCCTCGCCGACGCCGCGCTGCTCAGCGTGGCCGTGGAGGGCGAGCAGCTCCTTCTTTGCCGCGGCGGCGGCGGGCCGGGGGGGATGCCCGGCGCCGAGGGCGAAGCCCCGGTCACGAGGTCGCTGCCTTCCCCGCAGGCGCTGCCGGTCGCGCTGCGCGAGGCGATCGATCAGGTCGGCGGCGAGGGCCGCGAGATCGACCTTCCGATCTGGGAGAGCGCGCCGTCGAACGACAACGCGTCGCCATGGCCGGCCGGGCTGCGCTCGGCCCGGGTGCTGCCGATCAAGACCGGTGTGCAGACGTTCGGCGTGCTGCTCCTCGGCAGCGCCCGCCCCGCGCCGGCCTACGGCCCCGCCGACCAGGCGATGCTCGCCGAGCTCGCCGGCCGGGCCGGGATGGCGCTCGAGAACGCGCGCCTGTACTGGAGCCTGAAGCAGGAGATCGCCAAGACGCGCGAGGCCGAGGAGAAGCTCCTCGAGGCGAGCCGGCGCAAGGACGAGTTCCTCGCGATGCTCTCGCACGAGCTGCGCAACCCGCTCGCGCCGATCCGCAACGCGGTGGAGCTTCTGCGCCGCATCGCGCCTTCCGACCCGCGCCTCGTCTGGGCGCGCGACGTGGTCGACCGCCAGGTGACGCACATGGCGCAGCTCGTCGACGAGCTGCTCGACGTATCGCGCATCACGCAGGGCAAGATCACCATCCGCAAGGAGACCCTCGAGCTGGAGAAGGTGATCTCGCACGCGGTCGAGACGGCGCGCCCGCTGATCGAGGCGCGCGGCCACAAGCTCGAGCTCGACCTGCCGGCCTCGCCGGTGTGGATGGTCGGCGACTTCGCGCGGCTCGCGCAGGTGATCGCCAACCTGCTGAACAATTCCGCCAAGTACACGCCCGAGGGCGGGAGCATCGTCCTCAAGGCGCAGGCGGCGGAGGGCGAGGTGCGGCTGGAGGTCCGCGACAACGGCATCGGCATCGACCGCGAGCTGCTGCCCAGGGTGTTCGAGCTTTTCTCGCAGGGCGAGCGCTCGCTCGACCGCAGCCTCGGCGGCCTGGGTGTCGGGCTGACCGTGGTCCAGCGGCTGGTCGAGCTGCACCAGGGGCGCGTCGACGTGACGAGCGACGGGCCCGGAAAGGGCGCGAAGTTCAGCATCGTGCTGCCGTGCATCAGCGAAGTGGCGCAGGAAGGCGCCCCCGGCAGGCCGGCGGCCACGGCGCAGAAGCTTCCGACCGAGGGACGGCGCATCCTCGTGGTCGACGACAACGTCGACGCGGCGGAGAGCATCGCGGTGCTCCTGCGCCTGGAGGGCCACGAGGTGAAGACGGTGACCGACGGCCATCAGGCGCTCGCCTGCTCGCGGGTGTTCGCCCCGAGCGCGGTCGTCCTCGACATCGGCCTGCCGGGCATGAGCGGCTATGAAGTTGCCCGGCGGCTGCGCGAGATGCCCGAGACACGGCGCGCTCTCTTTATCGCGCTGACCGGGTACGGGCAGCGGGAAGACCGCGCCCTCGCCACGGAGGCCGGGTTCCACCACCATTTCATCAAGCCGGCCGATCCGCGCGCCATCCATGC
>CAYOVM010000016.1:5906-10933 GCA_964407355.1 uncultured Enterobacteriaceae bacterium
TGGCACGGTCCCGTTCTTGCAGGTGTCCAACGGTCATGGCTCCCCCGAAAGATCTCTACCGGATCGGCATCACCGGCTCCTACGGCGGGCTCAACCTCGGCGACGAGGCGATCCTGCAATCGATCATTACCCAGCTGCGCAAAGAGCTGCCGGTGGAGATCACCGTCTTCTCCCGCGACGCGGAGGACACGAAGCGCCGCCACGGCGTCGAGCGCGCCATCCCGGTGCGCAAGCTCTCACGCTCCGAGGTGGCGCCCGAGGTCGAGCGCCTGGATCTGCTGATCATCGGCGGCGGCGGCATCCTCTACGACGCCGAGGCGCGGGTCTACCTGCGCGAGGTCTCCATCGCCAGGGACAAGGGCGTTCCGGTGATGGTTTACGCCATCGGCGCCGGCCCGCTGAAGGATCCCGCGGTGCAGACGGCGGTGCGCGAGTGCCTGGAGCACGTCGAGATCGTGACGGTGCGCGAGCGCAGCGCCCAGCGGGTGCTGGAGGAGGCCGGGGTGCATCGCGAGATCACGGTCACCGCGGACCCGGCGCTGCTCCTGAAGCCCGAGCCGCTGCCGCGCGGCGTGCTGAAGCACGAGGGCCTCGAAGGGCGGCGCCGGATCATCGGCATGTCGGTGCGCGAGCCCGGCGTGGCCGCCCCGGACCTGGACCACCGCGTGTACCACTCGCTGCTCGCCAATGCGGCGGATTACATGGTCGACCGCTTCGACGCCGACGTGGTGTTCGTGCCGATGGAGCGCTCGGTCCTCGACACCCAGCACAGCCATGCGGTGATCGCCTCGATGCTGCGCGCCCAGCGCGCGACGGTGCTGAAAGGCGAGTACACCTCCGGGCAGTTGCTCGCGCTGATGGCGCGCTTCAGCTTCGCCGTCGGCATGCGGCTGCATTTCCTGGTGTTCGCGGCGCTGCAGAACGTGCCCTTCGTCGCGCTGCCGTACGCCGGGAAGGTCTCGGGCTTCCTCGAGGACCTCAAGGTGCCGACGCCGCCGCTCAACCTCGTGAACGCCGGACGGCTCATCGCGCACCTCGACCAGTCCTGGGACCGGCGCAAGTCGATGCGGGCGGTGCTCGCGAAATCCGTCCCGGCGCTGCAGGCGCGCTCGCAGGAGACGCACAAGATCCTTCTTAAATTTCTCACCGGGGAAAAAGCACGGAGTGCCCTCGTTAAGGCGGCCTGAGCAGCTTGCGCGCATCGCGCTTCCGCCGCGCCACGCCGCGCTGGCGGCGGAGACCGATGTGCTCGTGGTCGGCGGCGGCCCGGCGGGCCTGGGCGCCGCGATCGGCGCCGCCGACGCCGGGGCGAACGTCATCCTCGCCGAGCGCTACGGCTTCCTCGGCGGCAACGCCACCGCGGCGCTGGTGATGCCGCTGATGTCGTTCCACACCAATAGATTCCCCGAGCAGAAAGATCCTTCCGGCCAGAAGAAAACGCCCTTGCTGCCCACCGACCACGGGCCGGGGGAGCCGGTGGTCGCCGGCGTCCTCAAGCGCCTGCTCGAGCGCCTGGTCAGCGTCGGCGGCGCGATCCCGCCATCGCTCGCCACCGGCTACGTCGTGCCGTTCGACCCGGAGTGGTTCAAGCTGATGGCGCTCGAGCTCCTGAACGAGGCGGGCGTGCAGTTCCTGCTGCATGCCTTCGCGAGCGGCGTCTTGTCGAAGGATGGCAAGGTCGAAGGCGCGATCTTCGAGACCAAGTCGGGCCCCATCGCCATCCGCGCGAAAGCGGTGGTCGACTGCACCGGCGACGCGGACCTGGCGGTCCAGGCCGGCGCACCGTTCGAGATGGGGCGCGCCGACGGCCTCGCCCAGCCCATGACGCTCATGTTCCGGATGGTCGAGTTCAACCGCCTCGGGTTCGACGAGTACGTCAAGAAGAACCCGAGCCAGTGGCGCGGCGTGCACGGCCTGTGGGACCTGGTGCGCGAGGCGACGCGGGCGGGCGAGCTCGAGCTGCCGCGCGAGGACATCCTCTTCTTCGCCACGCCGCACGAGCGCGAGGTGAGCGTCAACAGCACGCGCGTGACCCGCGTCCTGGGCACCGACGTGTGGGACCTGACCTACGCCGAGTACGCGAGCCGCGCTCAGATGCGCCAGATCGCCGAGTTCCTGCGGCGCTACGTGCCCGGCTTCGAGAAGTCGTACGCCGCCCAAAGCGGCATCAACATCGGCGTGCGCGAGACGCGCCGCATCGTCGGCGAGTACCAGCTCAACGCGCAGGACGTGCTGAACGCGCGCAAATTCGGCGATGCGATCGCGCGCGGCGCCTATCCCATCGACATCCACAACCCGACCGGCAGCGGCACGGTGCTCAAGCGCCTGCCTCCCGGCGAGTCCTACGACATTCCCTTGAGAAGCCTGATACCGCAGAAGGCCCAGGGGCTGATCGTCGCGGGCCGGTGCATCTCCGGCACGCACGAAGCGCACTCCTCGTACCGCGTGATGCCGATCGTGATGGCGACGGGGCAGGCGGCGGGCGTCTGCGCCGCCCTCGCGGCCCGCGGCGGCATGCCGATCCGCGACGTGCCGGCGCGCGAAGTGCAGAGCGAGCTCCTGCGCCAGGGCGCGAGCCTGCGGCGAAATGTCATGGAAGGTCAGAACCGGGCCAAAACCGGCACGTAGAAGACGAAACCGGCGCCACAGCTCCCTCAGAGGAGCCGGGCTAAGTAAGATGCGCTCTGGGAGCGGCAATGCGGGAATTCCTTCAATCCACCTGGGGCAAATACCTCGTCGCGCTTGTGGCGGTCGCGGCGGCGTTGCTGTGTCGCGCGCTGCTCGACCCGTGGCTCGGCGACGACGCGGCCACGGTCACGCTGTACGGCGCTATAGCCGTGGCGGTCTGGCACGGCGGCTACAAGCCGGGCCTCGCCGCCACCATCGTCGGCTACCTGGCGGCGAACTACCTGTTCATCGCGCCGCGCGGCTCGATCAGCATGGAGACGCTGGTGGACCTCGGCCGCTTCCTCGGTTTCATGCTTTCGGCGCTCCTCATCATCGCCCTCGGCGGCGCGATGCATTCGGCGCGCCAGCGCGCCGAGCAGCAGGCGCGCTCCTCGACACGGCACGCAACCGATCTCGAGAAGGAGGTCGACGAGCACCGCAAGACGCGCGCGAGCCTCGAGACCAAGGAGAGCGATCTGCAGATCGTCACCGACACGATGTCGGCCGCGGTGGCGCGCTGCAGCCCCGACCTGCGCTACCTCTGGGTGAACCGGCTCTACTCCGAATGGGTCGGGCAGCGCAAGCCCGAGGAGATGATCGACCGGCCGTTGTTCGAGGTGCTGGGCATGGATGCGCTCGAGCAGATCCGCCCGTACATCGACCAGGTGCTCACCGGCAAGCGCGTCGAGTACGAGCGCTTCGCGCGCCGGCCGCTGCTCGGGCGGCGCCGCTGGATCCACGTGATCCTCGAGCCCACCTTCGAGGACGCGGCCGCGAAGAAGGGCGCGGTCACCGGCTGGGTCTCGGTGATCCACGACATCGACGATCGCAAGCGCTCGGAGGAGGCGCTGCGCGACGCGCGCGAGCAGCTGCAGACGATCACCGACGCCATCCCGGCCGCGGTGGTCCGCACCGGCAACGACCTGCGCTACATCTGGATGAACCCGGTGTACGAGCGCTGGGTCGGCAAACCCGCGAAAGAGCTCGTCGGGCGCTCGATCGCGGATGTGCTCGGCCCCGATCAGATGCGCGAGGTGGCGCCGAACCTCGCGCGCGTGCTTAAGGGCGAGCAGGTGCAGTGGGAGCGCCTCGCCCACTACGACGGCGGCCTCGGCCAGCGCTGGGTGAGCGGCATCTACGCGCCGATCCTCGACGCCACCGGCCACCCCGACGGCTGGGTGACGATCATGACCGACATCCACGACCGCAAGCTCGCGGAGGACACCCTCAAGGCCGCCGACCGCAACAAGGACGACTTCCTCGCCACCCTCGCGCACGAGCTGCGCAATCCGCTCGCGCCGATCCGCAACGCCGTGACGATCCTCGGCCGCAAGGGGCCGCTCGACTCGGAGCTCGCCTGGAGCCGCGACGTGATCGTGCGCCAGGTGGAGCAGATGTCGCGCCTGATCGAGGACCTGCTCGACATCGAGCGCATCTCGCGCGGCAAGTTCGTCATCCGCAAGGAGCGCGTCGCGCTCGAGCGCGCGATCGACATGGCGCTCGAGATGAGCCGGCCCTACATCACCTCCGCCGGCCACCACCTGTCGGTGCTGATGCCGAGCGAGCCGGTGATGCTCGACGCGGACCCGGCGCGGCTCGCGCAGGTGTTTTCCAACTTGCTGAACAACGCGGCGAAGTTCACGGAGGGGCGGGGCGAGATCAGCCTGACCGCCCGGATCGAGGCGGGCATGGTGGCGGTCTCGGTCGAGGACAACGGCATCGGCTTCGCCGCCGAGATGGCCTCTCGGCTCTTCAAGCCCTACACGCAGATCGCGACCACGAAGGATCGCTCGCGCGGCGGGCTCGGCATCGGGCTTTCGCTCGTGCAGGGAATCGTGAGCCTGCACGGCGGCCGTGTCGAAGCGCACAGCGCCGGCCCGGGCCAGGGCGCCGACTTCACGGTGCGCCTGCCGCTCTCCGCCTCATCGGACGGGGATCAGGCGCCGCAGAAGCCGCGCGAACCGGCGGCGCGGCCCTCCCCGGGCCTGCGCATCCTGATCGCGGACGACAACAAGGACGCCGCCGACTCGCTGCAGCGCGTCCTTTCGCTCTACGGCTACGAGGTGCGCGTGGCCTACGAGGGCCGCAGCGCGCTGCAGCTGGGCGAGTCGTTCGATCCCGAGATCGCGATCCTGGACATCGGCATGCCGGGCGCGAACGGCTATGAAGTGGCGAGCGCCATGCGTGAGCGCCGCGGCAACGGCGTGACGCTGGTGGCGCTGACGGGCTGGGGACAGGAAGCCGACCGGCGCCGTGCGACCGAGGCGGGCTTCGACTATCACCTCACCAAGCCGGTCGACCCGAACGCGCTGAACGAGCTGCTGGTGGAAGTTGCGTTGCGCGCGGGCTCGACGTCCCGC
>CAYOVM010000016.1:11033-29660 GCA_964407355.1 uncultured Enterobacteriaceae bacterium
GAGCTGCTGGTGGAAGTTGCGTTGCGCGCGGGCTCGACGTCCCGCCAGACCTAGAACCCCAGAATCAGTGGTCCTCGATCCGCGGGACCGAGTCTTCGGCCGGTCCGCCGGTTTCCGGATCGATCCATTCCGACACGCCGATGTCGGATTCCACTTCGAGCAGGTCGGCCGACTCGAGGTTGCCGCTGTCGCCGCCGGCCAGCATGTCCGCTTCCGCCTCGCCGAGGGTCTCGAACGGCCCGGACTCCTCGCCGCTTTCGATCGACTGCCAGTAGAAACCGTCCGGCCGCTCGATCACGTGGCGCTCCGGCTCGTTCGAGCGGGTCTCTTCCTCTTCGGGAGCGGCGGCTGCGGGGGTGTGTTTTTTTCTCGTCATGGCGGTTCCATGTTACGCCTAATCCGGGGCCGCTAGTCAACCTTCGGCGCCGAGCGCGCCTCGGCGGCGAGCAGCTGCGCGATGTCGCGGCGCCCCTGCTCGGTCAATGCGATCAGCTTGGACAGATCGCCGCGGTGGCGGGCGTTTTCCACCACCTGGCGCTCGTCGTATTCCTTGAACCGCTGCACGATGCGCCGCGCGGCGTCTTCCTGGTAGCCGAGGAATTTCAGCGTCTCGAACGAGGCGTCGAGCGCCGAGCCGAAGATCTCGCGGATCGCCGGAACGCCGATCTCGGCGTATTCGTACGCGTCGGTGCGGCCGTGGGCGCGCGCGATGACCTGGAGCGCGGGAAAGCGCGCGCGGATGCGCTTCACGGCGGCCATCGCCGCTTCGGGATTGTCGATCGCCATCAGCAGCACCTTCGCCGATCCGGCGCCGGCGGACTCGAGAAGGTCGAGCCGCGTCGCGTCGCCGTAGTACGCCTTGAAGCCGAAGCGCCGCACCGTCTCGATCTGGCCCGGGTCGATGTCCACGACCGTGGCGCCGATTCCCAGCCCGCGCAACACCCGCACGACGACCTGCCCGAAGCGGCCGAAGCCGGCGACGATCACCGGGTTCGACTCGCGGATCGCGTCGGGCGCGCGTTCCGGGCGCTCCTTCGGGTTGCGCATCAGGAGGCGCTCGTAGCCCTTCAGGAGGAACGGGGTGGTGAGCATCGACACCGCGACCGCCGCGTTGAGGACCCCGATCACCGGGGGCGGAAGGAGCGAGCCGGCCGCCGAGAAAAGCACGAACGCGAACTCGCCGCCCTGCGACAGCGCCACGGCGAAGAGGCCCGCGTCGGCCCGGTTGCAATAGCCGAAGCCGCGCGAGATGAAGAACAGCAGCACCAGCTTGAGCGCGACGACGCCGAGCGCGAGGCCGAGCACGAGAAGGGGCGAGCGCAGGAAGAGGCTCAGGTCCACCGACATGCCGACCGCGATGAAGAAAAGCCCGAGCAGCAGGCCCTTGAACGGATCGATGTCGAGCACGAGCTCGTGCCGGTACTCGCTGTCGGCGAGCATCACGCCCGCGAGGAACGCGCCGAGCGCCATGGAAAGCCCGACCCCCGCCATCAGCGCCGCCGTCCCGAGGACCACCAGCAGCGAGAAGCCGATGAAGACCTCGCGCAGGTTGGTCGCCGCGACGTAGCGCAGCACCGGGCGCACCAGGAAGCGCCCCGCGAGGATCAGCAGCACGATCATGCCGGCCGCCTCGGCGGCGCTCGTCCAGCTGAACTGGTTGCCCTCGCCGGTGAAGAAGCCGAGGATCAGCAGCAGCGGCACCACCGCGAGATCCTGGAAGAGCAGCACCGCGAACGACGCCTGGCCGCCGGGCGTCGCCAGCAGGTTTTTCTCGGTGAGCGTGGCGAGGCCGATCGCGGTGGAGGACATCGCGAAGCCCATGCCGGCGATGAGCCCGACGACGAGCGGCTGCTTCAGGGCGAGCGCGATCCCCGCCACGGCGGCGATCGTCGCCACGACCTGCACGCCGCCCAGACCGAAGATCGCCCGGCGCATCGCCCAGACGCGCTGCGCGTTGAGCTCCAGGCCGACGAGAAAGAGCAGCAGCACCACGCCGAACTCGGCGATCTGCAGCACCGTGTGCGGGTCCGAGACCAGGCGCAGCCCCCAGGGGCCGATCGCCATCCCGGCGACGAGGTAGCCCAGCACCGAGCCCAGGCCCAGGCGCTTGAAGACGGGCACCGCGATGACGCCGGCGACGAGATAGACCAGCGCCTGCTCGAGAAAGCCGTTCGATTCCATCCGGGTTTCAATCTAGCACGTACCATTACAATCCGAGTAATGGATTCCAAACCGGTCGAAGTCGACGTCCAGCAGTTCAAGACCGGCATGCGCTCGCTCGCGGGCGCCGTGAACATCATCACCACCGCGCACGCCGGGCACCGCTACGGCATGACCGCGACCGCGGTGTGCTCGGCGAGCGCCGATCCGCCCACGGTGCTGATCTGCGTCAACAAGCTCGCCACGACGCACGGCGCGGTCCTCAAGAGCAAGGTGTTCTGCGCGAACGTGCTGCGCGCGGACGACTGGGAGCTCTCGACCAGCTTCAGCGGCGCGCAGACCGGCGAGGGGCGCTTCAAGGCGGGCGCCTGGACGAAGCTCATCACCGGCTCGCCCGTGCTGATCGACGCGCTCGTGTCCTTCGACTGCCGCGTCGTCAACAAGATCGCGCACGGCACGCACACCATCTTCCTCGGGCAGGTGGAGCAGGTGCTGCTCGGCAAGAAGGGCAAGCCGCTGCTTTATTCGGAAGGCCAGTACGCGAAGCTCGCTTCGCTCACCCTGGGCGAGCCGCTCCCCGAAGGCCTGGACTATTGGGGTTTTTAATAGAAGGGTTCGACCGGCGCATCGCCGTCGTCGTCGCCGCGAATTTCATCTCGGTCGCGGCGCGGATGAGCCTGGTGACGTTCCTCGGCATCTACTTCGTGCGCGAGGCGCATATCGGCCTCGCGCTGGTCGGCGTCGCGTTCCTGGTCGAGAACGTTTCGCGGGGAATGCTGGCGCCGCTCTTCGGCGCGCTTAGCGACCGGGTCGGCCGCCGGCCGCTGCTGCTCGCATCGTCGCTCGCCACCGCGATCGTGCTGCCGTGCTTCCTGCTGGTGGAGGGACCGGTCTCGCTCCTCGCCTGGAGCCTCGCGCTCGGCGTCACCGGCGCGGTGAACATGCCGGTCGCCGCCGCGCTGCTCCTCGATCTCGCGCCGCCCGCGCGCAGGCAGGCGGTGCTCGCGGCGAACTACACCGGCATGAGCGTCGCCTATACGCTGGGCGTCATGCCGGCGGGTTTCGCGGCGGAGCAGGGCTACGGCCTGCTCGCCTCGCTGAGCTGCGCGGGCTACGTGTGCGTCGCGGTGCTGTACGCGCTCGCGTTGCGCGGCACGCTGCCGCTCGAGAAGCCGCGCGGCGAGGAGAACTTCCTCGTCGCCACGGTCTCGGTGTTCCGCGACCGCGTGTTCCTCGGCTTCGCGCTCCTCGGCTTCGTGTTTCCGTTTTCCATGGGCCTGGTGGTGACCGTCTCGCCGCTCTACGCGATCGACCTCGGCCTGGGCCAGGGCTACATCGGCCTCGTGCTCGGCGGCAACAGCATCATCGTCGCGCTGCTCGCGGTCCCGGTCGCCGCGCGCATGGAGGCGGCCGGGCCGTTCCGCCAGCTCGGCGCCGCGGCGCTGATCGTCTCGGCGGCGCATTTCCTCTATTCGTACGCTTCGCATCCAGCGGCGGCGCTCCTCGCCGGCACCGTGGTGTTCAGCTTCGCCGAGCTGATTTTTTCCTCGGCGATCCCCACCGCGGTGGCGCGCCTCGCGCCGCCGGGGCGGCGCGGCGCGTATCAGGGCGGCTGGACGCTGGTCGCCTCGCTCAGCATGGGAAGCGCGCTCGTGATCAGCGGGCTGCTGCGCGACGAGGCGGGCTGGCAGGCGGCGTGGTGGATCTACGCCGGCCTGCTGCTCGCGGCGGCGCTCGGCTGGTTCTGCTTCAGGAAGACTTTCCTCGCCCTCAGCGAGCGCCGTCAGACAGCGATTCGAGAAAGCTGACGAGATCCCGAGCCTCGTCCTCGCTCAGCTTCAACGGCTTGAGAATCCGCTCGCCGTCGGCGTGAAGGCGCTCCTCGTTCAATTCGGAATAGAACTTCACGACCTCGCGCAGCGTGGCGATGCTGCCGTTGTGCATGTAGGGCGCGGTGCGGGCGACGTTGCGCAGGCCGGGGACGCGGAACTCGCCGAAGTTGCGGTGCTGCGGCTCGACGTGACGCGTCGACGTGGCGCTCGAGCGCGCCGGGTCGTCGTTGTATCTGCCCAGCAGGTTGAACGAATTATCTTTCAATTTCCGGATGCCCTCGTGCCGGCCGGAATCGACCGCGCCCTTGCCGCGGAAGAACGGCACGCCGGTGTCGGCGAACTCGCCGTTGGTGAAGCGCGGGCCGAAATGGCAGACGCCGCAGTTGCCCTTGCCGGCGAAGATCTTCAGGCCTCTTTGCGCCGCCAGCGGGTAGCGCGCCATGCCCTCGGCGTCGTTCTTCTCGAGCGCGTCCCTGAAATCGTCGAACGGCGTGCGGCCGCTGACGAGCGTCTCCTGGTACGCCGCGAGGGCCTTGCCGACGTCGACGAGGATCGTCTCGTCTTCCTCGGAGAGAGGATTTTTTGCGAAGACCCGCCGGTAGCCGCTGGAAAAAAAGCGATCCGTGCGGATAAAGCCGGCGACGTGAGCGACGCTCGATCGCATCTCGCGCGGATCGAGGAGCGGCCGGATGCTCTGCGCCCACAGGCTGTCGTTGGCGCCGTCCCAGCCGAACCAGCGGCTGAAGCGCACGTCGAGCACGCTCGGCGTGTTGCGGTCCACTTCCGCGAGGCCGACCCCGCGCGCTCGCGCGTCCTGGAAGTCGCGGAAGGGCGCGTGGCAGGTGGCGCACAGCACCGAGCCCGTGCCCGACAGGCGCGGCTCGTAGAACAGGCGCTCACCGAGCGCCACCGCCTCGATTCTTCCGGAGACCCGGTTGCTCGGGTCGCGCTCGAGCCTCGGCGGCCAGGGGCCGTGACTCAGAACGCGCTTTTTTTCGTCTTCAGAAAAATTTATCGACTCGGAAAGAAGCAAATTGCCGGTGAGGCGGTCGGTCTTGCCGCCGCCTCTGAGCTCGAAGACAAATTCCCACTTGCCCGGCATGTGGAGCATCAGCCCGTCGGCGCGCCAGCGGCCGGGACCGAGCTTCGCGATCGAGGGGGCGTAGTTCATGCCATGCCGGTGCTCCGGCATGTGCGCGTCGACCTTCAGGCTTTCGGGCTCGGGATTTCCGCTTTTTGGGCACGAAGAAACATCGACGGAAAAATGCCGGCCGACCACGACCTCCGAAACCTTGAAAGCCAGAACGTACCGGGGAGACTCGAGGACCGTTCCCTCGAGCGTGGGAGCGCAGGCCCACGCCGGGAACGCGAGACTCAGTGACCCTGCGAGAACGAGCCGAAGAGCGATTCGCCGTTTTTCCATGCGATGCGTTCCGCCACCGCGCGCGGCAGGTCGGCGAGCCACTTGCGCGACCAGTCGGCATGCTCGGGGATGTAGTGCCAGCGCTCGGGCGTATAGGAGTCGGTGCCGACCATGAAGCGCCCGGGAAACTCGAGGAACACCGCGCGCCACGCCGAATCTATTTTATTGTTTGATACAAAATCAGTTCTGAATGCCAGATCGCACCACAAGTTCTTGTGCTTGCGCAGCATCTCGGCGACGCGCTCGGGGCGGTCGAAGCCCGAATGCGCCCACAGGATGCGCGCCTGCGGCCACTGCTTGAACTGGCGCTCGATCGCGTCGGCGTCGGAATGGGAATGCAGGAAGAGATTGTTCTTGCGCGCGAGCTCGATCATGCGCCGCGGCACCGGCAGGTCGACGTCGGCGCCGTAGATGTGGTATTCGCCGATTGCCGCATAACGGTTTTCTTTCAACTTTTTTTCCAGATAAGAAACGACGGTTTCGTCCCGGAACCAGGTCCCGATCTCGCCGCGGCTTCGATAGGGCCGCAGCACCGGGATCACCAGATCCGGCGCCGCGCGGTAAAGGCGCTGCTGGCCCTCGTCGTCGGCGCTCGAGATCAGCGCCCGCTTGAGCCCGGCCTTTCGCAGGATCGCGATCGCCTGCTCGACCGGCACGAGCTCCCAGGCATCGTGGCTGTAGTGCAGGTGGGCGTCGAAAATCGGCAGCTCTTCGCTTCTCGCGAAAGAAGATATCGAAAGAAATGAAACTGCAAGAAAGAAGGAAACGAAAACCCGCATACCGTGTATTCTGCTACAAAAAAATGCCGGTCACGCCTCCCGCCAACCTTCGCGAGCTGTTCCTCGGCTTCCTTTCGATCGGCGCGCGTTCCTTCGGCGGCGTGATGCCGTGGGCGCACCGGGTGCTCGTCGAGGAGCGGCGCTGGATCAGCCAGGAGGACTTCACCTCGATCGTCGGCCTGTGCCAGTTCCTTCCCGGCCCGAACATCGGCAACGCCTCGATCGTGCTCGGGCGGCGCTGGTTCGGGGTCAAGGGCTCGGCGGTCGCCTTCCTCGGGTTCTTCGGGCTGCCCTTCTTCTGGGTGCTCGCGCTCGCGGCGCTGTATGCGGACTTCGCCACCGAACCGGCGCTCAAGCGTGTGGTGGTCGGGGTGGCGGCGGCGGGGGCGGGGCTTTTCATCGGCACCGCGATCAAGCTCGGCAGGCCCATCGCACGCAAGCCCGCGGCGCTCGTCGTGGTGGCGGGGTGCTTCATCGCGGTGGGCCTCGGGCGGGTCTCCATGCTCCTCGTCATCCCGGTCGCCGTGGCGATCTCGTACTACCTCTCGAAGCGGGGCCTGCTGTGACGACGCTGCTCGAGCTCGGGCTCTTCTTCAGCCTGCTCTCGCTCCTGTCGGTGGGCGGGATGCCGTCGGTGATCCCGGAGATGCACCGCTACGTCGTCGAGCAGAAAAGCTGGATCTCGCATACCGACTTCCTGGAGATGTTCGCGCTCGGGCAGGCCGCGCCGGGACCGAACGTGCTCATCACGAGCCTGATCGGCTGGAAGATCGCCGGCGTGCCCGGCGCGTTCGTCACGCTCGTCGCGATGTGCGGCCCCGCCGCGGTGATCTCCTATTGGGTCGCCGGCGTATGGGAGCGCAAGAAGGACTCGCCCTGGCGCGCGATCGCCCAGCGCGCGATGGCGCCGATGGTGGTCGGCCTGATCCTCTCCGGCGGCTTCGTGCTCGCCACGCCCGGCGGCACGCCCGACTGGCGCCTGTGGCTGATCGCGGCGCTGAGCGTGGCGGGAATGCTCGCCACGAAGCTCAATCCCCTGTGGCTGCTCGCCGCGGGCGGTTTGCTCGGCGCATTGCTGCTCTAGGCGAAACGCCGTTCCGGCCGGCGAGCTACTTGCGCAGGTCGGCGGCCTTCCTGCCGCCGGCGGCGCGCAGCAGCTTCTGCATCGACGGATCGGCCGCATAGTCGAGCGCGGTCTTGCCATCCGCGGCGCGCGCGTTGACGTCGGCGCCCTTGTGCAGCAGGAGCTGCGCCACGCCCGGCTTGTTCTTCTCCGCCGCGGCGGCGAGCGCCGTCATGCCGCGCGGATTGCGCGCGTCGACCGCCGTTCCGGCGGCGAGCATGCGCTGCACTTTCGCGAGGTTGCCGGTCTGCGCCGCGGCGACGAACTGGACCTCGGGCGAGCCGGGGCGCGCGCCGCTCAAGTTCTTCTCCACGATCTGGTTTTGCGGAGCGAATTTGAGCGAGCCGACGTCGTAGGCGATGAGAGAAGGGCGCGGCTGGCGCTGGGTTCGCGAGACGTAGGCTTGCCAGCGCTCCGGGCGCAACCCGATGCCGATCGTCACCATGCGGTCGCCCGAGGGGTCGAGCACGTAGTGCGGCGCTTCGATGCCGTAGCCGGTGGTGACCGACAGGTACGGCGAGGTCATCACCTCCGTGCGCTGGCCGGTCTCGAGATCGATCAGCGACACGCCCTGCGCGCCTTCGGCGCCGGTGACCTGGAACGGCCGAACGTAGTAGCGGCCGCGGAAGGCGCCTTGGTGCAGATCGGCCGTATGGTTGATCTCCATGGACATGCGCGACACCATGCCTTCGATCGCGGTCGCCATGAACGCGTCGCTCATCGCCACGGAGAAATCCAGGATCGAGGACGCGAGCGCAAGCTGGGCCGAGGAGCGCCGCGCCGACTGCTCCATGTTGAGCGCGGTGATCTGCTGATTCAGGTTGTGCGTCTGCCTTTGGCCGATGCTGCGTGCCTCGGCGCGATCGTTGCGGCTCGCGGCCTGGCGGCGGTTCGATTCGAGACGCGCATAGTCACGCTCGAGGCTCTGGCGCATCGGGTACGGCTGCGACTGGAACGCGAGCGCCGACGTGGAGCGCATCGCGGGCGGCGGCGCCTTGTGCATGGCGAGCGTGGCGCGCAGCCGGTCGAGGCGCGTCGGAGTGGAGTACGGATAGGCGGTCGCCTGGGCGACGAGCGTCGAATGCCGCCACGCCTCGGTTCCCTGCGGAAGCGAATAGCCGACGATGCCCCCCGATTCGCGCGCGAGGTAAAGCATGCCGCCCGCCGCGCGCAGCACGTCGGGCTGGCCGGGCGGATCGTAGTCGAGCGGATTGGCGAGGCGCAGCACATCGGGCAGGTTGCGGCGAAAGCGCACGGCGCCCGAGGCGGTGTCGACGCCGACAAGCTCGTCTTCCAAAGAGACGGCGAGCAGGTCGTCGACGAGCGTCTGTCCTATGACCGTGCCGCCGAGACTGCGCGTCCAGGCGACGGCGCCGCTCGCCGGATCGAGCGCGCGCATGTTGTCGACGCCGTCCCCGACCGTCGGCTCGGCCGGGTCGATGGTCAGGATTTGCACGATCCGCTGCGGATGCGGCATCACCGCCTTGATCAAGCCGCGCTCGGCGGCGCGGCGCCATCGCACGCGGCCGTCGCGGCCGTCGAGGAAGGCGAGCGAGCGCCCCGACCAGACGAGCATCCCACCCTCGGCCGTGACCATTTGCATGTCAGCGCTCGCGAGCTCCGGCGACTGCGCCGCCCACAGCACGTTGCCGGTGTCCGCGGCGAGACGTACGAGCCCCGTTCCCGCGACATAGACCGCATCGCCCTCGGCGTGCAGCAGGATCCGGCCGTCCTTGCCGAGCTGCTCGGCGCCGAGCTCCCGCGTCCAGGCGGTCTGCCCGGTCTGCAGGTCGATCGCGGAGATCGCGCGCGAGCGCGCCGCGAAGAGGCGCCGGCCGTCGGCGGAGAGCGCCGTCGCGCGCGGCGAGGAAAGCTCGGCGCTCCACGCGCGCGCGCCGCTCGCCGGCTCGAGCGCGGTGAGCGCCAGCCGCTCGGGGTTCATGCCGAGCAGCACGATCCTCGGCTCGAGCGCGAGCACGGTGTATTTGCCGTCCTTCAGATGCCGCCGCTCGGCTTCCCACAGCTTGCCGCCGTTGCGGGCGTCGACCAGCATGACGCCCTTGAACTCCGGCACGCCGAACGTCGCCCCGGTCGCGACCGCGCCGATGAGCAGGCGCTCCGCGTCGACGAACTGCACGATGTCGGCGTGCTCGAACGGATACACGGTCTCCCACGCCGGCGCCGGCGCCATGGGCGCGAGCTTGCGCGCGAGCTGCGCCGCGTGGTCGACGTGGTCGTTGCTGGCGATTTCCCCTACGCAGCCGGAAACGAGCAATGCAAAAGCGCCGGCGAAGCCGGCCGTCCTGCGTCCCATCGCGATCCTCCCTTTTTTATTTTCTCAAGCCGCGCCGGTTTTATGCGCGGCGGCCCTAGAACATCACCTCCAGCGATGCGGCGGGCCCGTTGAACCGGATGGCGATGTCGGAGCGGTCGAATTCGCCGCTCGCATACAGGCGCCACCATGTGTAGCCGCCGCGAATCGCCGCATTCCTGCCAAGCGCCTGGACCGCGAAAAGCTCGAGGCGCCCGCCCGATGTCTCGGTCGCCGCGAAAACGGAGAGCCGCGCCTGCAGGCTGGTCGTCGGGCGGAACCTCCAGATCCCGCCGACACCTCCGGAAACGCCGGCCGAGCTCAGCTTGTCGTTCGCGTCCAAGCCCGGCGAGGACGCGGCCAGCTTCAGTTGCGAATACACGGCCCCGCCCAGAGCTTCCATGCCGAATTTTCCGCTCGCGCCGAAGAATTTGCGCCAGCGGTAGCGAAGCTCGGTATGCCCGTAGTCGAATCCGTATTGGATCTCCCGCGGCGCGTTGAAGCGGCGGCCGCCGAAGACGATCGGGTCCTGACCCGCGTCGAGAGATTGCGTGCCGGTTCCCTTCGCCTGTGTGTAGCCGAGCTCTATGGCGTGTCCGGTCTGCGGCTCCGACGGCGCCTCGCGCTGCTCGGACAAGGGCACGCTCAGACGGGCCGACGGAACGAAAACGCTGCCGTCTTTTACATCGATACTCGTGAGCGTTTCACAGCCGGCGAGCCCTCCGGCAAGAAGCGCCAGCGCGGCGCAACGTGAAAAAGCAACGATCATGGTCTCCCCCTGGTTATGAAATCTGTCAGTTCGCCCGCCGCCAGAACCGCCGCTCCCGCGACGCGAGCAGCGGCACCGCCTCGGCGAGATACTTCTTGAAGTGCGGCGTCTGCTGGTGCGCCTCGAACGCCTTCTCGTCCGCGTACGTCTCGTAGAGCATGACCTTCGTCCGGTCCTGCGGGTCGACGCACACGTCGAACCCCTTGCAGCCCGGCTCCTTGCGCGCCGCGGCCGCGTTTTCGAGGCATCCGCGCATGAATTGCTCGACGTTCTCGGGCTTGATGACGATCTGCACTTGGAGCACGAAGCTCATTTGTTCTCCGGGGCCGGGTCGAATCAGGAGGCGATTTTGCTATACTTCGCTCCCTTCGCGCCCGTAGCTCAGTTGGATAGAGTACCTGGCTACGAACCAGGGGGTCGTGGGTTCAAATCCTGCCGGGCGCGCCAGTTACTTAAGCGGTTAAGTGCGAGAGCGCTTAGCCGCTTTTTGCTTGCATGGGGACTTTTCCGCGCGATGGCGCTCATCCATGATGCGGTTGAGCGCCTCCACTAGCTCCGCGACCTGCGCTACCGGGTAGTACGCCGTCATTCCGGGGCGGGTGTGCCAGAGAATTGCCGAAGCGCGTGGATAACCCTTTGTCAGGGCGCTTGCTCACCTACTTGCGGGCGACTTGACGGCGAGTACCGCTCGCGCTGGCAGATGAGACACTCTCAGCGCCATCTAGCTCCGGGGGGTAGTAAACCCGCCATTCACGATCCAGCGTTGGTGCTGCGATCCGATTGGCCAGGTAGAAGTTGAAATCGATGGGGAATTTTTTGAGCGGAGCAAGCGCCGCTGCTGGCAGTCCTGCTCTTTGAAGATAAAAACCGAGAGCTTGATGATAAGGATAGATGTATTGCAGCGCTTTAAGCGCTGCAACGATGCTCGGCACAGATAGCGCACTGCGAGCAGCCACGAATGCACTAAGCACCGCCTGCACGCCGCCGGCATATGCTGGGCGAACCGTGATGTCCACAAGCGTTCGCTCTATAGAGGTGACTTGAACGTTTGCCCCGAGTTTTCCGTTCGACGTTGTTACACCGTGATTGCCGGTGTTCTTGCCACTTAGCCAGACGATTTCTGTCTTCTTGAATCCGTAAACGAGATTCGACACGCGCGGAACGTTCGCAAACGCACGGTCTATTCCCTCCTGTGTCAGCGTGCCGTTCCCTTCAGGCTTAGGACTTTGCTCCTTGTTTACGTAAATCCGTTCAAGGCTTGCGGGAATCAAGCCATGGTGCTGTGCCGCTGACGCGTGTGATAGATAGCTATTGGGGCGGAGCGATAACGCTACGTGAACTGCCGAAGCAGCCTTGCGAACGAACCTCTCGATGACTCGGTATTCACCGCCGTCTTTCGGGCTGGAAAGCGGTTGGATTTTTTCCTTCCCGAACACACCACCGTTTATGAGGGCATCTACCACGTCGTGAAATGCGAGTCCGCTTGGTATTCGCATCTTCTCTTCGTTTTCGGCAAGCACCTGGTTCAGCTGGGAAGGCCCAAAGCTGTACGGTGCTTCCTCATCAAGGATGCGGCCGGCTCTTTCCACCCACGGTGCAGGAGGTTTGGTCATGGCGCTGGAACTAGCAGGTATATATACCAGCTAGTTCCAGCGCCAATCCCTGCTTTGTCCGCCCCATGACACTCATCGGCGAACCTTCCTCTTGGGTATATATACCGAGGAAGGTTCGCCGATGAGTGTCATGCTGTGGCAGTAGGTATATATACCCACTGCCACAGAACAAGGCATGGCCGACTAAGGGCGTTACTATTCTGACCGCTTTGACCTTGAGGTGGAGATGCATCATAATCGTGCAATGATGTTTGATTTTTAAGGATAAACGACCTATTTTAGGAGTCCGATTTTGTCTGAAAAATGGACCTTTTTTCAGACACACTAAGGGCTTCCTAGAGCGCTTCCGGTCTCCCCTGATGCCTCCCCTCAGCATAGACGCCAGCATCACCAGAAGGGTCCACCGCAGTCCTAGAGGCATGGTTTTCAGCCATGCTGACTTCGCCTTCTTAGGATCAAGGGCGGCAGTCGAGAAGGCCCTGCAACGGTTGGTCAAAGCAGGAAAGCTTCGCCACTTAGCGCGCGGCCTCTGGGATAAGCCCCGTAAAGATAACTTGGTCGGTCCGTTGTGGCCGACATTAGAGGCTGTATTAGACGCACTCGCCCGCCAGCATCGAATTCGCATGCAGCCTACCGGGCTGTACGCCGCGAACCTCCTTGGGCTTTCAGAGCAGGTGCCAGCCAGGATCGAGGTATTGACTGATGCGAGAAGCCGCACCGTGCAGGTAGGGCCGATGCAGATTCGCCTTCGGCGTACCTCGCTTCGGAATATGGCTGGAGCGAACAAAACATCGGGACTGGTTATTCATGCTCTGAAGAGCCTTGGGCCAAAGCACATCACTAAAGACCGTATTGCTCATCTAAGAAAAATAATTCCCCAAGATGAGCGCACGCGGCTACTCAAGCAACTTAGCCTCGCGCCCGCTTGGATGCGCCCGTTTCTCATTGAGGTCGCGAAGGACTCTGATCAACCACCTCGCAAGCGATTGCCGAAATGAACCCCGCTCAGGAGTTTCTTGGCTTTCCCCCGGAACGAAGGCAAGCGCTGATCGAAGAAGCGGCTACGCGGCGCAGCGTCGATCCGGTGATCATGGAAAAGGACTTCTGGGTTTGTTGGCTACTCAGCCTTCTATTTGCGGACAAGGAAATCGCACCGCATTTGGTTTTTAAAGGGGGAACTTCGCTGTCCAAGGTGTTCGACGTAATAGACCGGTTCTCAGAAGACGTAGACCTTTCTGTTTCGCCGGAATTCGTCGGCGCTGACGTAAAGGCATACGAAGCGGCGACAAGTCGCAACCAACGCGAGAAGGCCGGCCTAGCGATTCAGGTGCAATGCGCCAAGACAGTAAAAGGGTCGATCCAGCCGCGCCTAGAAAGCAAAATTGGCGAATACCTTGGTGCTAAGAAAGGCGCGACTTGGCTGACCTATGAGGACAACCCGCAAGGCCAATCCCCCAATCTGTACTTTCACTACCCAGGCGCGGCTGGCAAACGGCTAGCCTACATACGGCCGGCGATATTGCTGGAAATGGGATCGATTACCGATCAACAGCCGACTGGGAAACACAAGGTCACCCCGTGGATTGCCGATATTCTTCCGAATGCATTCCCCAATTGGACGTGCCAGGTGACTGCGCTGGAAATTTCTCGGACGTTTTGGGAGAAGGCCACCATCTTGCACTCGGAGTTTCACCGACCTGCCAAGGACCCGATGCCGGATCGTTATGCTCGCCACTACTACGACTTCGTTCGCATGGCATCCCATTCCGAGTCCGGCACTTTCATGGCGGATAAGGAAATGGCGCGTCGCGTTGCCGGGTGGAAAGCTAAGTATTTTCCAAGAACTTGGGGGAAATACGATACGGCGGTTCATGGCACGTTCCAGCTTGTTCCGCCTGACGCCCGGCTGGCGGCCCTTGAGGACGACTACAAGAAAATGGCGCCCTTGTTCGTAAAGGAACCACCTGCATTCAAAAAGCTGCTTGAAGAACTTGCTAATGTAGAGAAGAAACTGAACGCCAAGTAGTGTTCCACTGCCGGGCCGTTTCTCTTCGGAGCGCTTTAAACATTCAAGGAGCGGCCCCTGACGAACTTTGTCGCGGACAGCAAGGTTGTTAACACCCTGCAAGGGCTTTTAATCGGTGGCGACGGTACGATGCCGACCATGGTGGACTGGTCTGAAACAGCGCGATTTCCCGCCAAGCTCGACCGCGACGGGATCATCGCGCGACTCGCGGAGCTGCACGAGTGGGCGCGCTCCGAGTCGCTTGCCGAGCTCGCCGCGATACTGAAGCTTCCCGCCAACGCGTCCAGCGCCGAGATCGGATCGCGTATTCTTTCTTCGCTCGCGTTCATTTCCAGCAGACCGCAGTACACGGTCATCAACAAGCAGCTCGAAATCCTGGCGCTCAACCTGAAGAATCTGAAGTAGCCGCATTCGCTTTACGGTTCGGAGCCATATCCGGCCGCGCGCTTGGCCGGATCGACGAACAAGGTCAGGCGACGCGTAAATCGCCGGCCGGCAGATCGAGCCGGGCGGCCGCCGGAAGCGAGATGCGAACGCTCAGTCCCGGGCCGTCGCCGCCGGGCAGCGCGTCCTCGAGCGATATGCGGCCCTGGTGGCGCTCCACGATCGCCTTGGCGATGGACAGGCCGAGGCCGCTGCCCGCGGTCGGATCGCCCGGGACGCGATGGAAGCGATGGAAGACCCGCTCGCGCTCGGCGGGCTCGATGCCGGGGCCCGCGTCGACGACGTGGATTTCGACTTGCCCCGGCGCGCTGTTGCGAACCGAAACCGTGACGGCGCTCTCGCGGGGCGCATAGCGCAGCGCGTTGTCGACGATGTTTTCGACGAGCGAGCGCAGCTCGGCCTCGCTGCCGAGGATGTAGGCCGGCATCGCCGCCTCGGCGCCGAGGTCGACGCCGAGCGCTTCGGCGCGCGCCGAAGCGGAGCCCACGACCTCGCGCGCCACTCGCGCCATGTCGAGCGTCGCGAACGGCAGGGCGGTCACCCCCGGCTCGAGGCGCGCGAAATCGAGGAGCTGCTGGATGAGGCGCCGTCCCCGCTCGATGCCTCGGGAAAGCTCGCGAAAGGCCTCGGCGCGCGTCGCGGGCGAAGCCGCCCGCTCGGCGAGCTGGGCCTGCAGCGCGAGCGCGGCCATGGGCGAGCGCAGCTCGTGCGCGGCGTCGGCGAGAAAGCGGCGGTCGGCGTCGACGGATTTGGACAGGCGCTCGAGCAGGGCGTTGATCTGCTGCACGAGCGGCAGCAGCTCGGCGGGCACGTTCGCGAGCGGCAGCGGATCGAGCCGCGACACGTCGCGGTCGCTGACCCGCCTCGAGGTATCTTCCAGCGGCGCGAAGCCTCGCCGCAGCATCCACCCCACCACGAGCGCGAGCAACGGGATGAGCAGCAGCATCGGCACGAGCGCCCTGAACGAGACATCGCGCGCGAGCGCGTCGCGCGCGGCGACGGGCTGGCCGACCTGGACGATTCCTTCGTCGGTCACGTGCGTGAAGATCCGCCAGGCTCCTTCCGTGGTGTCGATGCGCCCGAGTCCCTCCGCGTAGGTTTGCGGCAGATCGGGCGGCAGCGAGGGCAGCGCGGTCTCGAAGTACAGCCGGCCGGTCTTGTCGTAGGCGCGCACCGCGAGGAAGAAGCCCGGGCGCGCCATGCGCACGCGCCCCCGCTCGACCCAGTCCTCGCGCAGGTGCACCGCCAGGGCCACCTGGCGCAGCTCCTCGTCGAACATGGTGCCGACCTGCTTGCGCGTGAGGACGTAGGTTCCGATGAGGGCGAGCATCAGCCCCGCGGTCAGCGTGACGATCAGGGACAGCACCAGCGTCGCGCGGATCGACCTCACTCGACGCGGGTGATCCGGTAGCCGACGCCGCGGATATTGCGGATGATCCCGGCCTCGAGCTTTCGCCTCAGGTGATGGAGGTGCACTTCGATGCTGTTGCTGCCGACTTCCTCGCCCCAGCCGTAGACCGCGTCTTCCAGGCGCTCGCGCGAGATCACCGCGCCGGGCTCCTTCATCAGCGCCTCGAGCACCGCGAATTCGCGCGCCGAGAGCTCGACCGGGGCGCCGCGAAAGCGCACCTGCCGCTTGACCGGGTCGACGCTGAGCGAGCCGAACACCATCTCGGTCGACGAGCGCCCCTCGCGCCGCCGGATGAGGGCGCGCGCCCGGGCGAGCAGCTCGTCGAGGTCGAAGGGCTTCACCAGATAATCGTCGGCGCCCAGATCGAGGCCGGCGACGCGGTCCTGCACCGAGTCGCGCGCGGTGATGACGAGCACCGGGAGGGTCGAGCCGTCCTTGCGCACTGCCTTGAGAATGTCCAGGCCGTCGCGGCGCGGCAGGCCGAGATCGAGCAGCGCAAGGTCGTAGACGCCATTGTCGAGAGCGAGCGCCGCCTCGGCGCCGTCGCGCACCCAGTCCACCGCGTAGCCGCCGTCCTGCAGCCCCGCCACCACGGCACGGCCGATCATCGGGTCGTCTTCGACAACGAGCACTCGCATCGGTCAATCATATGACGCGGAATGTGGTGCGCCTAGCCCATCCGGAGGTCCTGCCTCTCCGGACTCCTTAAGCGGCGCTTAAGCCTGCGGAAGGTACGTTCTGTCCGGGCGCGATCGAACAGGAAACAAGGAGGCGGCGTGGAGCAATGGTCGGTAGAGAATGATCGTCCCTATCTGAGGCCCGAGAGCGTTTCGCGCGCGTGGCCGCTGTGGATCGCGGCGACCGCCTTGACCGCCGGCGGCATCGTGTACTGCAGCCAGTACCTTCTCGAATCGCATGCGCCGCCGTCCGAATCGGCGCTCGCCGCCCCGCCGCCAGCCGCGCCCGTCCAGGCCGTCCAGCCGGCGACGCGCTATCGCCTGGCGGAAGCGCCGGCCGACGCGACTGCATCGTTGCCGGCGCTCGAGCGCAGCGACTCCATGCTGCGAGACTCGCTCGCCGGCTTGATGGGCCGTGGAGCGTTCGAGGACTTCGTGCTGCCCGACCAGCTGGTGCGGCGCATCGTGGCGACGGTCGACAATCTTCCGCGGCGCACCGCGCCGAGGCGGATGATCCCGCTCAATCCGGTCCCCGGCGGCTTTGTCGCGGCGGGGGCCCGCGAAGGCGAGGCGAGCATGGACCCGGCGAACTTCGACCGCTATGCGCCCTACGTCCGGGTCCTCGAGTCGGTGGACGTCCGGGTGCTGGTGAAGGTCTATGTCGCCGCTTATCCGCTGTTCCAGCGCGCCTACGAGCAGCTCGGCTATCCCGGAGAGTATTTCAACGATCGCCTGCTCGACGCGATCGACGATCTGCTCGCAGCGCCCGAGCTCACCGCGCCGGCGGCGCTGATCCGGCCGAAGGTCCTCTACGAGTTCGCCGATCCCGACCTCGAGACCCGCTCCGCGGGCCAGAAGATCCTGCTCCGCATGGGCTCGCAGAACGCGCAAAAGGTCAAGGCAAAAGTGCGCGAGATCCGTCGCGCGCTGCTCGCCGAGGCTACGAGTCGTTAAGGTTGGCTTAAGTCTCGAGAACGGATACTTGGACAGGAGTTGAGCGAGGTTCGGGGGCGGCATCCGGACGGCTGCCGCCCCTTTTTTGGCGAGTTACCGTCCGCATAAAAAAGGGAGATCCAATGAACACGAAACTTGTTGCCCTCCTGGCGCCGTTCGCCCTCGTGGCGGCGTGCTCCACGCAGCCCGCCACCGAATCCGCCGGATCGGACGCGCAGCCGGCCACCGGCGCGCGGGCGCAGCAGCCGGGCGCGCGTGCGGCATCGCCCCGGGGCACGGCCTCCGGCGATGCGATGAGGGACGCGAAAGGCGCCAAGGTGGCGAAGCGCAGCGTGTACTACGACTTCGACAAGTCCGAGATCAAGCCGGAGCAGCTGCCCACGGTCGAGGCCAACGCCAGGTACCTGCGCGAGCAACAGGCGCTGAAGGTGCGCGTCGAAGGCAACGCCGACGAGCGCGGCAGCCGGGAATACAACTTGGCGCTCGGCCAGAAGCGCGCCGAGAGCGTCACGAAAACCATGCGGCTGCTCGGCGTGCCCGAGTCGCGGATGGAAAGCGTGAGCTACGGCTCCGAGCGCCCCCGCGCGAGCGGCCACGACGAGCAATCCTGGAGCGAGAACCGGCGCGCGGACATCGTCTATCCGTAATTTATACGCGGCGTCGTTCTAGGCGGGGGCGGATGTGGCGGCGCCCTAGAAGATCAACGTGCCGAGCCAGACCCCGAAGACGAGCACGATCAGGAAAATCGCGAGGGCGATGAAAAACAGCACCTTCGCGATGGTCCGCGTCGTGGAGGCGACCCCGGTGAAGCCGAAGAAGCCGGCCACCACGGAAATCAGGAAGAAAATAACCGCCCACTTCAGCATGACCGCAGAGATGCAAGCGCCGTACCGTCCGGCGCTATGCTCCTCCGATACGGTAGGGTAGCCTCACGCCGACCGCTATATAAGGTAGCCGACACAGCCTCTAGCCGGCCGGGGACCGTGCCGGCTTTATTTGCTCGAGCTGGAGCCGGAGCCCTGCGAGCCCGATCGCTGCGAGCTCGAGCCTTGGGAGCTCGAGCCCTTCGAGGCGCCACCCGTCTTGCCGGAGAGCTCCTGCGCCA
>CAYOVM010000017.1:0-8724 GCA_964407355.1 uncultured Enterobacteriaceae bacterium
AGCGGACCGGTGGGGCTCTACACCCCGGGGTTCAAGGACTACTTCAAGGCCGGCTTCTACAACTGGAGCGGCACGCAGAAGGTGAAGAACGTGATGCTGCGCTCCGTGGTCATGGTCAACGACCCGACCGGAAGCAAGTACAAGGTCGAGGACCTCAGGGCCTTCGTCGAGTCGCACTGAAGACGTCCCATTGACGGACGCAACGAACCAAACAAGGGAGCTTCCATGAACAGAAAACTGGGCTTTACGCTTCTCGAGCTGCTCGTGGTGATCGTGATCATCGGTCTGCTCGCGGGCTACGTGGCGCCGCGCTATTTCTCGCAGGTCGGCAAATCCGAGATCCAGGTGGCGAAGGCGCAGATCGATTCCATCGACAAGGCGCTCGACCAGTTCCGCCTCGATGTGCGCCGCTACCCGAGCGCCGAGGAAGGCCTCGAGGCGCTGCTCGTCAAGCCCTCGAACGTGGCGAACTGGAGCGGCCCGTACCTCAAGAAGGGCGTGCCGAGCGACCCCTGGGGCCGGCCGTACGTCTACCGCACCCCCGGCACGAAGGGCGAGTTCGACCTCTTCTCCTACGGCCGCGACGGCAAGGCGGGCGGCAGCGGCGAGGACGCCGACATCGGCCTCGGCGCGCCGAGCACGCTTAGCGCGGCGGGCGGCAACTAAGGGGCGGCCCATGCAATTCGAGATCCACGCCCTCGACCGGCAACAGCAGGTCAGCGCCTTCACGCTGGAAGCGCCGAACGAGCACGCGGCGCGCGAAGCGGCGGAGCAGCGCGGCCTGACGGTATTCTCGGTCAAGGCGCTCGAGGCGCGGAAGCTCCTGCGCGTGCTGATGAAGCGCGGCGCCGCCTTCCCGACGATGCTGTTCTCGATGGAGCTGATGTCGCTCCTCGGCGCGGGGCTCAACCTGGTCGAGGCGCTCGGCACGCTCGCCGAGAAGAACCCCGGCAGCGAGAGCGGCAAGGTGCTGGCCGGGATCCTCGGCGCCATCAACCGCGGCGAGCCGTTCTCGCAGGCGATCGCCGGGTTCCCGCAGCATTTCTCGCCGCTGTATGTCGCCACCATCAAGGCGAGCGAGCGCACCGGCGACGTGCGCGAGGCGCTCGGCCGCTACGTCGCCTACCAGGAGGAGTTCGACCGCGTGCGCAAGAAGATCGTCTCGGCGACGATCTACCCGGCGATCCTGATGCTGGTGGGCCTCGCGGTGGTCGGCTTCCTCATGTTCTACGTGGTGCCGCGCTTCGCGCGCGTGTACGAGGACATGGCGAGCACGCTGCCGTTCTTCTCGCGGGTGCTGCTCAGCTTCGGCAACTTCATCGGCCAGAACGGATTGGTCGTCGGTTTCGGCTTTATTTCCCTGATTATTTTTTCGGTCTGGCTCTTTTCGAAAGCCGAGTTCCGCTTCTGGCTCAACACGCAGCTCTGGGCGATTCCGGCGCTGGGCGAGCGCATGAAGACCTACCAGCTCGCGCGCCTCTACCGGACGGCCGGCATGCTGCTGAAGGCCGGCATTCCGGCGGTGCGCGCGCTCGACATGGTGCGCGGGCTTCTCTCCGCGCACCTGCGCCCGCCGCTCGAGCAGGCGCGCAAGATGATCGAGCAGGGCAAGTCGATGTCGTTCGCGCTCGGCGCGGCCGGGCTCGCCACGCCGGTCGCGGCGCGGATGATGAGCGTCGGCGAGAGGAGCGGCGACATGGGCGGCATGTTCTCCCAGATCGCGCGCTTCCACGACGACGAGGTGGCGCGCTACGTCGACTGGTTCACCCGGGCCTTCGAGCCGATCCTCATGACCGTGCTCGGCGCCTCGATCGGGCTGATCGTGGTCCTCATGTACATGCCGATCTTCGAGCTCGCGGGGAACATCAAGTGATCAGCGCCGCCCACCTGGAGGCCGCGAAGGCCTCCGAGAAGAGAATCGTCGAGTCGCTGGAGGAGCAGCTCGCCTGCCCGCCGGCGGAGTTCGTCCGCCGCCTCGCCGAGACGCTGCGCATGCCGGCCGCGTCGCTCGAGGAGCTGCGCCACGAAACGCCGGCGTTCGACCTCATCTCCTACGCCGACGCCGCGCGCCGCAGCTGCGTCGCATTGCGCGACGCCGACGGCGGCGTCTCCGTGGTGCTGGGCGACCCCTACGACCTCGACGCGCAGGACTGGATCGAGGCGAGGCTCGACGAGCAGCGCGCATTTCCCTTCCGCTACCGCCTCGCGCACCGCCAGGACGTGGCGAGCTTCCTCTCGCAGCAGGAGCGCAGCTTCAAGGCGCTCGAGGGCTTTTCGGAGAATCTGCCCGGGGAGGGAGCGGATCGGGAGAAGACCCAGGAAATCTCCTTCGAGAGCGCGGCGGGGGAAGACAGCACCGTGGTGCGCCTCGTCACCTCGACCCTCTACGACGCGCTCAAGGCGGGCGCGAGCGACGTGCACCTCGAGACCACGGACAAGGGGCTCACCATCAAGTACCGCATCGACGGCGTGCTCACCGCCGCGGAGTCGATGGCGGGGACGGAGCTCGCCGAGCAGGTGATCTCGCGGATCAAGGTGATGTCGGAGCTCGACATCGCCGAGCGCCGCGTGCCGCAGGACGGCCGCTTCAAGGCGCGGCTCAAGAACGGAACAGAGGCAGGCCGCGACATCGACTTTCGCGTCTCGGTGATGCCGAGCGTGCACGGCGAGGACGCGGTATTGCGGATTCTCGACCGCAAGGCGCTCACGGACCAGCTGACGGGGTTGTCGCTCGATGTTCTGGGTTTTGAATCCAATTTAAAAAAACAACTCAGGGACCTGGCGGCGCAGCCCTACGGCATGATGCTCGCGACCGGCCCGACCGGCAGCGGCAAGACCACCACGCTGTACGCCCTCATCAGCGAGACCAACAAGGGCGACGACAAGTTCGTCACCATCGAGGACCCGGTCGAGTACCAGCTGCCGGGCGTGCTGCAGATCCCGGTGAACGAGCAGAAGGGCCTCACCTTCGCGCGCGGCCTGCGCTCGATCCTGCGCCACGACCCGGACCGCATCATGGTCGGCGAGATCCGCGACCCGGAAACCGCCGAGATCGCGGTCCAGTCGGCGCTCACGGGTCACCTCGTCTACACGACGGTGCACGCCAACAACACGCTCGACGTCCTCGGCCGCTTCCAGCACATGGGCGTGGATACGTACAACTTCGTTTCCGCGCTCAACGCGGTTCTTGCCCAAAGACTGATAAGGACGTTCTGCAAAAGCTGCAAAGGCAAGGGCTGCGCCGAATGCAGGGGCACCGGCTTTCGCGGCCGCAAGGCGATCGGCGAGCTGCTGGTGATGAACGACGAGCTCAGGGAGCTGATCGTCGCGCGCGCTCCGGCGCGCGCCCTTAAAGAGGCGGCTCGCGCCGCGGGCACGATCCCGCTGCGCGAGGCCGCGCTCGCGCTGGTGAATTCCGGCGAAACCACACTCGAGGAGATCAATCGTGTCACGTTCGTGGCGTAACCGCCTTCAATCCATGGCCTCGCGCCTGCGCCGCAGCAAGGACCTGCGCATCGGCCTGTGCGAGGAGCTGCTGTTCCTCTCCAACGGCAAGCAGTTCCCGCTCGCGCGGACCGAGCCGACCAACTGGCGCGCCTCGGTCGATCTCCTGCCGCTCGTCCTCGAAAGCTACAGGAACCAGAAGGCGAGCGTGGTGATCGCCGACCAGTTCGTGCGCTACGCGCTCCTCCCCTGGAGCGACACGCTGAAGACGCACGCGCAGTGGCTCGCCCTCGCGCGCCACCGCTTCTGCGCGATCCACGGTCCGCTCGCCGCGGACTGGGAGATCAAGTTCGCCGAGACCGCGCCCGCCGGGCCGCGCCTCGCGTGCGCCGCCGACCGCCAGATGATCGACGAGCTCACGGCGAAGTTCGTCGCCGCCGGCGTGCACCTGCAGTCGGTGCAGCCGTTCATGATCACCGCCTTCAACCAGGTGCGCCACCTCACCGGCGGCGCCTGCTGGCTGGTGGTCGAGGAGCCGGGCCGGCTCACCCTCGCCTTCATCCAGCACGGCACCTGGGTCGCGATCCGCAGCCGGCGCATCGACGAGCGCTGGCGCAAGGTGCTGCCCGAGATCATCGAGCGCGAGAGCGCCTTCCTCGGCCTGGAAGAGCCTTGCACCCGCGTCATCGTCTGCGCGCAGGGGCAGTTCGACGCCGGCGAGCACGAGGATTTCCGCCTCCAGGCGCTGAGCTACCACGAGCTCGCGCTCGCAAAGGCCTGATGCGCATGCCGGAACGCGCCACCCCTCCCCCGCAGGCCCTGCGCATCGACTTTCGGCGCAGCTCGCCCACTCCGCGCTGGGTGGCGCCGCTGCTGCTCGCCGTCGCCGTTGTGTTCGCCGGCGATGTCGGATTTTCTTTTGCTAAAACAAAGCAAAATTATCTGAAAAACGAAAGCGCCCTCGCGAAACTGGACCCGCGCAGCTACAAGCCGGCGCGCAGCGCTTCGCCCGAGGAGATCGCGCTCGCCCGCGAGACCCTGCAGCGCCTGTCCACGCCGTGGGAGAAGCTCTTCGGCGCGCTCGAGTCGGCGGCCGACGAGCAGGTGGCGCTGCTCGCGATCCAGCCCGATCCGCGCGCCGGCACCGTCGTCATCTCCGGCGACAGCAAGGACTACCTGGCGGCGCTCACCTACGTGCTGAACCTGAGCCGCGCCGACGCGCTGTCGCATGTGCAGCTCGCCAGGCACGAGATGAAGAACGATGCGCAGAAGACGGTGGCGTTCTCGGTCTCGGCCCAATGGAGCGCAAAGCAATGAAAAACCTGAAGACCCGCGTCCTGCAGCTGCGCGACGAGCTCGGCCCGATGGGGCTCGCGGCGCTCGCCCTCCTCGCCGTCACGGCGATGTTCTTCTCCCTGGTGCTCAAGCCGCTGCAGGAGAAGAACGCGGCGCTCGAGTCCTCGCTCGCGCGCAACGCCGGGCGCGCCGAAGCCGGCGCGCCGGCCGCCGCCGGCGGCAAGCTCGAGCGCTTCTATAACCGCCTGGGCACGACCGAGGCGCCGACCGACTGGCTGGCGAAGCTCTACGGCATCGCCAAGGCGACCGGCGTCGAGCTGCAATCGGGCAGTTACCGCAACGCGAGCGCGGCGGAGAAAAACGCCGGCGGACGCATCGAGCGCTACGAGATCGTGCTGCCGGTGGCCGGCAGCTACCCGCAGCTGCGCGAGTTCCTGAAGCGCGCGCTCATCGAGATCCCGGTGCTCTCGCTCGACCAGCTCACGCTCAAGCGCGAGAGCCGCGACGACGGCGCGGTGCGCGCGGAGCTGAAGATGACCCTCCACCTGGTGAAGCCATGAGGAGCGAAGCCATGAAGAGTTTTTTCCGCCCGCTTTTCTCCTTCGGAAAGTCGCTGCCTGGAAGGTTCTCCAGGAAGGACATCGCCCGCGTCGCCGTGCCGGTGCTCGCGCTCGGGCTCATCGCCTCGGTGGTGACCGGACGCGAGCGGCCCGCGACGCCCGCCGCCGAGCCGGCGGCGCGCATCGACACGCGGCTGCAGGCCTCGCCGCGGGCCGAGGAGATGGATCTCGACCTGTCGAAGCTCGCGCGCGGCGCCGAAGAGACGAAACCCGAGGACGCCCGCCCGGTCGATCCGTTCGCGCGCCGCAGCTTCTCGCCGCGCGAGCCCGGGCCGCAGGCCGCGCATGCCCCGGCCGCCGCGCCGAGCGCCCCGCCGCTGCCTTTCGTGTACCTCGGAAAGGCGATCGAGGACGGCAAGCTCGAGGTGTTCCTGAGCCGCGGCGACAAGAGCTACAGCGTGCACGCGAAGCAGAAGCTCGATGACGAGTACCGCATCGACAAGGTGACCGAGACCAGCATCACCTTCACCTATCTGCCCCTGAAGACAAGACAAACCCTAGACATCCCGGCGGTGAACTGATGAACAAAATTTTCCTGATCCTCGCTCTCGCGGTCATCGCGTTCATGTCGGTCGCGTGCACCACCAGCCAGCGCTACATCGACGGCCGCGGCATGGTGGAGGCCGGCGACGTCGAGGGCGGCCTCGCCAAGATCGAGGAGGAGCTGAAGAAGGATCCCGGCAACATGGAGATCCGCAACTACTACGAGCGCCAGAAGGCGGTCGCGGTGCAGCGCTACCTCACCGCGGGCGACAACGCGCGCAGCTCCGGCGCGCTCGACCAGGCCGCCCAGGCCTACAACCAGGCTCTTCGTTTCGACCCTGAAAATGCCAGGGCGAAGGAGGGCACCGAGAATATCCGGAAAGATCGCGCGAGCGCCGCGCAGGTCGTCGAAGCTCAAGCCGCGTTCAAGGCGGGCGAGACCGACAAGGCCTACGCGAAAGCGAAGGAGATCCTCGCCGAAAATCCCGCGCAGAAGGACGCGCGCTCGATCGTGCGCAAGGTGGAGGAGAAGCGCGCGAACGAGGCGAACGCGGCGCCGAAGCTCAGCGCCGCGCTGAACAAGCCGATCACGATGGAGTTCCGCGACGCGCCGGTGCGCACGGTGTTCGAGCTGATCTCCAAGCGCACCGGGCTCAACTTCGTGTTCGACCGCGACGTGCCGGCCGACGCGAAGGCGACGGTGTTCGTGCGCGACACCAGCATCGACGACGTGATCCGCTTCGTGCTGGTGACCAACCAGCTCGACCGCCGGGTGCTGAACGAGAACACGGTTCTCATCTATCCGAACACGCCCGCCAAGAGCCGCGACTACAAGGACCTGACGGTGCGCAGCTTCTACCTCGCCAACGCCGACGTGAAGTCGACCGCCAACATGGTGCGCCAGCTCGTCAAGACGCGCGATCTGTTCGTCGACGAGAAGCTGAACCTGCTGGTGATCCGCGACACGCCGGAAGCGGTGCGCATGGCGGAGAAGCTGATCGCCAACCAGGACCTCGCCGAGTCCGAGGTGATGCTCGAAGTGCAGGTGCTCGAGGTCGGCTACAACAAGCTGCAGCAGCTCGGCATCCAGTGGCCGAGCTCGGTCGGCGTCGGCATCGTCGGCGGCGGCACGACCGCCGCGGACGGCACCACCACCGCGGGCACGCCCGGCCAGCTCACCGGCCGCCAGCTGCAGCATTTCAACTCCGGCCTGGTGCGCCTGACCGTCACCGACCCGCTGGTCCAGCTGAACGCCAGGCAGCAGAACGGCCGCACCAACGTGCTCGCCAATCCGCGCATCCGGGTGAAGAACCGGGAGAAGGCCCGCATCCACATCGGCGACAAGGTGCCGGTGATCACCACCACCGCGGGCGCGACGGGCTTCGTGTCCGAGTCGATCAACTACCTCGACGTGGGCCTCAAGCTCGAGGTCGAGCCGCAGGTGTTCCTCGAGGACGACGTCGGCATCAAGGTCGGCCTCGAAGTGAGCAACGTCTCCGGCCAGCAGAAGACCGGCTCCGGGACCACGGCGTACCAGATCGGCACGCGCAACGCGTCGACGACGCTGCGCCTCAAGGACGGCGAGACGCAGGTGCTCGCCGGCCTGATCAACGACGAGGACCGGCGCAGCGCGAACCGGGTCCCGGGTCTTGCCGACCTGCCGTTCGCGGGACGCCTCTTCTCGAACAACGACGACACGGTCAACAAGACCGAGGTGGTGCTGCTCATCACGCCGCGCGTGATCCGCAACGTCGAGCGTCCGGGCGTGCGCCTGGAGCAGTTCTCCTCCGGCACCGAGGCCGAGGTGGGCGGCGCGCCGCTGTCGCTGCCGAACGCGGCCAACGTCCAGCCGGCGATCACCGCGCCGGCGAACCAGCCCTCGGGCCGCGGCGTGCCGCCGTCCGACCTTGCGCCCTCGCCGCTTCCTTCGACGCCCGAGCAGCCGCAGGCGGCGCCGGACGCGCTTCCCGCCGGGCCGCGGCCGCCCGCGGCGGGGCCGGCGCCGAAGCCTTCGCAGTGATGACCGCTCTTTCATAAAAAAGTAATCGGGGAAGGGAGATGAAAAAAACGCAAAAGCCGGCACGCGGCTTCACCCTCATCGAGCTGCTGATCACGGTCACCATCGTGGCGCTGCTCGCCTCCGTGGCGCTGCCGCTCGCGGAGCTCAGCTCGCAGCGCAGCCGGGAGCAGGACCTCCGGCACGCGCTGCGCGAGCTGCGCGAGGCGATCGACAGCTACAAGCGCGCCGCCGACGACGGCGTCATCGAGCGCGCCGCCGACCGCTCGGGCTATCCGCCGACGCTCGCGGCGCTGGTCGAGGGCGTGCCCGACAAGCGCAAGCCCGACGGCCCGAAGATCTATTTCCTGCGGCGCCTGCCGCGCGATCCGCTCACCGGCGAGGAGTGGGGCCTGCGCAGCTATGCGAGCACCGCGGCGGAGCCGCAGGCCGGGCAGGACGTCTTCGACGTGTACTCGCGCAGCCCGGGCGTCGGGCTGAACAGCGTTCCCTACAAGGAATGGTGACCATGAAAAGCATGAAAGGCTTTACGCTGGTCGAGCTGATGGTGGTGCTGACCATCATCGGGCTGCTCCTTTCCATCGTGGTGCCCGACTACATCGGCAAGGTGCGCCGCGCCGAGGAGGCGGTGCTCAAGGAGAACCTCGCGGTCATGCGCGACGCGCTCGACAAGCACTACGCCGACGCCGGCCGCTATCCCGGGACGCTCGACGAGCTCGTCTCCAAGCGCTACCTGCGCAGCATTCCCAAGGACCCGATGACCCAGAGCAACCGCTGGCTGGTGGTCGGGCCGGCCGACCCGCAGAAAGGCGGCGTCTACGACGTCCACAGCAACGCGAAAGGCAACGGCTCGGACGGCACGCC
>CAYOVM010000017.1:8824-12945 GCA_964407355.1 uncultured Enterobacteriaceae bacterium
GCGGCGTCTACGACGTCCACAGCAACGCGAAAGGCAACGGCTCGGACGGCACGCCTTATGAGCGCTGGTGACAAAAACAGCAAAAACAGGGACAGACCACGTTTTCGTCAAACGGGAAAACGTGGTCTGTCCCTGATTTCGCAAAAGGGATTCACGTACCTTGCCCTCATGATCGCGGTCGCGGTCGGCGGCGGGGTGCTCGCGGCGATCGGCGAATTCGCCTCGCACGCGCAGCAGCGCGAGAAGGAGGCGGAGCTGCTCTTCGCCGGGCACCAGTACCGGCAGGCGATCGCGGCCTATTACGAGCGCTCCCCGGGCGGCGTCAAGCGCTTTCCGCAGAAGCTCGAGGACCTGCTCGAGGACAAGCGCTACCCCACGACGCAGCGCTATCTGCGCAAGCTCTACCGCGACCCGGCCAGCGGGAAAGCCGATTGGGGCCTGATGGAGGCGCCCGGCGGCGGCATCATGGGCGTGTACAGCCTGGCGCAGCTCAAGCCGGTGAAGTCGGGCGGATTTTTACGCGAGGACGAAACCTTCGCCGGCGCGGCGACCTACGGCGACTGGAAGTTTTTCTACGCGCCGCCGAAGACGCCGAACCAGAACGACCCGAAAGAAAATAAACCTATAGTCCGACCGGACTAAACGCGGCGCGCCGCAGCCTGCGCCTGCGGCGCGTCTAATCGCCGCGGATGAGACCCCTGAAATTCTTCGTTGCGGCGCTCAGCCTGCTGCCGCTACTGGCGCGCGCCGACCTGCTGGAGACGAACGATCCGAACGCCGCCGCGATCCGCCCGGCGGACGGCGCGACGGTGCAGCAGACGCCGCCCGACTTCAGCTGGCCCGACATCAGCAAGCAGGCGCGCTATACGCTCAACCTGACCTACCCGGACGGGAAGACCCGCTCGCTCGCCGCGCCGCAGAACTACCTCAACTGGAACGAGGTGCTGCCGGCCGGCACCTACGGTTGGACGGTCAGCGTCGCCGGGGCGGGCGGCACCCGGACCAGCGAGCGGCGCAAATTCGTCGTCGGCGCGGACGCGAAGCCGTTTCTCGTGCCGGACATGGGGAAGCTGGCCGCCGCGCTCAAGGCGAAGCCGCATCCGCGCGGCCTGCCCGAGCCCGCGACGCTGGAGAAAATGGCGAAGCAGCGCGAAGCCGCGGTGCGGATGCTGCGCGCCGAGGTGGACACCCGCATGCGCGTGCCGCCGCCGCGCGCGCCCGAGAGCGAATCGCCGAGCAACGACGAGAGCAACGTGATCGACGAGATCAAGCGCACGCAGAACGCGCTGACCCTCTATGTGCTCACGAAGGAGGCGCGCTACCAGGACGAGGCCGCGCGCCGCGTGAAGAACATGGCTTCGTGGGACCCGAACGGCTCCACCTCCTATAACCGCGAGTACCTCAACCTCGCCGCCCGCAACATCACCTACACGCTGGTGCTCGGCTACGACTGGCTGTATCCGAAGCTCGACGCTTCGGGCAAAGAAATGATCCTCAGGAGCATCCGGGCGAGGATGGGCCAGATGCACGCCGATCTCATCGGCGAGCGCTCGCGCGTGGCGCGCGAGCCGCGCGATTCGCACGGCCAGGGCAGCGCGACCATGCTCGGGATGATGGCCGCGCTGGTGGCAGGCGACTTCCCCGAGGCCGAGGACTGGATGAAGAAGGCCCTGCCCCTCGCGATCAACCTGGTGACGCCCTGGGGCGGCGAGGACGGCGCCTTCGCCAACGGCAGCGCCTACGGGCTCTGGTACACCGGCCAGTTCCTGCCGCACTGGTACGTGCTGCGCTGGGCGACCGGGATCGACCTCGCGCAGAAGGCCTGGGTGCGCAACCACGCCAACTTCCTCGCCTACTTCAACCCGCCCGGCACGCCGGCGCGCCTCTTCGGCGACGGCCACGAGCAGGCGATGCTGAAGGAGCAGAGCGCGCGCTTCGGCAAGGGCTACAGCTACTTCGCGCCGAGCCCGCTCATGCGCTGGTACGCGTCGCAGCTTTCCGGCGAAGCCGCGATCCGCATGGAATATCTCCTCGCGCCGCCGGCCGACTTCAGCGGCCCGCAGCCCTTTCCGAAGGGCGCGCCGAACGCGCTTCTCCTGCCGAGCACCGGCTGGGTGGCGATGCACAGCGCGCTCGAGGACAAGGACCGCGTCTCGGTGTACTTCAAGTCGAGCCCGCCGCCCTACGGCGCGTTCAACCACCAGCACGCCGACCAGAACGGCTTCGTGATCAACGCCGGCGGCCAGCGCCTGGCGATCGAATCGGGCTACTACGACGGCTGGAAGACCAGGCACTGGTGGAACTGGCTGCACCAGACGCGCGCGAAGAACGCCATCACCTACGACGGCGGCAAAGGCCAGGTCTTCTTCGAGGCGACCGACTACAAGAAGATGGGCTACGGCCGGATCACGAAGTTCTCCAGCTCGCCGCAGTACGACATCACCACCGGCGACGCGACGCAAGCCTACGACGGCGCGCTCAAGCAGGCGCTGCGCTCGCTCGTCTACCTGCGCCCGAACCTCCTGGTGGTGCACGACAAGCTCGCCTCCGGCACGCCGCGGCGCTGGGAATGGAACATCCACGCGCTGCAGAAAATCTCGGCGCTTTCCGATAAAAAAATAAAAATCGAGAACGCCGGGCAAACCCTGTGCGTGGAGATGCTCGCCGCGCCGCCGCTCAGGTTCGCGCAGACCGACGAGTGGAGCGCGCCCGAGCCCCTCAAGGGCGACGGCAAGATGATCTCCGGCGCCGAGCCCCGGGCCGGCGAGGCGCAGTGGCACGGCCGCTTCTCGAGCGAGCCCCTCGCCGACGCGGAATTCATCGCGCTGCTGGACGTAGGCTGCAAAGGCGCGCAGGCATCGGCGACGCGCGACGACAGCGGCGCCTGGTCGGTCCGGGTCGGCGGCAAGATCGTGACGATCGCCGCCGACGAGGCGATCAGCGTCCGGTAAATTACTTCGAGAGCAGCCTTTTCGCCCGGCGCAGGACCGGAAGCGCGGCGACCGCGAGCCTGCCGCGCGCACCGGCGCCGATCGCGAGCCGCTGGATCGTGCGCCGGCCTTTCCACACCGCGTTCAGGACGTCGTTGTCCGGCGCGGTGTACGAATCCATCCACTGCGCGCCGGGCAGGCCGTGGAACTCGCGGATCCGGTCGACCTCGGCGATGACCCCGGGCGAATAGCGCGAGAACTCCTCGTCGTAGGCCGTCTTGAAGGCGTACGAGCCGGCGCCGGCGAGGATGCTGACGCAGCGCGCGAGCGGCCGGCCGTCGAGGTCGACGCCGACCATGTGCAGGCGGCCGCGCGCGAACGCGCCCGCGAAGATCTCGGCGGCGAAGCGCCGGTTCGCCTCGCTGCAGGCGAGCGCGCTGCCTTCGCGGCCCTTCCAGCCCGCCGCCTCGAGGCGCAGAAACTCGCCGGCCCAGCGCTCGAGATCGTCGCCCGCGCGCATCACCGTGTGCGCGACCCGGCCGCGCTCGGCGAGGCGGCGCTCGCGGCGGCGCAGCTCCTGGCGAAGATGCCGCGAGAGCGAGCCGCCGATGTAGGCGTCGGCGTCGCGCTCCCTGACGAGGAGCGCCCTTTCGTATCTGTTGTCCGCGTACGCCCGCGCGCCCGCGCGCCGCAGAGCGTCGTGAAACGGCCCGTCCGCCTCGATGTAGCTCAGCTCGAGCAGCGGGGCTTCGGCGCGCAGCCAGGCGAGAAGCTCCGCGCAGGTTTGCACCGCGCCCTCGGCGCGCACCAGCGGCGTCGAGAGCAGGCAATGGCGGTGGCGCCAGGCGCTGAGGGCGCGCACCGGCAGCCCCTTGTAGCGGCGGGCGCGCTGGAACGGAAAAAGCGCCGCCAGCTTGCCGTCGCGCCACAGGACGAAGATCTCGACCTCGCCGGGCTTCGCAAAGCATTCGAGAGCCGGGAGGAGCATCCAGTGCTCGAAGAACGGATTGGGCTCGAGCGCGTTCGCCGCGAGATCGGCCCACTGCGGGATCAGCTGCCCGAGGGCCGCCGGGTCGCGCAGGACCTCGACCGCGGTCCTGGAAGAACGGTAGGCGGGCAGCAGCCCTTCTTTCAGGAGCGCCGATGCACCCGGCTCCAACTTCAGCAGCGCCGAAGCCCCGTCAGGCGAGA
>CAYOVM010000017.1:13045-20861 GCA_964407355.1 uncultured Enterobacteriaceae bacterium
AGCGCCGATGCACCCGGCTCCAACTTCAGCAGCGCCGAAGCCCCGTCAGGCGAGAAGCATGCGTCCGACATCGAGTCCCTCCGCATAGTTGACGCCGATCATCCTGCCGTGCAGGCGCGCGAAATCGCGGTACAGCCCGGTATCGATGCCGCGGCAGGAGAACTGGCTCGCGTGCGCGTCGATCGCCTTGATCTTGGTTTCGATGGTGTCGCTGATATCGACGAAGACGCGCGCCGTGAACGGCACCGGCACCGGCCGGCACATCGTCGGGTGGTACGAGAAGAAGTCGAAGAAGCGCAGCCGCTGCGCCGACACCGCGGCCTGGTAGACCGAGGCGTGATCGCGATGGAACTCGTTGGCGCTGTGCGTGAACACCGCCGCGGGCGCGACGTCGGCCACCACCTCGTCGAGCAGCCCCACGAGCTGGTAGGCCTTGAGGTCGTCGATGCGCCGCCCGTCCTCGATCAGCACGCGCAGCTCGCAGCCGAGGATCGCCGCGGAGGCGCGCGCTTCCGCGAGCCGCCGGTCGCGGTCGCCCGGCACGGAGACGACCGCCATCACGACGTGCGCGCCGGCGGCCGAGAGGCGCGCGAGCGTGCCGCCGACGCCCAGCTCGAGGTCATCGGGATGCGCGCCGAGGGCAAGCACGCTGCAGGCCGTGTATCGGCTGACGAGCGAGCGTGCGCCGAAGGCGGCTACAGGCTGGTTCATCAGGCAGCCTCCTGCCAGGGCGGCGAGCGGTAGAGGAACAGCGTGAAGTCGTTGGGCATGTAGGTATGGTCCAGGCGCACCGCCGGAGTCAGCTCGAGCGCGTGCGCGAGCTGCTCGCGCGGGTCGAGATAGAGGCGCCCGCGGCTGCGCCGCGGCGCGTGGCGGCTGAGAAAGTTGACGGCGAGGCCCTCGCGGCACCACGAGAACATGCGCTCGATGGTCGAGCGCACGCGGCCGCGCGTGCCGCGCGCGGCGTAGCCGAAGATGCCGCTCGCGACGACGAAGTCGTAGCGCGAGCGCGGCCGGTAATCGAACGCGTCCGCGGCCTCGAAGCGGGCCGCGCCGCAGGCGCACTCATCGGCGAACTTCTCCTGGCAGTGCTCGATCATGGGCCGGCACAGGTCGAGCCCGGCGTACTCGGCCGGCTGCATGCCGCGCCGCTGCAGCCACGGCAGCAGGTCGCCGAAGCCGCAGCCCACGTCGAGGAGGCTGCGGCCGCGAAACGCGCCGAGCGAGGCGAGCGCCTCGAAGCGCTTCTCCTGCGACGCGGGACGGCCGAAGCCGAGCGCCCGATAGTCGCAGCCGAATCGGCGGACATGGCTTTCGTAGAACCGGCTGGTTTGCGAGTCAGGCCTCGGCAAGCGACTCCCGCATCGCATGGCCGCGACCCCGCGCCATGGCGCGGCTTTGCGGACCGCAGTTGAAGAGAAGGTCGACCGATGAGAGGCCGGCGACGAACGGCGCCGGGCCGCATTGCCGGTACGCCGGATGCTGGAATTCCTGCCACAGCACGCGGATGCCCGCGCGCTCGAAGGCGTCGTAGTCCAGATAGTGGCGCGAGCCGCCGAGCCCGCCGAGGAAGGTGTCGGCGCCCACCGCCCGGCAGATATCGATGATCAGCTCCGACTTCGCGCCCGACACGTCGAGCTCCGAGCTCCTTACGAGGGGCGTGCGGATGTCGAGCGCGTCGCGCAGCACCTCGAGCGAAGCGAGGTTCAGGTCGACGAGGCGCTCCCACGGCGTCTCGAACATTTTCTTCAGCGCCGGCGCATAGAGCTCGCGATACGGCGCCTCGCGGTACGCGTGCCGCAGCGTGGCGTAGAGGCTCGGCCCGCGCCAGCGCGCGCCCTCGCCCCGGTTGTCGATTTCCTTGTCGAGGATGCGCTCCTTGTGCGAGTGCTGCACCACCGGCACCGTGAGCCAGCGCGCCTCGCCGTCCATGAGATAGCGGGTGCGGTTCTGGTAGCTCGCGCGGTTGCCGCGCTCGAACTGCACGTGATCGAGCACCACGAACAGATCGGCGTGCGCCATGCGATGCATGTAGCCGAGCCAGGGGAGAAAATGAGGCTGATGGATGGTGACGATCATCGTTGCGCCCGCGGTCCTGCCTGTGGTCCCTAGGAGCTTTCGAGAGTACAGAGCTCGCCTTGCGTCCATCGACCGGCGCCGCTAAGCCGAACGGGCCAACGCCCTGTCGGCACCCCGCGACTGGGCTGCCCTGCGCATTGCGGGAATAGAGCCCGCGCCGGACGATACGGGCGTGGTGTGGGGCGGTAGCTTAATCGGGAGAGCGCGACCCTTGAGTCATGGGTCGAGGTATGAGTCCGAGCCTCATTCGCTCCACCACCGGCGCGTCCAAGATTACAAAGTCGTAGTTTCCAAATCGCGCGGCGCCTCTGGACCGAACGGCTCAAGACCGCCCGCGCGCGCTGTAGCGCCCTTCATCTAGCCTGAATCGACCATGAAGCCGCCTGTGCTGCTGCTCGGCGGGCTGAACGTCGTCCGGGCGCTCGGCCTGGCGCGCGTTCCGGTCATCGTCGCCTCGCCCGAGCGCGCCCCGCACGCCGCGGCCTCGCGCTATTGCGCCGGCCGCTGCGCGCTGCCGCCGCTCGCGCGGCGCGAGGCCGTGGCCGAAGCGCTGGCGCGCGCCGGAAAACGCCTCTCGGAGGAGCTCGGCGCCCGGTTGCCGCTCTTTTACAGCAACGACGAATATCTCGACCTCGTGCGCGATTTCCACGCCGAGCTCAGTCCGTATTTCCTGCTCGCGCTGAACGATCCCGCGCTCGCGCGCGCGCTCGCCGACAAATCGCTGTTCCAGGCGCTCGGCGAAGCCCATGGCCTGCCCGTGCCGCGCCGCCTCTCCTGGGAGACGCTGGAGAGCGCGCAAGGTCCCGTTCTGGTCAAGCCGAAGCTGAAGCAGGATACGTTCGTGCATGCGCGCGTATTCCGCAACGGCAAGGCGCTCGCCTTCGAGAGCGGCGCCGCGGCGCTCGCGCACCCGGATCTGGGCGCGCTCGCCGACAAGCTGTCCTTCCAGGAGTACATCCCCGGAGACGATTCCGCGCTGTGGTCCTGCCACGGCTTCGCCACCGAAAAAGGCGAGCTGCTCGCCGGGTTCATCGGCCGCAAGATCCGCACCTATCCCGGGCTCACCGGCTACAGCTCCTATCTCGAGCTCGCGCACGACGACGGCCTCGAGGCGCTCGGCCGCGATGTGGCCGGGCGCCTCGCGCTGAAGGGGGTGTTCAAGCTCGACTTCAAGCGCGACGCGCGCACCGGGCGCTTCCACCTGCTGGAGGTCAACGCGCGCTTCAATCTCTGGCACTACCTGGGCGCGCGCAACGGCGTCAATCTCCCGAAGATCGCGTACGACTACCTCGTGAGCGGGGCCCGGCCGGCGCCGCAGGCGACCCGCTACGTCGAGAGATATCGCTGGCTCTGCCTCGGGCTCGATCGCCGCGCCTTCCGCGAGCTCGCGTCGCGCGGCGAGCTCAGCGCCGGCCGCTGGCTCGCGTCGCTCGCCGCGGCGCCGAAAATCTACGATCTCTTCGCCTGGAGCGATCCGCTCCCGTTCCTGCTCTATTGGGCGACGCGTATCCGCAGCGGCCTCGCGCGCAGGATGCACCGATGGCTCGCTACGGCGTCCTAGGCGACATCCACGGCAACCGCGAGGCGCTCGAGGCGGTGCTCGGCGCGCTCGAGGCGCGGGGCATCCGCCAGTTCCTCTGCGTGGGCGACATCGTCGGCTACAACGCCGATCCCGACGAGTGCGCGGCGCACCTGCGCAGGCGGCACACCGTGGCGATCGCCGGCAACCACGACCTCATCGGCACCGGCCGGCTGGATTTCGCGCGCTGCTCCAACAAGGCGAGATATTCGCTCAAGCGGACGCGGCGCATGCTCTCGCGCGACACCGCGGCCTGGCTCGAGCGGCTGCCGCCGAACCGCATGGTCGAGGAGAACGTGCTTCTCGTGCACGGCGGCGTGCGGGACGTCGAGCAGTACATGGCAACGCCCGCGGTCATCGGCCTGAACGCCGAGTACCTGCGCGCCGACTTTCCGGCGGCGCGCCTGTGCTTTTTCGGCCACAGCCACGAGCAGAAGATCTACGTGGTGGAAGGCGGCGAGGTTTCCGAGCTGCCCATTTCACCGGAGCGGATATACCTCGACAAGGGAAAGCTCAGCTTTGTGAATCCCGGCTCGGTGGATGCGCAGCGCAAGAGCCGGCGCAAGCTCGCCGAATGCGCCATCCTCGACACCGTGGGCTGGACCCTGGAATTCCTGCGCCTGCCTTACGACGCCGCCTCCACCGAGGCCAAGGCGGCCGTATTCGGCTATCGAATCAACCGCCTGACCGACCGGCTCTACAACCTGCGCCGAGGGCTTCTGAGGCGGTTTATGCCGGGCAACGTGCAGACATCCCGGCAGCGAGTCCGTACACCGACATGAAGCCGTCAGAAACCCGCAAGGCTGCCGCACGGCCGACGACAGCCTGCTGCGATAGGGTAAGCGGATGGAAAATCCAAGTGGTGCGCCTTCGCCCGAGGCCCGCAATACCGGCCGTCCGTTCCGCCAGATGACCGGCGGCCAGAAGGCCGTCTTCCTCGTCAAGCTCGCGATTTGCATCGTCACCTTCGGGATGGCATTCCCGAACGTGATGAGCGACTAGCGTCCCAGCGCCGCGGCGGCGGCCGCCGCGGCAGGTTCGAGATAGACGTAGCGATCCAGCGCATCGATGCGCGCGCGAGCGACGCTCGCGCGGATGTGCGAGTCGTCCTTGTAGAGCGGCCGGCCGCTCTCGTCCACGGCCGGGCAATACGCCGGGCCGCACAGCCAGTCGGTGGGATCGACCACGCTCGCGCCGGCTCTCCCCGCGATCTCGCGCAGGCGCTCGTCGATCGGCGTGCTGAGGGCGCGCAGCTCGCTCTTCGCGAGCGGGGCGAGGGAGTGGTTGACGCGCACGCTCATCCAGTCGCGGTCGACCGTCATCTTCGGGTCGAGCGCGTTGCCGCGCGGCGAGGAGAGAACGATGACCACGCGCTTGCCGTCGGCCACGAGCTTCGCGAGCGCGGCCTCGAAGCCCTCCAGCACCCACTCGGCCTGCGGCGTGAGCATCCTGAGCGGCGCGCCCGCCTCGTCGCCCGTCCTGTAATAGTCGGCGCGGCCGACGAATCCCACCCATGAGGCCGCGATGACGACGGTATCCACCGCGGGGCTTTGCGCGAGCGCGAATCCCTCGTCCACGAAACGGCCGCAGTTCTGGCCCTTCCTCTCGATGCCGGGCACCGGCGCGCAGCCGCCCCGGGTCTTGAAAATCACCGTGCGCACCGGGAACGCGCGCTCTGCCGCGAGCTTCTGGATCCTGGGCAGGTATTGCTCCATGTGGCTGTCGCCGAAGAACAGCACCGCGCGGGCGCTGTCGCCCGGAATCACGCTGTCGCGACCGTAACCCCAGTCGGCGCTGGCGCGCGAGATCTCGGCGATGACCGGGTTCGACGCCGAGCTCGGCAGCACGCGGCCCTGGAATCCGAGGACCCCGGCCACGGCGAGAGCCGTCATCGACAGCGCGAGCGCCGGCACGGCGCGGCGCGCGGCGAGGCCGAGCTTCGCATGGCGGATCTTCTTTTCGACCAGCTCGTAAGTGAGCCAGGCGAGCAGCACGCTCGCGAGCAGCAGCCCGGCGCGCACGGCGAGCGGCGGCTCGCCGCCCTCCACTATGCGCGCATAGGCGAGCAGCGGCCAGTGCCACAGGTAGAGCGGGTAGCTGATCAGGCCGACGAACACGAGGCCCGGATGCGAAAGGATGCGGCGGTTGATCCAGGCCGCCGGCCCGGCCCGCACGAGCAGCGCCGCGCCGAGGACCGGCAGCAGCGCCCACCAGCCCGGGAACGCGCGCTCGGCATGGAGAAGCGCGAAGCCCGCGACGATCAGAGCGGCGCCCGCCAGCGCTTTCGTGTTTTCGAATCCGTGGCTTTGCTTTTTCCCGAACACCGCGAGATAGGCGAGCAGGCTGCCCGCGAGCAGCTCCCAGAACCTCGTCACCGGCAGGTAGAACGTGGCCGTCGGATAGCGCGCCACGGCCGCGACGTTGAGCACGAAAGACGCGGCGCCGACGGCGACTATCATCCAGAGCATCTTCTTCGGCTGGTTCCTGAACAACAGGAGGAGCAGCGGCCAGACGAGGTAGTACTGCTCCTCGACCCCGAGCGACCACAGGTGCAGCAGCGGCTTGAGCTCCGCCGCCGAGTCGAAGTAGCCGGCCTCGCGCCACAGCGCGAGGTTGGAGATGAAGCCGGCCCCGGCCGCGACGTGCTTGCCGAGCTGCGCGTACTCGTCGGGCAGCAGCACCCGCCAGCCGAGGAACAAGCTCGCCGCCAGCACCAGGATCAGCGCCGGGAAGATCCGCCGGATGCGCCGCCAGTAGAAATTGGCGAAGGTGAAGCGGCCGCGCTGCAGGTCCTCGAGGATGATCCCGGTGATCAGGAAACCCGAGATGACGAAGAAGATGTCGACGCCGGCGAAGCCGCCCGGCAGCAGGCCCGGAAAGGCGTGGTAGCCCAGCACCGAAAGCACCGCGACGGCGCGCAGGCCGTCGACATCGGGGCGATAGGCGTGGGGCGGGCCGGCGACCATGGACTCCCTCCTTGTAGAGCTTCGCGGCCCGGGCGTCAGCCGGCGCGGGATGGTCCGTCCGGCGCAGCCACCGGCCGCGGCGCTAGGCGACGTAGCGCGCCACGCGCGGCGTGTAGCGCACCGCGAGGTCCCGCACGAGCAGCGGCAGCGCGACGCCGGCGAGCGCGAGCAGCGGGAAGTACAGCAGGAAATTGATTCCATCCCAGGGCAGCAGCTTCAGCATCAGGCCCTTCGTGACGCCGATGGCGATGGTGTTCATCAGGTAGATGGCGAGGCTCGCGCGCCCCAGCGCCGCGGCCCAGCCGAGCGGCCCGGCCGGCAGCCTCTGCATCCAGCCGAGCACCGGCAGCACCGAAGCCGCGCCCACCAGCCATTTCGAGAGGTCCAGGAACTGCGCCATCACGAGCAGCGCGACGAAGAGCAGCGTCGATGCCCAGAGCACGCCCGGGCGCATATCCCTCCATGCATCCCGGTACATCCACAGCACCATCCCCGCGGCGAAGAACGGCAGGTACGCGACCGCCGAGTCGAGCATGAAGAGCGGCGTCCAAGGCCCGAGCAGGTTGAGCGCCACGCCGAGGAGCAGGAGCAGCATCGGCCGGCGCCCGACGAGCTGGAAGAAAGCGGGCACGAACAGCAGGTAGATCGAGAGCACGTAGATGAACCAGAGGAACGTCACGCCGCTCTCCGTGGGGCGCACGAGCAGCGCGAGCAGCGCCGAGTCGCCGGGCAGGTTGTCGACCACGAGGAAGCGCGCGGCCGCGATCTTGCCGGCGATGATGACGATGCCGAACGCCACATAGGGCACGAACAGGCGCTCCATGCGCTTCAGGGAGAAGCGCGCCGTGTCCGCCCAGGCCGCGAAGCGCGGCAGCGACAGCGCGAACGTCATGCCGGTGAGCACCATGAACAGCGGCATGTGGAAGAGGTAGATCGTGTCCTTCAGCGCCGCGTACCACTCGTTGCCCGCCGGCATGTCGCGCGCCACGACGTGCCCGATGACCACCAGCAGGATCGCGAGGCCGCGCGCCGCGTCGATGTCGAGCAGGCGCTCCTTCGGCTTCTCGTAGGGAAGCTCTTCGAATAATCCATGCGAGGGCAGCGCGCCGCCGCGGCGCGCGGCGAGCTCGACCTGGGCCATGCTCGATCTCCGGTGTCGGGGCGCCATGTTCCGCCCGCAGTGGTGAAGAGA
>CAYOVM010000017.1:20961-25548 GCA_964407355.1 uncultured Enterobacteriaceae bacterium
CCATGCTCGATCTCCGGTGTCGGGGCGCCATGTTCCGCCCGCAGTGGTGAAGAGACCGAGCGCGCCGCCATGGTCCGCCCGGCACCGGCGCGATAGCACGACGATCCTATCGAGGAGCAAGCGGCGAGCCCGGCGGCAACTGCGACGGCGCGAGCGGGGCGGCGGGGACGGCGCCCGCCTCGACAATCTGCTCGATGCCGAGCGGCGCGTAGATGAGAGCAACGCTTTCCGGAGTCGCCGAGCGCACCTTGTAGACATCGTCGAGCAGCTCGCCTTCCTTGGCCTCGACGAGCGCGTCGCCGCGCGCGAGCAGGATCATGAGCCGCTCGCCGAAGCGCGCCGTGCCTGCAAGCCGGTAGGGATTCGGGGGCGCCGCCGGCGCCTCGGTCTGCCGAGCGGCAGCGGCGGGCGGAGGCGGCGCGGGGGCCGGCGCATCGAAGAGACTGGCGCGCGATCCCCGGAGCCCCGGCCGCTGCGGCAGCGTGAGCGCCGGCGACGATGAGGCGCGGCGATCGTGCGCGCGCCCGGCGGGATCCGAGGGCGCGCTACGCGGGCCGCCGGCGATGCTGGAGCTGCCGGTGCTGCTCGAGCTGCCGGTGCTGCTCGAGCCGCCCGCGCTGCCCGGCCCTTCGGGGGCCAACAGCATCGCAACGGCAACGCCGCTGCCGGCGAGGGCGATCAGCGACCATCTCCAGGATTTGCGCACGAGCGCCGAGCATGCGGGCCGAACGAGAATGTACGTCGACCGAGGGCTGTGCTGAGCGGGCCACCGCGTACTCGCGTGTCGGAAGTCCATCCGGCGCAGGGCGCAAGTTCCATCGCGCCATCGACGGGCGCCGGCGGCTGCGAAAAATAGCGCGCCCGCGCGCGCGACGTTTTTTGAAACGCGGTGCTCCGAAGCTCCGCGTCGGGCGGCCCCTTGCGCCCGACGGCACCCTTGCGAATGTCTGACAGGAGGACTGCGCGCAATGGACCGCATCCGTAGGCTGCAGTCCATGCCTTCCACTGCCCCCCTCTGATTCGATCGATCACATCGCGGCCCGCCTGGCCGCGGCCCTTCCCGGAGCCGTCCATGTCCATCCGATACTTTCGCGCCGCCCTCGCCCTGCTGCTGCTCGCGCTCGCCCTGCCCGCGCTCGCGCAAACCACGGTCACGCTGCAGCAGGGCCTCAACAATTACAGCGGCACGACCGACACGCGCCTGGGCAACGGCGGGACGCAGGAAGGCTCGGCGGTCTCTTACGCGCTCATCGCCGAGACGAGCACCTCGCTCGCGATCCGCTTCGCCATCTTCCAGTCCGAAGGCGGCCCGGTGCCCAATGGCGCCACGATCACCTCGGCGACCCTCTCCCTCTACAAGTTCTGGGGGCCGGTGACGGGCGATTCGACGTTCAAGGCCTCGCGCTTCCTGAAGAGCTGGAACGAAGCGCAGGCGACCTGGACGCTCGCCGCGACCGGAACGCCCTGGACCAGCGCCGGCGCGCAGAGCGCGGGTAGCGACTACCGGAGCACCCCGGACGGACAGGGGACGGTGAGCACCGACATAGACCAGTGGCTCAACATCGATGTCACGCCCGGCGTGCAGGCGTTCTCCACGGGAACGCCCAACTACGGCTGGAAGGTGGCCTACGTGAGCGGCGGCGACACCTCCAAGCCGAAGGAATTCTATTCGCGCGACAACACCCAGTTTCCCACGTCGCGGCCCAAGCTCACCGTCACGTACACCACCGCGCCGCCGCCCTCCGGCACGCCGGTCACGCTGCAGCAGGGCCTCAACAGCTACGCCGGCACGACCGACACGAGGATCGGCAACGGCGGGACGAACGAGGGCGCGGCGGTCTCTTACGCGCTCATCGCCGAGACGAGCACCTCGCTCGCGATCCGCTTCGCCATCTTCCAGTCCGAAGGCGGCCCGGTGCCCAATGGCGCCACGATCACCTCGGCGACCCTCTCCCTCTACAAGTTCTGGGGGCCGGTGACCGGCGACTCGACCTTCAAAGCCTCGCGCTTCCTGAAGAGCTGGAACGAAATGCAGGCGACATGGAGCGTCGCCGCCACCGGGACGCCGTGGACCAGCGCCGGGGCCCAGAGCGCCGGCAGCGACTACCTCGCGACCCCGGACGGCCAGGCGACCGTGAGCACCGACGTCAATCAATGGCTGAACATCGACGTCACGCCCGGCGTGCAGGCCTTCGGCGCCGGAACGCCGAACTACGGCTGGAAGGTCGCCTATGTGGGCGGCGGCGACACCTCCAAGCCGAAGGAATTCTATTCCCGCGACAACACGCAGTTCCCCACGCTGCGACCCAAGCTGACCATCACATACGCCACCGGTGGCGGCACCGCGACGGCGCCGACGGCGCAGCTCACGGCCAGCCCGACCACCGGGACGGCGCCGCTCGGCGTCGACTTCGATGCCTCGGCCACCACCGACGGCGGCTCGCCGATCACCAGCCTGCGCCTTCAGTTCGGCGACGGCACGCCGGACGCGATCTGGGCCGACAAGAACGTCCACCAGCCGCACACCTACTCCGCCGCGGGAACGTACACCGCGACGCTCACCGCGACCAACGCGGTCGGGACTTCGGCTCCCAGGACGCAGACCATCACGGTCACGCAGCCCGGGGGCAGCGCGCCGACGGCGAGCTTCACCTGGAGCCAGCGCGCGGGGACCACGATCGTCGACTTCAACGCCTCGGGCTCCGCGGACAACGGCTCGCCGATCACGAGCCTGAACATCGCCTTCGGCGACGGGCAGCAGGCCGTCTGGAGCGACAAGAACACGATCCAGTCCCACACTTACGCGGCGCCCGGGCCTTATCACGTGACGCTGACCGCGACGAACGTGAACGGCACGTCGGCGCCGTCGGAGCAGGACATCCAGGTGAGCGACCCGACCGGGATTCCGCCTTCGCTGCCGCAGGAGGGCCGCGCGGTGTCCACCTTCCATAGCATCGGCCTGTATTGGGCGCCGGCGGGCACCGACGTCCCGCTGTCCGGCAAAGGCGTTCCGGTGCAGTACCGCAAAGCCGCCGAGAGCACCTGGCGTCGCGGCTACGACATGGTCTACGACACGCGCGCCTTCACCGTCGACGGCGCGGCGCTCGAGCCGGCGCGCGGCAGCATCGTGCACCTCGCTCCGAACACCGCGTATGTCGTGCAATTCGGCAAGTATGACGCCTCCAACAACGTAACCTGGGTGAAGGAAAGGACCGCCAGCACCTGGAACGAGCAGTTCCCCGAGGCGCCCACGGAGCAGCTCGCGGCGACCATCACGAACGGCAGCGCCAACGCGCCGGCCCTGCAGGTGAGCACCGGCGGCACGCCGAGCGCCTATCGCGTCCTGAGCGGCGCGCAGAACGGCACGCGCATCACCGCGAACACGTCGAACAGCAATTCGTTCGGCATCCGCGTCTCGGCGTCGTACGTGATCATCCGCAACGTCACCGTGGTGGGAGGCGCGGACGCGATCCGCATCGACGACGGCGTGCACGACGTGGTGATCGAGAACTCGGACATCAGCGGCTACGGCCGGCCGTCGAGCGGCCGGACGCACCCGGATTTCGGCTACCAGATCGGCGCCAACGAGGACGCGGGGATCCGCACCGCGCCCGGCGCCAGCGCCACGGCGCATCGCGGCATCCGTCGCATCGTGATCCAGCGCAACCGGATCCACGACCCGGCCTATGGCGCGAACCTCGAGCCGTATGGGCGCGACGGCCCGAAGCACATCGACATGACCGACACCGGCGGCAACCACGTCATCCGGTACAACGAGCTCTACACCACGAACGGCGACATCGCCCACTACGTGCAGGACGGCATCAGCGGCAGCACGAACGACAGCCAGCAGGGCGCGCCGGGCCAGGATTCGGACATCTACATGAACCGCATCCAGCACGTCGGCGACGACTGCATCGAGGCGGAGGGCGGCGGCCTGAACGTGCGCGTGTGGAAGAACTACACCGACATGTGCGCGGTGGGCATCGGCAGCACGGCGGTCAACATCGGGCCGGCCTACATCTGGCGCAACGTGCACAACCGCGCGCGCAAGAATTACTCCGTCGCCCTGGACAGCGACGATCGGCTGCAGGCGTTCAAGTCGGGGACGTTCTCGGGCTCGGGCGGACGGCGCCACCTGTTCCACAACTCCGTCATGCAGCTCGTCGATCCGTCCTTCACGCGCCGCCTCGGCCACGGCGGCGGCGTCGCCGGCAACACGGGGCAGCCCGTGACGAACACCGTCTCGCGCAACAACATCTATCACAACTGGACGAGCGGCAGCCCCTACTCGCAGATCTCGACGAGCTCGAACGACTTCGACTACGACATGGCGGAAAGCTATGGCGGAGCGCCCGCGTACGCGCACCCGCTTCTCGGCGCTCCGACCTACAAGGCCGGGCACGGGCCGTCGGCGTTCAACGCGGGGACGTACCAGCTCTCGCCCGGAACGCTCGGGTACGACCAGGGCGCGCGCCTGTTCAACTTCAACGACGACGTGCCCGCGCCGCATCAATTCCAGGGCGCGGCGCCGGACGCGGGCGCGCACGAGGACCTCACCCCGAACATGGTGTTCGGCGTGAACGG
>CAYOVM010000017.1:25648-27776 GCA_964407355.1 uncultured Enterobacteriaceae bacterium
GCGGCGGCGAACGCTCGCTCGGAAGCGTTCGCCGCCGCGGCGGCTCGCTACGCTAGGTAGCGGGCCGTTGCTGCGGGATGCGCTCGGCGCTCAGGGCGTCGTAGGCGGCGAGGAGCTTCGGCGCCTCGTAGCGCCACTCGAGCTCGTTCTCGACCCGGCTGCGGCCGAAGGCGCCCATCGCCGTGCGCCGTTCCGGGTCGTCGATCAGCTCGACGATCTTGTGCGCGAAATCGACCGGATCGTTGCGTTTCGCGTAGAGCGAGGCCTGCTGCGCGGAGAAGCGGCCTTCGGTGAGGTCGAACTGGACGATCGGCTTGCCGAGCGCCATGTATTCCATGATCTTGTTCATGGTCGAGATGTCGTTCATCTCGTTGGCGACGTCGGGATTCACGCAGACATCCGCCGTGTTGAGCATCGCGAGCAGCTCGGCGTCGGGGACGCGGCCGGTGAAGCTCACGTAGTCGTCGACGCCGAGCGCCACCGCGAGGTCGCGCATCTCCCGCAGCGAGGTGCCGCCGCCGACGAGGCCGAACTGGATGTCGGTCCGCTTCATTTTCTTCACGATGAAATGGACCGACTCGAGAAAGAGATCGATGCCTTCCTGCCGCCCCATGACGCCCACATAGCCGACCAGGTGCTTCCGGCCCTTCTTCAGCTTCTCGTCGGCCGGAACGACCTTCAGCCGCTCGAGGCTCGGGCCGCTGCGCACCACGAACACGCGCTCCGGCGCCATGCCGCCGCGCTCGATCGCGATGCGCTTGTACGACTCGTTGGTGGCGATCGAGACGTCGGCGGTGCGGAACGTGAGCTTCTCCACCCACAGCATGAGCTTCCAGAAGAAGTCGCGCCGGCCGAACTTCGCCTCGTAGAGCTCCGGGTTGGCGTCGTGGTGGTCGAAGAGGAATTTCTTGCCGAAGAGCTTGTAGAAGCCGCCGATCAGGAAGAACAGATCCGGCGGATTGCAGGCGTGAACCACATCCACGCCCTTTTTCAACAGCACCTTCACGGTCAAGAAAAACGTCCAGGCAAGCGCGGCGGAATATTCGACCGCGTATCCGAGCGCGCCCTCCCCTTCCGCCGGCAGGTCGTAGCGCCAGATATCGATGCCGTCGATCGACTCGAACTTCTTCTCGCAGCCTTTTCCCGTGGGGCAGATGATCGAGACCTCGTGGCCCGCGCCGCGCAGCGTCGTCGCCTCCTGCCAGACGCGGCGGTCGAACGGGCTGGGCAGGTTCTCGACGAGGATGAGGATGCGCATTACTTGAGCGCCGTCACTAGGCTCGGGTTGTGCAGGAGGTTCGCGAGGAAGTGGGTGCGCACGCCGGAAAAGCCCGCTTCGCGCAGCCGCCCGCGCGCTTGCCTGCCCATATCGTTCAGCTGGAAAACATACTCGCCGCGCGGCGCGAGCTTCGCGTGGATCTCGCGCAGGCCGTTCACCGGAAGGCGCTCGCTGAAGCAGACGTCCACCGCGCCTTCGGCGACGCCGCGCAGGTCGCGCGAGTCGACGAAGCGCAGGTTGCCGGGCAGCCGCACGCCGCGTGTCGCCTCCCCGGCGATGCCCTCGAGCGCGTCGACCGCGTACACGCGCTCGACGTAGGCCGCGGCCTGCAGCGCGAGCGCGCAGTCGCGCGCGCCGTAGTGCATGAAGACGGTGCGCGGAGTGAAGCGCCGCCGCAGAAAGGCGAACTGGCGCTCCACCTGCGCGCTCCTTTTCCTGAGCTTCTCGAGAAAAGGAACCGCGCGGAATCCCGTGCTTACCAGCATATTCCTTCGTAGACCCCGAGCACCGTGCGCGAATTGCTCACGCGGACGAAGTCGATCACGGTCTGGCCCTCGCCGATGCGCCGCGGCGCGTCGGCGAATTCCGGCGAGGCGTTGCCGATGACGATGGTCCGGGCGTGCGCGAACACCTCGTCGATGCTCTCCACCATCAGCCGCGAGATGTGCGGGATGCGGTTCAGGATGAAGTCGCGGTTCGCGCCGTGGATCACCGCCAGGCTCACGTTCTTGTCGTAGATCTTCAGGTCGTAGCCCTTGCCGAGCAGGCGCTCGACCAGCTCCACCATCGGGCTCTCGCGCAGGTCGTCGGTGCCGGCCTTGAAGCTGAAGCCGAGGATGCCGACCTTCT
>CAYOVM010000018.1:0-10750 GCA_964407355.1 uncultured Enterobacteriaceae bacterium
CGACATGGTCCTGCCGCTCGCCGCCTCGGTCCTGATGACCGTGACGCTCTATACGATGAACATGGCCTACGGCTACTTCGTCGAGTCGCGCTCCAAGCGCGAGTTCACGGCGCTGTTCGGCCAGTACGTGCCCCCGGAGCTGGTCGACAAGATGGCCGAGGACCCGGGCAAGTACAACATGGAGCCGCGCAGCGCCGAGCTGACGATCCTTTTTTCCGACGTGCGCGGCTTCACCAGCATCTCGGAGGCGCTCAAGCCCGACGAGCTGCGCGAATACATCAACGAGTACCTGACGGACATGAGCAACATCATCCGCGGCAAGTACCGCGGCACGCTCGACAAGTACATCGGCGACGCGATCATGGCCTTCTGGGGCGCGCCGGTGGAGGACGCGCAGCACGCGCGCAACGGCGTGCTCGCCGCCCTCGAGATGCAGCGCGAGTGCGAGGTCCTGAACGCCAAGTTCGCGGCGCGCGGCTGGCCGACGCTGAAGATCGGCATCGGGCTCAACTCGGGCAGCGTGCGCGTCGGCGACATGGGCTCGCAGGTGCGCCGCGCCTACACGGCGATGGGCGACCCGGTGAACGTGGCCTCGCGCCTGGAGGCGCGCACCAAGGGCTACGGCGTGGGCATCCTGGTGGGCGAGGCGACGCGCAACATCGTCAGGGAGGTCGTGTTCCGCGAGGTCGACCGCATCAAGGTGAAGGGCAAGGACGAGGCCGTGACGATCTACGAGCCGCTCGGGCTCGAGCCTGAAATCGATAAAAAGGTCCTGGACGAGATCAAGCTCTGGAACCAGACTTTGCGCCTTTACCGCGCCCAGCAATGGGACCAGGTGGAAGTGAGCCTGCTCAACCTCCAGCGAATGAATCCGGGCTGCGGCCTCTACAAGGTCTACGCCGACCGGGTGGCGCAGATGCGCCGCGCGCCGCCGCCGCCCGACTGGGACGGTGTGACCGTCTTCGACGAAAAGTAAGCCGTGAAACTGCGCGTCCTCGGCTGCTCGGGCGGGATCGGAGGCCGGCATTTGCGCACGACCTCGTTCCTCGTCGACAACGACATCCTGATCGACGCCGGCACCGGGGTGGGCGACCTGACGCTCGCCGAGCTCTCGCAGATCGACCACATCTGCGTCACGCATTCGCACCTCGACCACGTCGCCTCGATCCCGTTCCTCGTGGATACCGTGGGCGGCATGCGCACCAAGCCGCTCACCGTGCACGCCACGCGGGCGACGACCGAGATCCTGCGCAACCATCTGTTCAACTGGGCGATCTGGCCGGATTTCACCGAGATCCCTTCCCCGGAAGCGCCGTTCCTGCGCTACGAGGAGCTCGAGCTCGGCGGCTCGCTCGAGCTCGGCGGGCGGCGGATCACGCCGATCCCGGCGCGCCATACGGTGCCGGCGGTCGGCTACCACCTCGACAGCGGCGCGGCGAGCCTCGTGTTCACCGGCGACACCGGCCCCAACGAAGCGCTGTGGAAGGTGGTCAACCGCATCGCCAACCTCAGGTACCTCATCATCGAGACCGCGTTCTCCAACAAGGAGCGCCACCTCGCGGACATCTCGAAGCATCTGTGTCCGCTCACGCTCGCCGAGGAGCTGAAGAAGCTCGAGCGCAACGCCGAGATCTACATCACCCACCTGAAGCCGGGCGAGATCGAGCCGACCATGCTCGAGCTCGAGGAATGCGCCGGCGCCTTCCGGCCGCGCATGCTGCAGAACAACCTGGTTCTCGAGTTCTAGCGATGAACGCCCCGCACGCGCGCGCGACCCCGGAGCAGCTCGCCTCGCTCACGCCGCTCGCCGGCCTCTCGCCGGGGCGTCTCGCCGAGCTCGCCCAGGTGGCGGTGGTGGAGCGCGCCATGCGCGGCAGCGATCCGCTGAAGGACCGGATGAAGGCGGCGCAGTCGGTGTTCCTGCTGCAGGGGGAGCTGCTTCTCGCCTACGAAGGCGGCGGCACCCAGGTCGTGGTCGGCGGCAGCGAAGAGACGCGCCAGGCGCTGAACCGCCAGAAGCCGAGCGTCGGCCGCAGCAAGGCGATTACCGACGTCGATCTCCTCTCGGTCGACGACGACGTGCTCGACATCCTCGCCACCTGGGACGAGGTGACCGCCGGCGGCGCGGGCGAGGACGGCTCGGCCATGGCGCGCGCGGTGCGCAGCGACGCGCGCCTCATCACCGGCGCGTTCTCCCTCAGCACGCTGAGGGCCGGCGCGTTCGCGCAGCTTCCCGCGGCGCATATCGACGAGCTGCTGCGGCGCTTCGAGCGCATCGCCGTGGCGCGCGGCGAGCTCGTGATCCGCGAGGGCGACGAGGGCGATTTCTACTACGTGATCGAATCGGGACGCTTCCAGGTGGAGCGGCTGGTGGGCGGCGCCAAGGTGGTGCTCGCCGAGCTGAAAAGCGGCGACGCCTTCGGCGAGGAGGCGCTCGTGTCCGAGGCGAAGCGCAACGCCTCGGTGGTGTCGCTCGGCGAGGGCTTCCTGCTGCGCCTGGATCGCCAGCATTTCAACGAGCTGCTGCGCGAGCCGCTGCTGCGCTGCCTCGGATTCGAGGACGCCGCGGCGCGCGTGCGCGCGGGCGCGCTGTGGCTCGACGTGCGCTATCCCTCCGAATACCAGTACGACAAGCTGCCCGGCGCGATCAACGTGCCGCTCGCCGAGGTGCGCAACATGTTCGCCGTGCTGGATCGCTCCAAGGAGTACGTGGCGTATTGCCAGAGCGGGCGGCGCAGCGCCGCGGCCGCGTTCCTCTTCGCCCAGCGGGGCTTCAAAGTCTGGGTGCTGGAAGGGGGCCTGAAAGTCGCCGAGAGAATTTGAAACATTGCAAAAAATGCACGCTCGCCGTGGGAAAAATCCGTTGAAAATCATGGTAGCTAGGGTAGGATTGACGGTCTAGAAAGAAGACGGTGGAAGGTCGGTCGAGGGTCGGTCGAAGTCGCCGGGTTGCAGTCGAACAGGGAGGCAGTCGATGAGCGCAGTTCTCAGCCCGCACGCGTCGGCCCAGACGGACGTCGGCGCGCGCCTCGCGTTCCAGAAGCAGCTGCAGAACGTCACCAACAAGATCCACGCGACCAACAACATCGACGAGATCATGCTCGAGGTGAGCGCGGACATCTGCGCGCTCTTCAACGCCGACCGGCTGACCATTTACTCGATGGGCGAGGACAAGGCCTCGATCGTCTCGAAGGTGAAGACCGGCCTCAACTCGTTCAAGGACCTGAAGCTGCCGATCGCCGAGCACTCGATCGCGGGCTACGTGGCGCTGTCGAAGAAGACCGCCAACATCAAGGACGTCTACGACGAGGCCGAGCTGCGCTCGCTCAACCCGAACCTGCGCTTCCTGCAGGAAGTCGACAAGCGCACCGGCTACCGCACCAAGCAGATGCTGGTCGCGCCGATCGTCGACGAGGGCGCAAGCGACCTGATCGGCGTGATCCAGATCATCAACAACAAGGCGGGCGTGCCCTTCGGCGCGCTCACCGAGGACGGCGTCGCCGAGCTGTCGCAGACGCTCGCGATCGCGTTCAAGCAGCGCCAGAAGCCGCAGGTCGTCAAGACGAAGTACGACTACCTGATCGCCGACGCGGTGCTGTCGGCGGGCGAGTTCGAGCTCGCCTCGCGCCAGGCGCGCAAGAAGGCGGTCGACATCGAGACGGTGCTCATCGAGGAGTTCCAGGTCAAGATCCCGGCGATCGGCGCCGCCCTGTCGAAGTTCTTCGGCGTGCCCTACGAGGCGTTCAAGAGCGACCGCGTCAAGCCGATGGACCTCCTGAAGAACCTGAAGCGCGAGTACGTCGAGTCGAACCAGTGGCTGCCGATCGACGACAGCAAGGAAGGCCTGGTCGTGATGTGCCTCGACCCGGAGCGGATCAAGTCCTCGCGCATCGCCTCGAACGTGTTCCCGAAGGCGCGCATCGTCTACCGGGTGACGACGCAGAAGGACTTCAAGGAGACCTGCAACCACTTCTACGGCGCGGAGGCGGTCGACACCGGCAACATCGACGACATGCTGTCGGGTCTCGAGGACGACGGCGCCGACGCCGCGCTCGAGGGCGCCACGGACGAGGTATCCGCCGCCGCCGACAACGAGCTGGTGAAGCTCGTGAACAAGGTCATCATCGACGCCTACAACCAGGGCGTCTCCGACATCCACATCGAGCCCTATCCGGGCAAGGCGAAGACCGAGATCCGCTTCCGCAAGGACGGCTCGCTCGGCGCCTACATCGAGGTGCCGGCGAGCTACCGCGCGGCGATCGCGGCGCGCATCAAGATCATGTGCGACCTGGACATCTCGGAGAAGAGGAAGCCCCAGGACGGCAAGATCAAGTTCAAGAAGTTCGGGCCGCTCGACATCGAGCTGCGCGTCGCGACGATTCCGACGGCGGGCAGCGTCGAGGACATCGTGATGCGGATTCTCGCCGCGGGCGAACCGATGCCGCTCGAGAAGATGGGCTTCACCGCGCGCAACCAGGAAGAGCTGCAGAAGACGGTGTCCAAGCCCTACGGCCTGTTCTTCGTGTGCGGCCCGACCGGCTCCGGCAAGACCACCACCCTGCATTCGGTCCTCAAGTACCTGAACACGCCCGACACCAAGATCTGGACCGCGGAGGACCCGGTCGAGATCACGCAGAAGGGCCTGCGCCAGGTGCAGGTCAACAAGAAGGCGGGCCTCGACTTCGCGGCGGTGATGAAGGCGTTCCTGCGCGCCGACCCGGACATCATCATGGTCGGCGAGATGCGCGACAAGGAGACCACCTCCACCGGCATCGAAGCCTCGCTTACCGGCCACCTGGTGTTCGCCACCCTGCATACCAACTCGGCGCCGGAATCGATCATCCGCCTGCTCGACATGGGCATGGACCCGTTCAACTTCTCCGACGCGCTGCTCGGCATCCTCGCGCAGCGCCTCGCGAAGCGCCTGTGCAGCTGCAAGCAGGCCTATAACCCCGAATCGGCGGAGCTCACCGCGTTCCTGCGCGAATACTGCGAGGAGCTGATGGCGACGGCGAAATTCAAGGCCGATCCCAAGGGCGCCATGGAAGCGGTCTACAAGGAATGGGTCAGGCTCTACGGCAACGACAAGGGCCAGCTCACCTTCTACAAGGTGGTGGGCTGCGAAAAATGCGGCGGCAGCGGCTTCAAGGGCCGCTGCGGCCTGCACGAGCTGCTCATCGCCACCGACAAGCTGAAGAAGCTGATCCAGGAGCATTCGCGCGTGGCCGAGATGCTCGCGCAGTGCCTGGAGGACGGCATGCGCACGCTCAAGCAGGACGGCATGGAGAAATGCCTGATGGGGGTGACGCACATGAAGGAAGTACGAGCGGTCTGCATCAAGTAGGCGGGCGGTCTCCATAAAGTAAAGGCGAGCAGGCGCCGGGCCCGGGACCGGCCGCACAACATAAACAAGGGAGCGAGCAAGCAGCATGAGCAGCATCCTGGGCACCACGCACATGGCGCGGGTCGCGGGGCTGATGGGCGCCTCGGACGACCTGATGCAGCGCCTGGAGCAGCTCAACATGGTGGGCGCCTCGCTCTCGGCCGAGCGCGACATCAACCGCCTCCTCGAATCGATCCTGGTCGCGGCGAAGTCGATCACCCGCGCCGACGGCGGCACCCTCTACCGCGTCACCGAGGAGCGCACCCTGCGCTTCGAGATCGTGCGCACCAGCTCGCTCAAGTATTACCTGGGCGGCACCACCGGCAACCCGGTGCCGTTCTACCCGATCCAGCTCTACAAGGACGGCCAGCCCAACCACGGCATGGTGGCGGCCAACGCCGCGCTGACGGGCATGACGGTCAACATTGCCGACGCCTACACCGCCGAGGGCTACGATTTCAGCGGCACGCGCGCCTTCGACGCGAAGACCGGCTACCGCTCCAAGTCGTTCCTCACGGTGCCGATGCGCAACCACGAGCACGAGATCATCGGCGTGCTGCAGCTCATCAACGCGTCCGATCCGAGGACCGGCGAGATCGTGCCGTTCTCGGCCTCCGACCAGCGCCTCGCGGAGTCGCTCGCCTCGCAGGCGGCGATCGCGCTCACCAACCGCATGCTGATCAACCAGCTCGAGCAGCTGTTCGAGTCGTTCATCAACATGATCAACACCGCGATCGACGAGAAGTCGCCCTATACCGGCGGGCACTGCCAGCGCGTCCCGGTCCTCACCATGCTGCTCGCCGAGGCGGTGAACGAGACCCGGGAAGGGCCGCTGCGCGACTTCAACATGACCGAGAAGGACCGCTACGAGCTGAAGATCGCGGGCCTGCTGCACGATTGCGGCAAGGTCACCACCCCGGTGCACGTCGTGGACAAGGCGACCAAGCTCGAGACGCTGTTCGACCGGATCCACCTGATCGACACGCGCTTCGAGGTGCTCAAGCGCGACCTCGAGATCGAGTTCCTGAAGAGGAAGGTCTCTCTCCTCGAGCACAAGCGGCCGATCGACGCCGCCGAGGAGAACCGCAAGCTGCGCGAGCGGCTGCGCGAGCTCGACGACGACTGCCGCTTCCTGCACGCCTGCAACATCGGCGGCGAGCGCATGCGCGACGAGGACGTCGAGCGCGTCCGGCGCATCGGGCGGCTGCGCTGGCGCGACGTCGCCGGCCACGAGGCGGACTTCCTCACCGAGGACGAGGTGAAGAACCTCACCATCCGCGCCGGCACGCTGACCGAGGACGAGCGCAAGATCATCAACAACCATATCGTCGCCACCATCAAGATGCTCGAGGCGCTGCCCTGGCCCAAGCACCTCACCAAGGTGCCCGAGTACGCCGGCGGCCACCACGAGCGCATGGACGGCAAGGGCTACCCGAAGGGCCTCACCCGCGAGCAGATGTCGGTGCAGGCGCGCTGCATGGGCATCGCCGACATCTTCGAGGCGCTCACCGCCAAGGACCGGCCCTACAAGAAGGGCAAGACGCTCTCCGAGTCGCTCGAGATCCTCGGCCGGATGAAGCTGAACCAGCACGTCGATCCCGATCTTTTCGACATCTTCGTGCGCAAGAAAGTCTACCTGCGCTACGCCGAGCTGTTTCTCGACAAGGAGCAGATCGACGCAGTCGACGAGTCGAAGATCCCGGGCTACGGACGGTAGGGAGATTCCCCCCTCCGGGACTCCTGTTCAGCGCGAGCCCGCGATGTCGACGAGTAATCCCTCCAGCGCGCGTATCGGCGCCGGATCGTCGAACAGAATGCTTCGCTGCGCCTCGATGCGCTGCCTCAGATATGTCCGGTATGCATCGTCCCGGCAAATCCTGACTGCGAGCTCGATGTAGTCGTCCTCGGTGCGCGCCACCAGCTCCTGCAAGCCCATGCGTTTCAGGATGCCGCTTGCGAACCTGCCACGCATGAACCGGCCTTCGCGGGTGACGATCGGCAGGCCGCATTCCACCGCCTGCATGGCGGTGTTGAAGCCGGAGAAACCGATGGTGTCCAGGAACGCCTTCGCCTCGGCGAGCAGGCCGCGGAAGCGCTCCGGGGACTGCCACGGGACGAAACAGACGAATTTGTCCGCATCGAGCCCGCGGGCGGCGAACGCGGCGCGCAGACGCAGATGCAGCTTCGCCGAGAGCTCGGGAACGCGATAGGTGAAGAACACGAACCTGCATTCGCCCAGCCGGCGCGCGATCTCGGGGAATATGTGATCGTGCCGCGGCATGTATTTGAACGGCGTTCCCGGGCACACCAGAAGCGCCGACGTGACGATCCCGAGATCGCGCAGATCGTGCGCGACCGGCAGGACGCGCGGCGACGGATAGGAGCATCCCAGGCCGGGCAGCAGCACGAGCTCTTCGGAATAGTGCTCCTGGGCTTGGGGAGGCTCCATCTCCTTCGCGGACAGGAAGTAGTCCATCGTCGGCAGTCCGGTGGTCTGCGGGTGCCCCCAGCTCGCGATCTGAACCGGCGCGAGGCGCAGCGCCGCGAGCTGCGCGGTCGGGGAGTTCATCCAGACTTCCGGATAGAGCAGGATGTCCGGCTTGCGGCTATCGATCGCCTGTACCCAGCCCTCCAGCCGCGCATGTCCGCTCTCGAAATGCGCCGCGAGCGAGCGCGCGAGCTGCGTCTCCTCGTCGCCTGCGTCACCCAGGCAATACGCGTCGAGCTCGAAGCGGCTGCGGTCGACGTTCTGGAACCAGCCTTTCACGATGGCGGTCCATACCGAGTGGTTGTAGAAGTGCGCCGAAACCACGCCGACGCGGATCACCCCTTTGCGCCCGGCCGGTGGCGGCGCCGTAGCATGTTCCTTGTACGCGTGCGCCATGATGCGCGAGCAAAGCGCGCCGTGCCTGCGCAACAAGTCGCGATTGTTCTCCTCGTGATACGCGAGGAAGAACGGCGTGCGGTTGCCGACTGCCTCGACGGCGGCGCCGAGGCGCGGCCCGTCGAGCCAGCGATCGAGCTCTTCAAGCTTCCGGCCGAACTCGCTGCGTCCCTGCGCGGCGGCGGTGTCGCTGTCGTACACGGCCCGCAGGCCCGAAAGCGCGATCGACCAGCGCGCATCGACCTGGTCGGGCTCGATCGACAGCGCCGTCTCGTAGGAGAGGAGCGCTTCGTCGACCCGGTCCAGGCTCCTGTGAATGTCGCCGAGTCCGATATGCGCGCTTGCGAGCCGGGGATCCAGCGCGAGGGCTTGCTCGAGGGACGCCGCCGCCGCTCCGACGCTCCCCTGCGCGGCGAGAAGTTTCCCGAGGCTGAGATGCCCTGGCGCGAAAGCCGGGTTACGCTTCAGCAGCTCCCGCAAGGACGCGATGGCCTCGGCGGTCCGGCCTTGCTCGTTCAGAAGCAAGCACAGGCTGTGCTGCGGCTCCACGGCGTCAGGCTGGAGCGCGAGCGCTTCGCGGTAGCGCAGCGCCGCCTCCTCCAGCCGCCCCCGGTCTGCGAGGGCATTTCCGATCCGCTGCAGGACCCCGGCGTAGTTGAGCCGCGCGCCGGCGTAGTCCGGCCGTTGCGCGAGCGCCGCCTGAAGCTCCGCCGCCGCGGCGGCAAGGTCGCCGCGCATCTCATACAGCCCGGATAGCAAAACGTGCGCTTCGGGGAAATGCGGCTTGGACTTCAAGGCGAGCCGCAGCAGCTGCTCGGCGCGCCCATCGTCGCCGCGCGTGCCGAGGAACCTGCCGAGGTTATAGTTCACCGATGCATTCGCCGGGTCGAGCTGAAGCGCCCTCTCGTAGGATTCGAGCGCGCCGCGGACATCGCCTTTCGCTTCGAGCCCGATTGCGAGGTTCAAATGGGAGGGCGCATGGTCTGGGGCGGCCTGGACGGCCCCCCGGTAGGCCTCGCAGGCCTGCGCAATCCGCCCGTCGTTCTCCGCCCGGTTGCCCTCGGCGATCAGCTGCTCGGCGGTCTGAATGGCGGAGGTCACTTAAAAGGGAAGTCCAAGAAGCGGCCTAAAAAGGGAAGTCCGGCTGACAATTCTTGTCAGCCAGGACTTAGTGTTCATATTCACTAGTATTAAGTGCCGCATAATCATATCTTTGGGTTCGGTAGTACCTTGGCCCGGCGCTTGCGTGTAGGACAGTGGGGTAATTTTCAACGAACTATAAAGTGGGGATAAATATGCAGGCTCTTCAGAAGGGCTTTACGCTGATCGAGCTGATGATCGTAGTCGCGATCATCGGTATTCTGGCAGCGGTCGCAATTCCGGCCTATCAGGATTACATCGCACGGGCGCAGGTGTCCGAAGCGGTAAGCCTGCTGGGTTCGGGCAAGACGCCGTTCGCCGAGTTCTATGCTTCGCAAGGCGCGTGGCCGACGTACGCCTCCGACGTGATGGGCAACACCACCGGCAAGTACACCTCCTCCATCAGCATCGGAGGCGGCTCGGCTGCCACCACGGCGCTGGTTACGCTGATCGCGACGATGTGGAACACCGGCGTCAACACCAACATCGCCTCCAGCACGGTGGGTTTGAACACCACCGACGGCGGCAAGGTGTGGACGTGCTTCACCAGCAACACCGGCGCGCCGATGCTGCCGAAATACGTGCCGTCGAACTGCCGTCTGTAAGCTGGCAGGGGTAGGTGCAAGAAAGGCCCGCGAAAGCGGGCTTTTTTTTGGGGCGAAGCGCCGAGAAATAGCACTCAAGTGACGAATTCCGTCAGCAGTCCTCCTCCCCTCTTGGTTTAAAGACAAATAAGATGTTTATTTTCATATACTTAATTATTGGCTAAGGCTGGCCTACTGTTTGCGTATACAGGGGGGGAGGAGACGGGATAAACGTCTCTTTCACTAACTAGATAATGGGAGCACGCAGATGAAAACCCTTCAGAAGGGCTTTACGCTGATCGAGCTGATGATCGTAGTCGCGATCATCGGTATTCTGGCAGCGGTCGCAATTCCGGCCTATCAGGATTACATCGCACGGGCGCAGGTGTCCGAAGCGGTAAGCCTGCTGGGTTCGGGCAAGACGCCGTTCGCCGAGTTCTATGCTTCGCAAGGCGCGTGGCCGACGTACGCCTCCGACGTGATGGGCAACACCACCGGCAAGTACACCTCCTCCATCAGCATCGGAGGCGGCTCGGCTGCCACCACGGCGCTGGTTACGCTGATCGCGACGATGTGGAACACCGGCGTCAACACCAACATCGCCTCCAGCACGGTGGGTTTGAACACCACCGACGGCGGCAAGGTGTGGACGTGCTTCACCAGCAACACCGGCGCGCCGATGCTGCCGAAATACGTGCCGTCGAACTGCCGTCTGTAAGCTGGCAGGGGTAGGTGCAAGAAAGGCCCGCGAAAGCGGGC
>CAYOVM010000018.1:10850-23049 GCA_964407355.1 uncultured Enterobacteriaceae bacterium
ACTGCCGTCTGTAAGCTGGCAGGGGTAGGTGCAAGAAAGGCCCGCGAAAGCGGGCCTTTGTTTTTGGCTCCGGCTTACTCGCCGGACATCTTCAGGAGAAGCTGGCGGGTCACGCCGTCCACCAGCTGCGCCGGATACCCCGCCTGTATCAGCTCCAGCTTGAAAGCCGTTCCGAGCTTCGCCTTGCCGTACATCCAGAGGCGGTTTTCGCGCTGGAACGCAGCCGCCCGGCTGCATACGTCGTCGATCGCCCGCGCGAGGCCCATGCTGATGTGCTCGCCGTCGTGCGCCTCGGCCGGCGGGCAGCGCCCGGCGATATCGCGCGCCAGCGCCACTGCAAAATCCTCGATCTCGCGGGAGCGTTTGCTGTTGAACATGACCGGTTTGTGGGCGAAAACCCGCTTATGTTACCAGTTACCATAAGAGGCTCATGAGCTGGCTCAGCACTGTATTTCGCCGCAAGGACGAAGCGGTGGCGGCGCCCAGCCGGGAGGCTTTGGATACACGGCTGCGCGAGGCGTTCGATCGCATCAGCCAGGGCCGTTTCGCCGAAGGCGAGCAGCTCTTTCGCGATCTCCTGGAAGACGATCCGCACAACGCCGATGCCCGCTATTTTCTCGCGGTCATGGCGATCGGCGGCGCCCGCTCGCTCGAGGCCATCGATCACTGTCAGAAAGGCATCGAGAGCCGCCCGAACGATCCCGAGCTGTGGTTCCAGCTCTCGGTCGCCTACTACCTCCAGGGTCTGCGGATCGAGGCGGTCGAAGCGGCGCGCGCCGCGGTCGAGCTGAATCCGGAATACGCACAGGCGCGAAACAACCTCGGGGTCGCCCTGGTAGACGAAGGCTTCTTCGACGATGGCCGCGAGCTGCTCGAGAAGCTGCTCGCGACGGGACATGAAACCGCGCAGCTCCAGTCCAACCTGGGAATCGTCTACCGCGATCACGGCAGGATCGACGACGCCATCGCCGCCGCCCGGCGCGCGATCGAGCTCGCGCCCGACGACAAGGCGTTTTATACCAACTATCTCTTCACCTTGAACTACAAGGAAGGGTACGGGGCCCCGCTGCTGTTCGATGCGCATCGCAGCTATGGCGCGCGGTTCGCCAAGCCCTACGTGGATCCGCCGATAGACCGCTCCTGGCCGCGCCGGCTGCGCGTGGGCTACGTATCGCCCGATTTCCGCAACCACGTCGTCGCATGCTTCGTCGAGCCGATTCTCGCCCACCACGATCGCAGTCGGGTCGAGGTCTTCTGCTACTACATCCATCGCACCGAGGACAATGTCACCGAGCGCCTGCGCGCGCAGGTGGAGCACTGGGTCGAGGCCGCGCACATGTCCGACGCGGAGATGGCGCAACGGGTGCGCGACGATCGCATCGACATCCTCGTCGATCTCGCCGGGCACACCGGAGACAACCGGCTGCTGGTGTTCGCGGAAAAGCCGGCGCCGGTGCAGATGTCGTACCTGGGATATCCGGGCACGACCGGGGTCTCGGCGATCGACTACCGCATCTCGGATGCGCGCGCCGATCCTCCCGGCGAGGCCGATCGCTTCAGCGCCGAGCGGCTGCTGCGTCCCTGGCCGACCTACTTCTGCTATCGCATGCCCGGCAGCGGACCGGATCCGGGGCCGCTGCCCGCCCGCGCGGCCGGCCATGTGACCTTCGGCTGTTTCGGCAACTTTCCCAAGCTGTCCAATGCGTTTCTCGATGCCGCCGCGCAGGTGCTGGAGGCGGTTCCAGGCTCGCGCCTCAAGCTCAAAAGCCGCACGCTCGCGATTCCGCACGTCGCGGAGGTATTTCGCGACCGGTTCCGGCGCGCAGGCATCGATGTCGGCCGCGTAGACCTGGTCGGCTGGGAAAAATCCTTCGACGGCCACCTGTCCGTGTACCGCTCGCTCGACATCGTGCTCGACAGCTTTCCATACAGCGGCGCGACGACAACCTGCGAGGCGCTGTGGATGGGCGTGCCCGTGGTCACGTTCTCCGGCGATCGCCATGCCGGGCGGATGGCATCGAGCATAGTAGGGGCCGTGGGCCTCGAGGACCTGATCGCCGCGGACGTGGCAGGATATGTCCGCAAGGCGGTCGCGCTGGCCGGCGACCTGGACCGCCTGGAGAAGCTGCGCAGCGGAATGCGGGAGCGCATGCGCAGCTCGCCGCTCACCGACGAAGCAGGCTTCGTGCGAGCCCTGGAGCAGTGCTACGAGGACGTCTGGCTGGAAACGCTCAAGCCAAAGCCTTCCGCGCAGCCGTCCCAGGACGAGCTCGGCGCACTGCTGCAGAGGATCGCCGTGCTGCGGGCCGATGGAAAGAAGATCGAGGCCGAGGAAGCCTGCAAAGAAGTGCTGAAGATCCAGCCGGACAACGCCGACGCGCTGAGCGCGCTCTGGGACCTCTCCTACGAGACGCGCAACCACGGGGTCGCGGTCGAGTGGCTGAGGCGCGGCATCGCGGCGAACGATCGCATCCCGCGGCTTCACTACATGATGGGCTATTCGCTTATGGAGCAGGGGAACATGGCCGGCGCGGCCGTCTCCTTCCGCAGCGTGCTGGCGCTCGACCCCTCGCATGCCAAGGCATGGAACAACCTCGGCTGCGCCCTCGAGGCGGTCGGCGATTTCGCGGGCGCGATCGACTGCTACCGCAAGGCGATCGAGCTGGATCCGGCGCTCGGCGACGCCCTTTACAACCTGGGCAACGCGCATCGGCAGCAAGGGCTGCTGGATCAAGCGATCGAATACATCCGCCGCGCGCTGCAGCTGCAAAGCGCCCGGGTGGACTGGAAATGCAATCTCGGAGACCTGCTTTGTCTCAAGCTCGAGCTGGACGAAGCGGCCCGGTGCTACGAGGAGGCGCTCGCCATCGATCCGGACGACGCGCGCGCCCACCAGGGTCTGGGCTGGGTGCTGCAGCAGCTCGGCCGCGCCGCCGAGGCCGAGCCGCATCTTCGACGCGCGATGGCGCTCAAGCCGGACGACGCGGCCATTCACAGCCAGGTGCTGCTCTGCCTGCACTATGTGCGCGGCGATGAGGGATTGCGGGAAGAGCACGAGGCCTGGGCGGCGCGCCACGCGCGCGGCGCCGGGCGGCAGATCGCGCGCGCCCCGCACGAGCTGCGCCCGCAGCGCAGGTTGAACGTCGGCTACCTTTCCCCCGACTTCAAGCGCCACTCGGTGGCCGGCTTCATCGAGCCCCTGCTCGCCGGGCACGACCGGCGGCGATTCAAGACGTTCTGCTACTCGAACGTCGCCTATCCCGACCCGCAGACGCTGCGGTTCAGCGAGATGTGCGAGGAGTGGCGCGACATCGCGCGGATGCCGGATGAATGGGTGAGCGACCGCATGCGGGCCGACCGCATCGACATCCTGGTCGATCTCGCCGGCCATACGGGCGAAGGGCGCCTGCGCGTCTTCGCGCGCAAGCCGGCGCCGGTCCAGGTCACCTGGCTCGGCTATCCGAACACCACCGGTCTCGCCGCGATGGACTACCGCTTCACCGATGCGATCGCGGATCCGCCGGGAAGCACCGAACGCTTCCACGTCGAGAAGCTCGTGCGCCTGGAGCGCGGCTTCCTCTGCTATGCGCCGCCCGCGCAGAGTCCCGAGGTGGCCGGGCCGCCGTCGCTCGCTGCGGGCCACGTGACTTTCGGCTGCTTCAACAACCTTGCGAAGCTCACGCCCGGCATGATCGCTCGCTGGAGCGAGCTGCTGAAGGCGCTTCCCGGTTCGCGGCTGAAGCTGAAATCCTTCGGCCTGGCGGCCGAAAGCGCCCGGCGCCGGTTGCGCGAGCAATTCGCCGCCTGCGGCGTCGATCCGGACCGGCTGGAGCTTCGCGGCCCCGACGATTCGTTCGAAGGCCATCTGGCGCAGTACGGCGCAGTGGATGTAGCGCTGGATGTTTTTCCATACAACGGGGCCGCCACGACCTGCGAAGCGCTGTGGATGGGGGTGCCGGTAATCTCGCTCGCCGGGCCGACGCACGTGTCGCGGGTCGGCGCGAGCATCCTCAATTCGGCCGGGCTCGGGGAGCTGGTGGCCGATTCCGGCGAAAATTACGTGCAAAAGGCGCTGGAACTCGCCCGGGATCCCGGGCGTCTCGGGCGCCTGCGCTCGACCATGCGCGCGCGGCTGCGCGGCGCGCCCCTGCTCGATGCGGCAGGATTCGTCCGCTCCGTAGAGCGCGCGTATGGCGAGATGTGGGACCGATGGGTCGAGAAGGAAGAAGCGGCGCAGGCGGCCGCGTCGCTGCCGACCATGAGCTGGTTCAAGAAGCAGGCCCCGTGACCGCCGGCGAGGAGCCGTTGCGGCTGCATATCGGAGGCGAGCAAGCCGCGCCCGGGTGGAAAATCCTGAACGTGCAGCCGGGGCCCGGCATCGACTACGTAGGCGATTGCACCGACCTTTCCGCCTTCGCCGACGCGTCGGTGGACGACATCTACGCCTCGCACGTCCTGGAGCATCTGGGCTATCAGCAAAAGCTGCCCCGGGCGCTCGCGGAATTCCACCGCGTGCTCAGGAAAGGCGGCAGGGCGAGGATCAGCGTCCCCGACTTCGAGATCCTGTGCCGTCTGTTCCTCGAGGCGCGCCACAGCCTGTCCGACAGGATCCTCATCATGCGCATGGCGTTCGGCGGCCAGCTCGATCCCTACGACTTCCACTATGTCGGGCTGAGCTTCGACATCCTGAGCGAGCTGCTCGGCAAGGCGGGATTTTCGACGCTCGAGCGCGTGAGCGAGTTCGGCCTGTTCAACGACACCAGCAACGCCCGGATCCTGGGCGCGCTGGTCAGCCTCAACGTCGTCGCCTACAAATCATGAGCGCGTCCTCGCGACCAGATCGTCGATCGCCTTGAGAGCTTCCGCGCGCCGCCTCTGCATGCCTTTCAGCAGCACTTTTTCCTGCTCGGGCGTGCACCATTTCGTGTCCCGGCGGAAGTCCATCGATTTCGGAATGAACGTCGCATAGCACTGGTAGAACGTGGAATCGGAAGGGTAGTAGGCGAGATCGCTCAGGTCGTACAGCGCCCAGCCGTTGCCGTGCATGAAGGCGAGCAAGTCCACCAGGGAATCGCGCTCGGCGAATATGTTGATCTCCGTGGTCACCACGACCGCGTCGTCCAGCGTGCGAAGGGCGCCGCGCAGGACGTCGAGCTCGCCGCCCTGCACGTCCAGCTTCAGGACGAAGGGCGGCTGCAACGCATGGCGCTCCACGACGCGGTCGAGCGTGGTGACCGGAACGCGGCGGGATTGCTGGTATTCCGTGGCAGGCTGCAGGTGGTCGATGTGCGTATTGTAGAAGTTCGGGTCGACGCGCAGCGTCACCTCGCCCTCCATGCAGGAGAGCGCCGTGATCTCGTAGCCGGTGCCGAATTTCGAGGCGAGCTTGCGGTAGGCGTCCTCGTTCTCCTGCATCGCGTCGATGAAGAAATGCCGCGCGTCGGGAAAGAGCTTGGCGTGCCCCCGGTAGAGGAAAAACGCCCCTTCCGCCGCGCCGATGTCGATGAGCGTCCTCGCTTCGAAGCCCCGATTCTGGAGCATGGTCATGCCGAAGCTGTAGTGTGCCCGCTGTTCCGCGTCGCTCATCGTCTGCTCCCGTCAGAGTTCCTGCGCTGTAAAGCCCTGGATATCGCCGGCGCTCGCGCTAGGCGGGTTTGTCGACGACCTCGATCTCGGGCAGCGGAAATACCAGCTTGCCTCCGCTGCGCAGGTAGGCCTGCTCGCGCTGCACGATGTTGTGGCGGAAGTGCCAGGGGAGCACGAGCAGGTAGTCCGGCTTCTTTTCGCGCGCCTCGCGCTCCGACACGATCGGGATTCCGGTGCCTGGAGTGAATGCGCCGAACTTGTCCTCGTTGACCTCCGCGATGCAGGGCAGGTCGCGGCTCGTGAGCCCGCAGTACTGCAGGATGACGTTGCCCTTGGTCGAGGCCCCGTAGCCGAAGATCTTCTGCCCGCGCGCGTTGACCCCGCGGATGAACGCCGTGAGCGCATCGCGGTGGCGCACGGCGCGGTCGCGGAACGCCTCGTAGGGCCGCATGCCGTCCAGGCCGGCGGCCTTTTCCTCGGCGAGGATCCTGGCGGCGGCGCCGTCGCCGGCCGCCGCGCCGGGGCCGGACTTCGCCGCGGTCACCGAGAAGCTGCCGCCGTTCACGTCGTTCAGCTCGACATCGACGATCCGCATGCCTACCCGGTCGAGCATCCATTTGATCTGCGACAGCGCGTAGTACTCGAGGTGCTCGTGACAGATCGTGTCGTACGAGCCGGTCCGCAGCATCGCCGGCATGTAGCTCTGCTCGAAAACCCAGATGCCGTCCGGCGCCAGGATGTCTTGCACGTCGCGCACGAAATCCATGGGGCGCTCGAGGTCGTAGAACATCGCTATCGAGGTCACGACCTTCGCCTGCGCCGCGCCGGCCGCCGCGCGGAAATTCTTCGCCGAGAAGAAATCGGTCACCAGCGTGACGCCGGGCGGATAGTAGCGCCTGAACTTCTCGCTCGTCGGATCGATCCCGATGAGCTTCAGGCCCGGTTGCGCGTAGCAGCCGAGCGTCGTGCCGTCGTTGCTGCCGATATCCAGGACGAGGTCTCCCGCGCGCAGCGGCACGCGCGCCGCAATGCGGCGTACTTTCGCCTGCAGGTGCTCGACCATGGACCGGTTGAGGGACGAGCGGTAGCCGTAGTTCGCGCCGTACATCTCGGGCGGCGAGAACGAATGGCGCAGCTGGAGCAGGCCGCAGTGCTCGCCGCCCGCGCCGGCGCGGCATTTCACCAGCTCGAGCGGGCCCTGCGTCAGGTCGCGCTGCGACTCGGCGGTGCGCGGAAAGATTCCGGTCAGGTGCTGCTTCCCGAGGTGGAACACCGGGTCGAGCTCGGGGTTGCCGCAGATGCGGCAGGCTTTCACTTCCGTGTACCGCTCGCTCATGCGGGTGCTTTCTGCCGCGATTGCAGCTCGGCGCTCACCATCTGTCGGACCATCTCGGTGAAGCTCAGGCGCGCTCGCCATCCGGTCGCCCGCTTCAGCTTGGTATTGTCGCCGACCAGCGCCCGGGCCGCCGGCGGCACCTTGATGAGGGAGCGGTCCTCGACGACGTGGGGCTCCCATGGCAGCTCCGCCGCGGCGAACGCGGTCGCCACCAGCTGCCCCACGGTATGCAGCTCGCCGCTCGCGATGACGAAGTCGCCCGGCTGATCGAGCTGCAGGATGCGCGCCATCGCGTCCACGTAGTCCTGCGCGGCGCCCCAGTCGACCGCGGCCGACAGATTGCCGAGGACCAGCTTGCGCTTCGCGCCGAGCTTGATGTCCACGGCGGCCTGCACGATCTTGCGCGAGACGAAGCTCGCCGGGCGGCGCGGCGATTCGTGGTTGTAGAGGATCCCGCTGCTGCAGTGCACGCCGAGGCCCCTGTAGAGCGCCCCGAGCCGCATACCCGCGGATTTGGTGATCCCGTAGATGCAATTCGGCGCATGCGGCGTCGACTCGTCTTGCGGCGTGGAGGCCGGATTGCCGAAGACGCGCGAGGAGGAGGCGTAGAACAGGCGCGCGCCGGAGCGGCGCAGGCGCGCCGCGTCGAGGAAGTTCAGCCAGCCATCGACGTGAATCTCGCTGCTGCGCTGGAAATCGGCGAGCGGGTCCGCGGCGGCCGATTCCGAGGAGCCGAAGACGCCCGCGAGGTAATAGATTTCCGCGGGCTCGAGCTCCTCGAGCAGCGCGGCCACGCTCGAGCGCTCGCGGAGCTCGAGCGTGCGCACGCTGCCCGGCACGGCGCCCGCGACGGCCTTGCGTGCAACGCCGACGACGCGGTCGCCGCGGCGGCGCAGCAGCTCGCTCAGGTAGTGCCCGTCCTGTCCCTCGCTGCCGACGACCAGCGAAACCTTGGGCGCGCGCGGCGCGCTCATTCGAGCCCGGCGTAATGCTGCGGACGCTCGCGTGCCGGCAGGAACCCGATCAGCACTCGCAGCACGAGCGCCAGGAACAAGACGTCGTCCCGGCGGAAGAAAAGGATGTTGCCCCCGGCATGGCCGTCGAGGCGCTTCACCGGCTTGCCGAACTCGGCCGCGATCAGCCGGTAGCGCCAGACCTGGCGCTTGAAGTTGCCGTCGTCCTCGTAGGAGAACACGAGGGCGTCGTAGCCCTTCGCCGCCATGTCCGCGAGGCCCTGCATGACGGCGTCCATGCTTTGTCTCGGAAACTCGGTGCCGAACTCGACCATCGCGAGGCGCGGCGGCGCCGCCTCGAAATCATGGGTCCGCAAGGCGTCGAAATCCCAGCCTTCGGCGTCGACTTTCAGGAAGTCGACGCGGCGGATCCCGTGTGTCCGGACGTGCTCGCTCAGCCGCAGCGCCGGGACCTCGAGCTTCGACGCGGTCGCCCCATAGGGGGAGGGCGACAATCCCGACAGGCCCGTGGCGGACTGGTAGAAGGTGATGCTCGGCGTGTCCGCGGCGCTGATCACCGCGTGGTGGATCGAGGCGCGTCCGGCGTAGTGGCTCTCGAGCGAAGCGAGCGCGTCCCTGCAGGCCGGGTCGGGCTCGAACAGATCCGCCTTCCAGCCCATTTCGAGGAATGGGGCCGCCGTCTGCCCGACGCAGGCGCCGACATCGAGCATGCGGCGGGCGGCGCCGTCCTCCGGCCGGGACTGGAAATAGGGCACGGCGAGCAGGCGGATGAGCTCCGTGTCGCTCAGTCCCCGGAACCACGCGTTGCCTTCGCGCGCGAGATCGCCCGCGATCCGCGTCACCGCCTCGCGCAGCCGCGCGGGCGACTGGCGCAGCAGGGCCGCGTCGAGCGCCTCCGATCGCGCGGCCATGTCCACGAACGCCGCTTCCATGTTGCGGCTGCCGGTCTCGCTGTCGAACACCGGATTGCGAGGGGACACGGCACCCTGGATGCGCGCGCGCTCGCGTTTGCGCAGCTCCGCGCTCTTCCCGAGCGCCACCGCGCGCTCGACGTAGCTCTGCTCGTCAGCCGAGGCCATGTCGGCAATGCCCAGGCCGCGCAGCATCGCGGCGCCGACACCGCTGCGAAAGTTGCTTCCGGTGCGTGCCACGAGCGGCAGGCCCACGAGGAGCGGATCGAGCAGCGAGCACGCGCCGGCGAAGGGATAGCTGTCGAGATAGACATCCGCGTGCGACATCACGCCGTGCAGGTCGGCGCGGCTGGGCAGGGCGTCGATGATGCGTACCCGGTCCGGGTCGCCGCCCGCTTCCTTCACCTGGCGCAGCACGCGGTCGATGAAGGGCTGCGAAAGGTAATCGGACGACCAGTTGCGGTTGAACGGCATGAGCAGGAGCCACGCGCCCGGCACCTGCCCGAGGATGCGCGCCCAGGTGGCGGACATCTCGGGGATCACCTTGAAGAAGTTGGACGCCGAAAAGAACACCACCGCGTTCTTCGGGATGCCGAGGTCCTGGCGGTCCAGCGTTACCGTGCGCGGATCCTTGTCGAGGTGGTACGCGTACCGCGTGAGCATCCCCGGCATCCGATAGAGCTGCTCGGTGTAGTGCCGTTCGGAGTCGCCCGTTTCGTTGTATTCGGCGCTGAGATACCAGTCGGCCGCGGTCAGCCCGCTCGTCACCGGGGAGCTCGCCGAGATCACCTGGACCCGCGCAAGGCGGAACGCGGCGAGCACCGCAAGATGGCCGAACCCGACGGTGATGTTGGTGCCGATGAGCAGCACGTCGAGGTCGTCCGCGCGAATGCGCTGCGCGGCGCCGGCCACGCTGTCCGGCGGCAGGTCGATGGTGGCGTCGGCGAGGCTGCGCGCGTACTGGGACAGGGGCACCGCGGGGGTATCCTGCAGCGCGTAGAGGAACAGCGAGCAGCGCTCGCGCGGGAAGCGCTCGAAGTGCGCGAGCATGAAATAGGTCTCGGTCTGCGGCCCGAAGTGATTGCTGAGAATTCCGACGCGCAGGCGCCGGCCCGCCCGCGCCGCGGCGCGCGGCGCAAACACATGCGCGAGCTGCGCACCCTGCCGGAGCGCCCAGCGCTCCACGATCTGCGCCCGGCGCCGGTACAGGTCGCGCAGATTGCTCTCGTTGAAATAGACCTGCAGGACTCGCAACTCGGTGACGAAGACCTCGTACAGCCGCGCCGCGAGCGGCAGCTCGGGCTGGTGGTCCAGGTAGCGCTGGACCGCCTCGACCGTCCGCGTCAGCGCGCGGCAATACCGGTCGGCGTCGCCCGGCGCGAGGAAGACCTGCGGCATCGAGATCGCGAAGCGCACGTAGTCCGGCAGCAGCCAGTCCGGAGCGGCTCGCAGGTCCTGCAAGGGCGGCAGCTCGTGCGCCTGGAACAGAAGCATCGCCGCGAGCAGCGGCCCCGGCGCCGGCGCCGCGCCATCGACAAGAGGCAGGACGCGCCTGGCGAGCGCCTCGTCTTCCGCGTCGCGCTCGAGGTTGCGCAGCCCCGAGTTCATCAGCAGCGAGACGCATTCGCCGTCGCTCGCGGCAAACCGCGCGCGGCTCTCGTCGAGGCCCAGGGCCGCGAACTTCTGCGCGAGCGCGCGGCGCCGTGCCCGCAGCTGCGGCACGATGAGCTGCGCCTCGTCCTCGGAGGCGCTCAGCGCCTCGATCGCCGACTTCAGCGAAGCGACGTCGTTTTCAGCGCCTTCGGCGAGCTGTGGCTGGCTCATCAAGCAATCTTACGCGATACCTGGATTGTGACCGACACCGACGAGGCGCGGCCGATACTCCTTCAGCGGCGCGAGCGTTTTGCGGTCGCGCAAATAGCGGATTATTACCTCCCACACCGGCTCCGTCTCGCCGGCCGGCGCGGCGACCGGCGCCCAGCCCGCGACCTTGTATCGCTTGTGAGCTTCCAGCGGCTTGCCTCGCAGCCTCAGGTCGGAGATGCGGGCGCCGATCCGCGCGCGCGGCTCGATGGCGTAGGTCATTGCGCCGACGCGCACCATGTCGCCGCCCTGCTGCAGATAGGGGTCTGGATTGAACAGGTTGTCCGCGATGTCCTCGAGGATCGCGCGGATCTGCGCGCCGGTCAGCTCGTTCAGCGTGGTCGCGGGGTAGGTGATGGCGGTCTGCTCCATCACATGCTCGAGCGTGATCGCCTCGCCCGGGAGCAGCGTCGTGCCCCAGCGAAAGCCCGGCGAGAAGGCGATCTCGGCGTCCTGCGTGGCGAGCAGCGCATCGAGGATCAGCTGGTCGAAGCTGCCGTTGAAGTTGCCGCGCCGGTAGAGCAGCCCCTCGGTCACGGCGAGCTTTTGCTGCAGTTTCCCGGCGAACGGCTTGCGTGCCTGCTCGATGTAGCCGGCCATCGCGGCGTCCGGAGGCAGCAGATTGGCGAACACCGGAAGCAGCCGATAGCGGTAGTCCGACACCTGGCCGCCGGACACCTGAAGGTCCAGCACGCCTACGAACTTGCCGTTCGAGCCGGCGTTGGTGACGAGCGTCTTGCCGACGATCACCGGCGCGGGAACGCCGTCGTGCGTATGGCCGCCGAGGATCGCGTCGAGGCCGCGCAGGCGCGAGGCGAGCTTCAGGTCCACGTCCATGCCGTTGTGCGAGAGCAGCACCACCACGCGGGCGCCCTTCGCGCGCGTCTCGTCGACGAGCGACTGCAGGCGCGCCTCCTGGATGCCGAAGGTCCAGTCGCCCATGAAGCGGCGCGGGTGCGCGATCGGGGTATAGGGGAAGCCCTGGCCGATGATCGCCAGCGGCACGCCGTTCTGCTCTCGCAGGGCGTAGGGCTTGAAGACCGGCTCCTCGAAGTCGGCGGTCTTCACGTTCTGCGCGAGGAACTCGATCGGCGCGAGCTCGTTCTCGACCGCGCGCTTCATCCGCTGCGTGCCGTAGGTGAATTCCCAGTGCGCCGTCATGAAGTCGACCCCGAGCAGCTTCTGCGCGCCGATCATGTCGGCGCCCTCGGTCCACAGCGAGGTCGCGGAGCCCTGCCAGCTGTCGCCGCCGTCGAGCAGCAGCGCGTTCGGCCGCGCTGCTCGCAGCCGCTTCAGCAGCGTGGCGAGGTGCGCGAAGCCGCCGGTCGCGCCGTAGCGGCGCGCGAGCGCTTCGAAGTCGAGGTGGGTGAACGCATGCGCATTCGCGCTTCCCCGGGGAATCCGGAATCTTTTCAGGAACGCTTCGCCGACGAGGTGCGGCGGCTTGCCCTCGCCGATGTTGACGCTCGGCTCCCTGAAGTAGCTGGGCAGGAGCTGCGCGTGCACGTCGGTGATGTGCAGCAGGGAGA
>CAYOVM010000018.1:23149-27613 GCA_964407355.1 uncultured Enterobacteriaceae bacterium
CTGAAGTAGCTGGGCAGGAGCTGCGCGTGCACGTCGGTGATGTGCAGCAGGGAGAGGTTGCCGAAGGCCGGAGCGTCGTAGAGCTCCGCGGCGGCCTGCGCCGCGCTCGCCGCCGGCCTGAGGCTCGCGCCGGCCGCGGCGGCGAGCGCGAGGAGACGGAGGAATTCGCGCCGCTGCAATCTACTTGTTTACGGGCGAAGCCGGATCCAGCAGCAAGCCGACGAGATCTTTGATCTGCTCCTCGGTGAGCGTGCCGGAATAGCCAAGGCGCGGCATGTGCGAGCACGCGTTGTAGGCCTTGGCGTTGTAGATCTTGCCGTAGACGTAGCGCTGCATCTCGGGGGTGTTGCCGCGCAGCTTGCCGAAGCCGCGCAGGCTGGGGCCGATCGTGCCGAACGAGAGCTCCCTCCCGGAAAGCTGGTGGCAGTTGTAGCAGCTGCCGTCGGCGGGCTGGCCCGGCCGGTCGTTCCAGGTGAGGCCGCGGCCGCCCTGCGCGATCTTCTCCCCCCGCTGCCAGTCGCCCATCAGGCTGCCGGCCGGAAAGGCGATGCTCTTCATCTGGTCGGCCTCCAGCGCCTTCGCCACCCCGGCGGGCGGGTTGTCGCCGCTCTCGGTGCAGATGCGCTGCAAGCCGTCCTGGACCACGCGGTCCATGGTCGCCTGGCCGCGCGCGTGGAAGTCGCGCTGCAGGATTTTTTGAATGTCCTGGGCCGTGGGGTCCGCGAGCACCGGAAATGCCACAAACCCGAAAACCAGAACGAGCCCTCTCATCGCTTGCTGCCCGGGCCCTGATAGGGCTCGCCTCTCCCGGTGACAGTCAGGAACGTGATCAGGGCGACGGTGGTCTGCGAGCCGAAGTTGGGCTCCGGCATGCGCATCTGGCGGTAGCAGTCGTTCATCCGCCATTGCAGCGTGACGAACTGGCTGGTGGACACACGGTAGGCGGGCCAGCTGGCCACCACCGGGCGCGCGTGCTCGGGCTTGTGCAGCACCGGAAGGTCCTGCATCCGGATGCGCTTGCCTTCCCCGCCGTGGCAGCTCGCGCAGGAGAAATCCCAGGGCCCGGCGCGGTGGAAGTAGAGCGCCCGGCCGAGCGCGAACGCCTCCTTCTCCTTCGGGTGCGAGTCCCCGGGCGACAGCTTCGCGCCGCGCGATTGCGCGGCGATGTACGCGGAAAGCGATTCCATCTCCGAGGGCCGGTCGGCGTTGCCGAAGACACGCGCGACGGCGCTCTCGCGCGTGCGGCCCTGCAGGGTCGTCATGCAATGCAGGAGCCGCGTCTCGAGGTCCATGACCCGGTCGGCGTCCTTGAAATAGCGCGGCAGCCGGGCGTAGGCGCCCTTGAGGACGCCCGCGCCGAGCCCGAGGTCGCATTTCTCGAGCGAAACGTTGTTGGGGCCCTGCGGCTTCTTCCACAGCGCCTCGCCCTCGAGCTCGAAGAGCTCCGCCGGGCTGCCCTCGGCGATCATCTGACGGTAGCGCTGGATTTCCTTGCTGTTGTCCTGCGCCAGGGCCGCGGAAAGAAAAAGCGGCAGGACCCAGAACGCGAGCAGCGGCGCGGCGCGCATCACGCGACCGCGGCTTCGATGCTGCTCGTCTCGCCCGTATTGTCCTGCCAGGCGACCTCGACCTTGTCGCCGCGGGCGCCGCCCTTGATGCGGAACGAGAACACCGGGTTGCGCGACACGCCCTGGCTGATCTGCCCCTCGACCACGGTTTTTCCGTTCAGCTTCACCGTCACGTTCTGGATGAAATGCAGCGGCACCAGCTTGCCGTCGGGGTCCTTGCGCTGCCCCGTCTCCATGGGATGCGTCATCAGCACGCGGATGTCGGTGAAACCGCCTGCGGCGGTCGCGCGTATCTTCATCGGGCCGGCCATGGCGTCTCCCTATCCTCCGCAACCGCCGATGGTGACCTTGATCTCCTTAACGGCGACGTAGCTCCTGCCGCCCGCCTGCGCGATGACGCGCACCTCGGAGGTCTCTCCCATCTTCACGTTGAGCTTCACGAAAGGCACCGCGCCTTCCAGGAAATCGAACTTGCCGACGAGCGGAAACGGGTTCTTGTCGACCACCACCGCGATCGAGCTCGTGCCGGCGAGCCTGCTCGTGACCTCGATCGGCACGACCGCGCCGTTCTCGGCGATCTCCGGCGCCTCGATGACGATCTCCTTGCTCGGCGCGGCGCCCGAGGCGCCGATGCCCTTCAGCGCCTCGGCGGCGGAGCTTGCGCCGAACGCTTCCTTGTTCCAGGCGGCGAACGCGGCCCAGGGCTTGAGCAGCCCCGCCGCGACGATGCCGAGCAACGCTCTGCGAAATTTATCCATGCGCTATTTTAACGCGCGCCTGGACCGGGCTTCGCGGCGGTATTCTCCCGACTTGCCGCCGCGCTTTTCCTCCAGGCGCAGCGGACCGAGGGTCATGCCGCGATCGACCGCCTTCAGCATGTCATAGACGGCGAGCAGCCCGACCGCCGCGGCGGTCAGCGCCTCCATCTCCACGCCGGTCTGGCCGACGCATTCCACGGTCGCCCGGATCTCGACCGAGGCGGCCTGCTTCTTCAGGGCGAACTCCACGGCGACCCGCGAGATGGCGATCGGATGCGCGAGCGGGATGAGCTCCGGCGTGCGCTTCGCCGCCTGGATCGCGGCGATGCGCGCGACGCCGAGCACGTCGCCCTTCTTCGCCCGGCCGGCGGCGACCAGGCGGAAGGTGGCGGGCCGCATCCGGATGCGGCCCGAGGCGACCGCGACCCGGCGCGTGGCCGCCTTCGCGCCGACGTCCACCATGTGCGCGGAACCTCGCGAATCGAAGTGGGTCAATGCCTTGCGGCCTGCGTTTTCAGCCATCGCGGGCGCTATCATAAACACTTATAAGTCATGGTCCTCGCCGTCCACCCTGCCGGGCGTTCTTTTGGCCGCTGCGTGCTGATCGCGCTGGTCGCCCTTGCGCCGCGCGCCTTCGCCCAGCCGCTTCCGGCGCAGACGCCGGCGCCGCTGCCCAATCTCGGGGGCGCGGGCGACTCGCTCCTGTCGCCGCAGACCGAGCGGCGGCTCGGCGAGAGCATCATGCGCGACATCCGCTTTCGCGAGCCGAGCTACGTCGAGGATCCCGAGGTCGACGAGTACCTGAGCGAGCTCGGCGCGCGCCTCACGCAGGTGATGGTCGGGGCGCGCTACGACTTCGAGTTCTTCGTGATCCGCGACCCGAGCGTCAACGCCTTCGCCCTGCCGGGCGGGTTCGTCGGCGTGCACACCGGCCTGATCAACAGCGCGGACACCGAGTCGGAGCTCGCCTCCGTGCTCGCGCACGAGCTGGGGCACGTCACCCAGCGCCACATCTCCCGCATGTTCGGCCAGCAGCAGCAGATGCAGATGCCGATGCTCGCGGCGCTCGCCGCGGCGGTCGTGCTCGGCCTCAAGCGGCCCGATCTCGCCTCGGGCGCGGTCGCCGCCACCCAGGCCGGCGCCGCGCAGACCCAGCTCGGCTACTCCCGCGATTTCGAGCGCGAAGCCGACCGGGTCGGCCTGCAGGCCCTCGGCGAGGCGGGCTACGATCCGCGCGCGATGGCGGTGTTCTTCGAGAAGCTGCAGCGCGCCACCCGCATCGTGGACGACGGCAGCGTGCCGGGCTACCTGCGCAGCCACCCGGTGACCACCGAGCGCATCGCCGACGCGCAGAACAAGTCGGCGGGCATGCCGTACCGCCAGCATCTCGACAGCCCCGAGTTCCAGCTGATACGCGCGAAGCTGCGCTCCGAGACGGGCGACGCGCGCGACGCGGTCGCGTTCTTCGACGGCTCGGTGCGCGAAAAGCGCTACGCGAGCGAGACGGCCGCGCGTTACGGCCTGACGAACGCGCTGCTGCGCTCGCGGCGAGCGCAGGACGCGGCCGCCGAGCTCGCGCGCCTGCGCGCCGCCGGGGCGAGCGGCCCGATGATCGAAACGCTCGCCGCGCGAGTGAAGAGCGCGCTCGGCGACAAAGCCGGCGCGAGCGCCCTCCTCGGCGCGGCGAGCAGGCAGTATCCGCGCTCGCGGCCGATCCTGTACGCGTACGTGGAGTCGCTTCAAGGCGTCGGAAAGAACGCGGAGGCGCTCGCCGTGCTGAACGAGTCGCTGCGCGTTTATCCGCGCGATTCGCGGCTGCACTCGCTGCTGTCTCAGACCTACGCGACCCTCGGCAAGCGGCTGCTCCAGCATCAGGCGCAGGCCGAGGTCTACGCGCTGCAGGGCAGCCTGCCGGCGGCGATCGAGCAGCTGCAGCTCGCGCGCACGGCGGGCGACGGCGACTTCTATCAGCTGTCGATGGTGGATGCGCGCCTCAAAGACCTGCGAGCGCGCCATTCCCAGGAGCTCGCCGCCGACAAGCGCTAGTCAGCGCGGTTTACGAAAGCGCTAGCGTTTTGGTGACTCGTAATACGCTTCGTACAGGAGGTCGAAGGTCTTCTCGGCTTCGGCGAGCAGCT
>CAYOVM010000019.1:0-21335 GCA_964407355.1 uncultured Enterobacteriaceae bacterium
AGCGCGGGCTCGCCCAGAGCACGAGCTCCTCGGCGAGGCGCGACAGATGCACCATGGCGAGCGAGGCGCAGGCGCAGAACTCGATCGCGAAGTCCCGGTCGGAGACGGCATCGAGGGAGTTCTCGGCCAGCGCCTCGAAGCCGAGCTCGCGCGCGACGCGCTCCCGGTCGATCGGGAACGTCGTGCCGGCGAGCGCCGCCGCGCCGAGCGGCAGCCGGTTGGTCCGGCGCCGGCAGTCCGCGAGGCGCTCGCGATCGCGCTCGAGCATCGCCACGTAGGCGAGCAGGTGATGGCCGAAGGTCACCGGCTGCGCCACCTGCAGGTGGGTGAAGCCCGGCAGGATGAGCTCGGCGTGGCGCTCGGCCTGCGCGAGCAGCGCGCGCATCAGGGTCACGAGGAGCGCGTCGGCCGCATCGATCTCGGCGCGCAGCCACAGGCGCACATCGGTCGCGACCTGATCGTTGCGCGAGCGGCCCGTGTGCAGGCGCTTGCCGGCGTCGCCGATCAGCGCGGTGAGCCGGCGCTCGATGGCGAAGTGCACGTCCTCGTCCCCGGGCGACCAGCGAAACTGCCCGCTCTCGATCTCGCGCCGCACGCGCGCGAGGCCGCGCCCGATCGCCGCGACGTCGCGCTTCGAGAGGATCGCACGGGCGCCGAGCATGCGCGCGTGGGCGAGCGAGCCCTGCACGTCATACAGCGCCAGCCTTTTGTCGAAAGCGAGCGAGGCGGTGAATTCCTCCACCGCCGGATCCACCGCCTCCCTGAAGCGGCCGGACCAAAGTTGCGTCTTCTTAGGCATGCCCGGAGAATGCTCGTTGACTACTCTATGGTCAGTATAAGGCAAGACGTCAGCGCGGACTTTCTCCCGGATTTTCGCAATCTGGGCGTGCTTGCGCGCGTGCTCGTCGGCGTGAACGCGCTCGTGCTCGGCGCGGCGCTGCTCGTCTCCTCCGATCTCACGCAGGCGACCGAGCGTTTCATGCGCAGCGCGACGCTGGTCGAGCCGCTGCTCGTCGCGGCGGTGGTCGTGCTCTTCGCATTGTCCGCGCTGCTCGCGCGCCTGCCGTACTGGGCCGGCTGCGTGGCGGTGGTCGCGCTCGCCGTCGCGCTCGCGGCGCTCATGCACGCCGGCCTGCTCTGGCTGCTCGGCGAGCCGCCGTCGGACCTGCGGCGCACGCTCGTGCTGAGCGGCCTCGCGGCGGCCTGCCTGCTCGCCTACTTCCGCCTGCTCGCGCGCGCGTACTCTCCAGCGCTCGCCGAGGCGCGCCTGCAGGCGCTGCAGGCGAGGATCCGGCCGCACTTCCTCTTCAACAGCCTGAACGCCGTGCTGTCGCTGATCCGCAAGGACCCGCGCCGTGCCGAGCGCACGCTCGAGGACCTGTCGGACCTCTTCCGCACGCTGATGTCGGACGCGCGCCACTTCGTGCGCCTCGCCGACGAGATCGCGCTGCTCGAGCGCTACGCCGCCATCGAGCAGCTGCGCCTTGGCGAGCGCCTGCGCATCACCTGGGAGCTGGACGGCGCGCCCTCCGACGCGCTGCTTCCGCCGCTCGTGCTGCAACCGTTGCTCGAGAACGCCGTCTATCACGGCGTGGAGCCGGGCACCGGCGCCGGCGACGTGCTCGTCCACATAGAGCGCCGCGGCGACCGCGTGCTGGCGCGCATCGAGAATCCGCGCGTGGAGGAGGCGAACCATCGCGCCGGCAACCGCATGGCGCTCGAGAACATCCGCGAGCGCCTCGCGCTCTTTTTCGACGCCGAGGCGCGCATCGAGACCAGCACGCCCGGGGACCGCTACCGGGTGGAAATCGAGATTCCGTACAAGGTGGCCCGGCGCTCGCCGCGGGAGGCCGCATGACGCTCGAGGACGTCGCGTCGTGACGCTCCGGATCTTCATCGCCGACGACGAGACGCCGGCGCGCGATCGCATGAAGGAGCTGCTGGGCGACATCGCCGCCGAGCTTCCCACCGCCGTCGTGGGCGAGGCGCGCGACGGCCTCGCGACGCTCGACGCGGTTCCGGGAAGCGGCGCGCAGGTGCTCCTGCTGGATATCCAGATGCCGGGCCTGGGCGGCCTCGAGGTGGCGCGCCACCTCATGGCGCTCGAGCAGCCGCCGACGATCATCTTCGTCACCGCGCACGATCGCCACGCCGTCGAGGCGTTCGAGCTGAACGCGCTCGACTATCTGCTGAAGCCGGTGCGCGCCGAGCGGCTCGCGGCGGCGCTGAAGAAGGCGGCCGGCGGCGCGGCGCCGAACCGCGAGCAGCTCGCGCGCGCCGCGACGAACGCGCGGGAGTACCTTTCCATCGCGGAGCGCAACCGCATCGTGCTGGTGCCGGTCCGGGACATCGTCTTCCTGCGCGCCGAGCTGAAGTACGTGACGCTGCGCACGCGCGAGCGGGAGCACCTGCTGGAGGAGCCGCTCGTGTCCCTGGAAAAGGAATTCGCCGATCGCTTCGTGCGCATCCACCGCAACTGCCTCGTGGCGCGCGCCGCCATCCGCGGCTTCGAGCGATCGCTGGACGGGGAGGAGGCGGGCTGGCTGGTAGAGCTGGAGGGAATCGAGGAGCGGCTCCCTGTCAGCCGCCGTCAGTGGCCTATTGTCCGCGACCTGGTAAGCGACAAGTTATGAAGCGCCTCGTAATCGCCACCCGCCGCAGCCGCCTCGCCCTGTGGCAGGCGGAATATGTGAAGGCCCGGCTCGAGGTCAGCCACCCCGGTCTCGAGGTGGCCCTACTTCCCTTAAGTACGCGCGGCGACGAGCTGCTCGACCAGCGCCTCGACGAGGCGGGCGGCAAGGGACTGTTCATCAAGGAGCTGGAAACCGCGATGGCCGAGGGCCGCGCCGACATCGCGGTGCATTCGATGAAGGACGTGCCGGCGGAGCTGCCGCCGGGCTTCGCGCTCGCCGCCATCGGCGCTCGCGAAGATCCGCGCGACGCTTTTGTCTCGGCGAAGTACGCCAGCTTCAAAAGCATGCCGCCGGGCGCCGTCGTCGGCACCTCCAGCCTGCGCCGCGAAGCGCAAATCGCGGCGCGCTATCCGGGGCTCGAGATCCGCCTGTTGCGCGGCAACGTCGAGACGCGCCTCGCCAAGCTCGACCGCGGCGAATACGGCGCGGTCGTGCTCGCCGTGGCGGGGCTCGCCCGGCTCGGGCTCGGAGCGCGCATCCGGCTGCGCCTGCCCGCGGAGGAGATCCTGCCCGCGCCGGGCCAGGGCGCGCTCGGGATCGAGTGCCTCGCCGGGCGGGCGGAGGTGATCGCGCTCGCCGGCGCGCTCGCGGATCCGGCGAGCGCCGCGTGCGTGCGCGCGGAGCGCCAGGTGAGCCTCGCGCTCGGCGGAAGCTGCAGCGTGCCGCTCGGCGCGTTCGCGGAAGCCGCCGGCGATCGCCTGCGCCTGCGCGCGCTCGTCGCCTCGCCCGATGGCAAGCGCATCGCGCGCGCCGAATGCGAAGGCGCCGCGGCGCAGCCCGAGGCCCTCGGCGAGCGTGCCGCCGCCGAGCTGCGCAGCCGCGGCGCGGCGGAAATCCTTTCCTCGATTGGCAAATAAGCCTCTCGCGGGTCGCGGCATCGTGGTGACGCGGCCGCGCGAGCAGGCCGCGGGCCTCGCCGCCCTCGTCGAGGCGGCGGGCGCTCGGGCGCTTCTCTACCCGGCGATCGAGATCGAGGACCTTGCCGACCCGGCCCCCGCGTTGAAGGTTTTGAAAAATCTCGAACAGCTCGATCTCGCCGTCTTCGTCAGCCCCATTGCGGTGAGGAAATCATTTGAATTAATGAAAACCGCCGGTGCCACATGGCCCATCGGCCTGCGCGCGGCTGCCGTGGGTCAAGGCAGCCGCGATGAGCTGGAACGCTGTGGCGTTCACGGCGCTCTCGTGCCGGGGTCCGGAGCCGACAGCGAAGCGCTGCTCGCGCTTCCCGAGCTGGCGGCCGTCGCGGGCAAGCGGGTCGCCATCTTCCGCGGCGAAGGCGGCCGTGAGCTGCTGGGCGATACCCTCGCCGGGCGCGGCGCGAAAGTCGAGTACGCCGCCTGCTACAGGCGCACGCGGCCCCGCCTCGATGTAGGGCCGCTCCTCTCCGCGTGGGCGCAGGATGCGGTGCACGCGGTGACGGTTTCCTCGACGACCGGCCTGGGCAATTTCGCCGGGATGCTCGGCGCGCCGGGGCGAGCGCACCTGGCCGGCACGCCGGTTTTCGTGCCGCATTCGCGCGTCGCGGAGCAGGCGCGGCGGCTCGGCATCCGCTCGCCGGTGCTCGCCGGTCCTTCCGACGCTGAAATGATGGCGCGGCTGGTGGCATACTTCAGCGAACCATGACCGACACACCGACCGAAGCGCCCCGGCCGGCGCGCGCTTCCCGCGCGCCGTTCCTGGTACTGATCGCAGTCGCGCTGACAGCCGCGCTGGCTGCGCTCTTCTGGGTCGATACCCGGCAGCGGATCGGCTCGACCCAGGAAGAGCTTGCCCGCCGGCTGCGGGACATCGAGGTCGACTCGCGCGAAGCGCGCTCGCTCGCGCGCCAGTCGCAGGATACGGTGCGTGACGCGCAGGCGCGGATCGGCCAGCTCGAGTCGCGCCTGGTCGAGTGGCAGGGCCAGCAGCTCGCGCTCGAGGCGCTCTACCAGGAGCTGTCGCGCAATCGCGACGAATGGCAGCTTGCCGAGATCGAGCAGGTGCTTGCGATCGCTTCGCAGCAGCTTCAGCTCGCCGGCAACGTGCGCGCCGCGCTGCTCGCGCTGCAGCTGGCCGAAGGGCGCCTCGCCCGAACCGACCGGCCGCAGTTCATGCCGATCCGGCGCGCGCTCGCGCGCGATATCGAGCGCTTGAGAGCGCTCCCGGCCATCGATTTTCCCGGCATGAGCATGCGCATCGACAGCCTCGTGGCCTCGGTGGACGCGCTGCCGCTCGCCTTCGACGAGCGCGCCGAGCGCGCCGGCGCGGCGAAGGAGGCGGCCGGCGCGGCGGAGCGCGGCTTCTGGGGCCGCCTGGGCGCCGAGGTCTGGAACGAGGTCAGGCAGCTCGTGGTGGTGCGGCAGATGACCGCCCCCGAGCCGCCGCTGCTGCCGCCGACGCAGGCGTGGTTCCTGAAGGAGAACCTGCGCCTGCGCCTGCTGAACGCTCGCCTTTCCCTTCTCGCGCGCGATGAGGCAGGCTACCGCGAGGACCTGCGCGCCGCGCAAGGCTGGCTGCGCCGCTACTTCGACGTGCGCTCGAAGCAGACCGCCGACGCGCTCGCGCAGCTGAAGCAGCTCTCCGCGGCCTCGATCAGCTTCGAGATGCCGACCATCTCCGAGAGCCTCGACGCGGTGCGGGGCTTCAAGTCGCGTCGCGAGCGAACCCCTTAAATGCGCTCGCTGTTCTGGCTGCTCGCGGTGTTCGCGGCCGCCGTCGCGCTCGTGATCCTGGGACGCGTCGACGCCGGCTACGTGCTGTTCGTCTATCCGCCTTACCGCGTCGAGATGTCGATGCTGTTCTTCGCGATCGCCGCGCTGGCGGGTTTCGTGCTGCTCTACCTCGCCGCGCGGCTCGTCGGGCAGGCGTTCTCGCTTCCCGATCTGGTGCGGGCGTTCCGCGCGCGGCGGCGCCTCGACCGCGCCCACACGGCGTTCGCCTCGGCGCTGCAGGCTTATTACGAAGGCCGCTACGCGCGGGCGGAGAAGGACGCGGCAGTCGTGTTCGAGGCCGGCGCGACGCCCGCGCTCGCGGCGCTGCTCGCCGCGCGTGCCGCGCACCAGATGCGCGATTTCGACCGCCGCGATGCGTGGCTCGAGCGGGCCGAAAGCGCCTCGCCCGACCTGCCGGCGGCGCGGCTCGTCACGCGCGCCGAGCTCGCGCTGGAAGAGCGCGATTTCCCCGCGGCGCGCGAGGCGCTGCGCGCCCTTCAGGGCACCGGGGGCAAGCACATCGCCACGCTGCGGATGCTGCTGCGCGCCGAGCGCGGCGCCGGCGCGTGGGAGGAGGTGCTGCGCCTTGCGACCCAGCTCGCGAAGCGCGACGCGATCGCGCCGGCGCTCGCCGATGAGTACCGGACGCAGGCGATCGTGGAGCTGCTGCAGCGCGCCGCCGCCGATCCCGGCGGCTTCGAGCGCCGCTGGCGTGAGGTGGCGCCCGCGGACCAGACGAGGCCGCGGATCGCCGCGGCGGCCGCGCGGCACGCGATCGGGCTCGGACGGGCGGCGCTCGCGCGCGAGATCATCGAGCGCGCGCTGCAGGAGGAGTGGGCGCCGGCGCTCGCGGCGCTCTACGGCGAGCTCCCCGAGCACGCGGAGACCTCCGATCGCCTCACCGAGGCGCTGCTGCGCATCGAGTCCGCGGAGCGCTGGCTGCTCGAGCGCAGCCGCGACCCGCAGCTGCTCGCCACGCTCGGCCGGCTTTGCGCGCACGCCGAGCTCTGGGGCAAGGCGCGCAGCTTTCTCGAGGCGAGCCTGTCGTTCGAGGAAAGCCGCGCCGCGCGCCTCGACCTCGCGCGTCTCGCCGAGCACCTCGGGGAGACGGCCGAGGCGCAGCGCCAGTATCGCAAGGCCGCCGAGCTGCCTTAGCCGCGGCTCAGGGAGATTTCTCCGGCCTGGCGCTTTCCGGGCAACGGAATCGAAGCAATCGATCGTAAGTTCTGTATCCGAGCTTGCGATACAGAGGCTCGCCGAACGCGCTCGCCTGCAGCGTCACCACGCGCGCGCCGCTGGCGAAGCCGGCGTTGGTCGCGAGCCTTGTGCACGCATCGGCCAACCCCGAGCGCCGCGCGGCGGACGCGGTACCCACCCAATAGACCCCGGCGCCCTCGCCGCTCAGCATGGTGAGCGCCGTCGATACGGGCAGCGCGCCGCGGTAAGCGACGAAACCGATTACCCGCGACGACAGCAATGCGCTGCGCCGCTCGAAAAACACCCGGGTTTCGCGCGCCGGAAGCTTGATCGCCTCGTAGGCGTCCTCGTTGATTTGAACGGCGTGCTGTACATGCGCCTCCGTGGAGAATCGCTCGACGCGGATTCCTTGCGGGATGGCCGGCTCGGCGACGGGCGACTCGATCAGCATGCAGGGCGCCTCTGCCGGCGAAAGCCCGTCGGCTCTGAGCGCTTCTTCGAGATCCGTATCGAGCCGGGCCCGCACCAGGACCGTATATCCGCGTCCGCGCTTCGAGAAATAGTCGCGCGCCCGCTCGAGGACCCGGGCTGCCGGAGTCCTGCCGTCCGACCGGACGACGCAGTTGCGGAAGGCGATCGGAAACGGATTCGGGCCCGCCACCATCATTACGCCGTCGTCTTCGACGCATTCGCAGGGGCTCTGCCAGCGGGCGTGCTCGCGAACCGCTTCGAGAAGATTCGCGTCCGCGAGATCCTCCGCCGCGTACTTCATGGAAACTACGCCGTCATTCCTTGCACTTGATGAAAAGGCTGTTGACGCCGATGTAGCTGCCCTGCGGATTCACCTGGTCATAGCCCTTCGCGCCGCAGAGCTCGCCCGCTTTCTGGAAGCAGTTCTCCATCCGGTTGCCGATGCCGTCGCAGCGGATGTCGAATCCCTTCGCGCCGGTGGGCAGGTAGATCTCCTTCGAGGTCGTGCACCCTCCGAGCAGCACCAAAAGCGCCATCCCTACGCTTCTTGCGATCATGTCGAGCCTTTCTTCAAGTCCATTCGCGGGGTTTCAGAAAATCGGTGTAGAGCTTTTCTTCCGGGGAGCCTGCCTCGGGCTTCCAATCGTAGCGCCACTCGGCCCGCGGCGGCATCGAGATCAGGATCGACTCGGTGCGCCCGCCCGATTGCAGGCCGAACAGGGTGCCGCGGTCGTAGACGAGGTTGAATTCCACATAGCGGCCGCGCCGGTACGCCTGGAAGCTTCTCTCCCGCTCGCCGAACGCGAGGTCCTTCCGCCGCTCGACGATCGGCGTGTAGGCCGCCAGGAAATGATCGCCCACCGAGCGCGCGAGGGCGAAGGAGAAGTCGAAGTCGCGATCGGCGAGGTCGTCGAAGAAGATGCCGCCGACGCCGCGCGGCTCGCCCCGATGCTTCAGGTGGAAATACTCGTCGCACCAGGGCTTGAACTTCGCGTAGTAGTCCGTGCCGGCCTCTTTCGCCGCGGGCGCCAGCGCCGCCTTGCAAGTGGCATGGAAATGGCGCGCGTCCTCCTCGAAGCCGTAATACGGGGTGAGGTCCATGCCGCCGCCGAACCACCACACCGGGTTCTCGTCCTGAGTGGAAAAGAACCGGACGTTGAGATGCACCGTCGGGCAGTACGGGTTGCGCGGATGCAGCACCAGGGAAACGCCCATCGCCTCGTAGGCGCGCCCCGCGAGCTGCGGCCGCACGGCGCTCGCCGAGGCGGGCAGGGCGCGGCCCTGCACGCGCGACAGGTTCACGCCGCCGCGCTCGAAGAGCCTCCCTTCCTCGATGATGCAGCTTGTGCCGCCGCCGCCTTCCGGCCGGGTCCACGTGTCTTTCTTGAAAGCGCCGTCCAGATTTTCCAGGGCGGCGACGATGCGCCGCTGCAGGCCGGAAAAATATTCATGCACCGCGCGGGCGCGGTCCTGGCTGGAGGCAGCAGGCATGGTCAGCTGCGCTTCAACGCGTGGTGGCCGATGTCCTTGCGGTACTGCATGCCGGCGAAGCGGATGCCGTCGACGGCTGCGTAGGCGCGGGCGCGGGCCATTTTCACCGAGTCGCCGAGCGCGGTGACACAGAGCACGCGGCCTCCGTTGGTCACGACCTTCTTGCCCTCGAGCCGCGTGCCGGCGTGATACACGCGGCAATCGGGCTGCGGCTTGGGCAGCCCTTCGATGGCGTCGCCTTTGCGCGGGTCGTCGGGATAGCCGTGCGCGGCGAGCACCACGCCGAGCGCGGTGCGCCGGTCCCATTCGGGATTCGCGCGATCGAGCGTGCCGTCGACGCCGCGCTCGACGAGCTCGAGCAGGTCGGATTTCAGTCGCAGCAGGATCGGCTCGGCCTCGGGATCGCCGAGCCTGCAGTTGAACTCGACCGTGCGCGGGTTGCCGGCCTTGTCGATCATCAGTCCCGCGTAGAGGAAGCCGACGAAAGGCGTCCCTTCGCTCGCCATGCCCTGCACCGTCGGCAGGATGATCTCGCGCATCACGCGCGCGTGGACCTTCGGGGTGACCACCGGCGCGGGCGAGTACGCGCCCATGCCGCCGGTATTCGGGCCCTGGTCGCCGTCGCGCAGGCGCTTGTGGTCCTGGCTGGTGGCGAGCGGCAGCACGTGCACGCCGTCGCTCATGACGATGAAGCTCGCTTCCTCGCCGTCCATGAATTCCTCGATCACCACGCGCGCGCCCGCCGCGCCGAGGCGAGCGCCGGTCATCATCGAGTCGATCGCGGCGTGCGCCTCCTCGCGGCTCGTCGCGACCACCACGCCCTTGCCGGCGGCGAGGCCGTCGGCCTTGATGACGATCGGCGCGCCCTGCTTGTCCACGTAGGCCTTCGCCTCCTCCGCGCGCTCGAAGGTCGCGTGCTTAGCGGTCGGGATGCGGTGGCGGACCATGAACGACTTCGCGAAATCCTTCGACGCCTCGAGCCGCGCGGCGGCGCGCGTCGGGCCGAAGATCTTCAGGCCGGCCGCGGTAAAGGCGTCGACGATGCCCGCCGCGAGCGGCGCTTCAGGCCCCACGACGGTGAGATAGATGTGCTCTCTTTTCGAAAACTCGACCAGGGCCGGGATGTCGGTGATGTCGACATTCTCGAGGCCGTTCTCGGCGGCGGTGCCGCCGTTGCCTGGCGCCACATAGACTTTCTGCACTTTCGGCGCTTGCGCGAGCCTCGACGCGAGCGCGTGCTCGCGGCCTCCGGAACCGATGACGAGCAATTTCATTTTTTATTCTTCGAACTTTTCATCGAAAAAATCAATGCCTGAAATGCCGTATTCCCGTAAATACCATCGCCACGCCTCGCTCGTCCGCCGCGGCGATTACTTCCGCGTCTCGCACGCTGCCGCCGGGCTGGATGATCGCGGTGGCGCCGGCTTCGATCACCGAGTCGACGCCGTCCCGGAAAGGGAAGAAGGCGTCGGAGGCGACCGCGGAGCCGGCGAGCACGAGCCCGGCGGCCTGCGCCTTGAGCGCCGCGATGCGCGCGCTGTCGACCCGGCTCATCTGGCCCGCGCCGACGCCGAGGGTCATGCCGTCGCGGCAGTAGACGATGGCGTTGGATTTGACGAACTTCGCCACCGTCCAGGCGAAAAGAAGATCGTCCCACTGAGCGTCGGTAGGCCGCTTCCTTGTCGCCACCTTCAGCTGTTGTTTATCGATTTCATGAAAGTCGGTCGTCTGCACCAGCAAGCCGCCGCCTACGCGCTTGTAGTCGTGCGCCTGGTGCTCGTGCGACAGCGGCACCTCCAGCACGCGCACGTTCGCCTTCTTCGCGAATTGCGCCTCTGCATCGGCCTCGAGGCGCGGCGCGATGACGACTTCGGCGAACTGCCGGCCGATCGCCTCCGCCGCCGCGCGATCCAGAGCGCGGTTGAAGGCAATGATTCCGCCGAAGGCGGACAGCGGGTCGGTCTTGAAGGCCTTCTCGTAGGCGGCGAGCGGGCTCGCGCCGATCGCGACGCCGCAGGGATTGGCGTGCTTGACGATGACGCAGGCCGGCTCGCTGAAGCTCTTGACGCATTCCCAGGCGGCGTCGGAATCGGCGATGTTGTTGTACGAGAGCTCCTTCCCCTGGATCTGGCGGTAGCGCGCGAGGCTGCCTGCCGCCGGGCGCGCGTCGCGATAGAACGCCGCGCTCTGGTGCGGGTTCTCGCCGTAGCGCAGGTCCTGCAGCTTGCCGAGCTGCAAGGTGAGGACATCCGGATACTCGCGCCGGTGTTTCTTCTCGTCGAGAGAGAAAAGATAGTTCGCGATGGCGCCGTCGTAGGCCGCGGTATGCGCGAAGACTTTCCTCGCCAGCTCGAAGCGGGTCGCGCTCGAAACGGCGCCCTGGGCTTTGAGCTCATCCACGACTTTTTGATAGTCGGCGGGATCGACGACGACGGCGACGCCGCCGTGGTTCTTCGCCGCGGCGCGCAGCATCGCCGGGCCGCCGATGTCGATGTTCTCCACGGCATCTTCGAAGCGGCAGTCGGGGTCGGCCACCGTGGCCTGGAAGGGATAGAGATTGACCACCAGCAGGTCGATCGGATCGATGCCGGCCTTTTTGATGGCGGCGAGGTGCGCGGGGTCGTCGCGGCGGGCGAGCAGCCCGCCGTGGATCTTGGGATGCAGCGTCTTCACGCGGCCGTCGAGCATCTCCGGAAACCCCGTGTGCGCGGAAACCTCGGTGACCTTGACGCCCTCCCTGGAGAGGAGCTGCGCCGTGCCGCCGGTGGAGAGGATCTCCACGCCGAGGGCGGCGAGGGCGCGCCCGAGCTCGACGATGCCGGACTTGTCCGAGACGCTGACCAGCGCCCTGGCGACTTTCGACACTACCCTTTGATCCGCAGCTGCTTCATCTTCTTGCGCAGCGTATTGCGGTTGATGCCGAGCATCTCGGCGGCGAGGGTCTGGTTGCCCTGCGCCTGTGTGAGGACCAGCTCGATCATCGGCTTCTCCACGTTCTTCAGCACCATGTCGTGGATCGAGGTGGGCTTCTCGCCGTCCATGTCCTTGAAATAGCGCTCCAGCGAGCGCTTGACGCAGTCTGCGAGCTCGTTCGTGCGGTTCATGCGGCGCGCCTCTCCTCAAACGCTTCCTCGCGGCTATCCTGGGCGCCGTCGTTGGCGGCGAGCCACTGGAAATATTCGCGCACGGCGCGCAGCTGCGCGTCGGCGTCGACGATCAGGTTCGCGCCGCGGCGGAATTCCTCGCCGCCGGGCAGGCCGCGCACCGTCCAGCCGATGTGCTTGCGCGCGATGCGCGCGCCGTGCTCGGCGCCGTAGAGATCGTAAAGGCCGTGCAGCTGCTCGGTGAGCACGGCCGACATCTCGAGCGCCGCGGGCGGCGCGGCGAGCTCGCCGCTTTCCAGGTAGCGCGCGATCTCGCGGAAGAGCCACGGCCGCCCCTGCGCGGCGCGGCCGATCATGATCCCGTCGGCGCCGGTGAGCTCGAGCACGCGCTTTGCGTCCGCCGGCGTCTGGATGTCGCCATTGGCGATCACCGGAATGCGCACCCGCGATTTCACCTCGGCGATGGTCTCGTATTCGGCCTGGCCGGCGAAGGCGCAGGCCCGCGTGCGGCCGTGCACGGCGAGCAGTTGCACGCCCGCGGACTCGGCGATCTGCGCGACGCGCACGGCGTTGCGCCGCTCGGGCCGCGGTCCGGTGCGAATTTTCAGGGTGACGGGAACGCTTACGGCGGCGGTCACCGCATGCAGGATGCGCGCGACCAGCGCCTCATCCTCGAGCAGCGCCGAGCCGGCGTTCACGTTGCACACTTTCTTCGCCGGGCAGCCCATGTTGATGTCGACGATCTCGGCGCCCTGGTCGACGTTGTAGCGCGCCGCGTCGGCGAGCATCGCGGGATCGCCGCCGGCGATCTGCACCGAAATGGGGCCGGATTCCCCGCAGTGGTCGCGCCGCAGCCGGCTCTTGCGCGATTCGCGCAGCTCGGGTTTCGAGGAGAGCATCTCGGAGACCGCGATCGCGGCGCCGAAGCGGCGCGCGAGGCGCCGGAAAGGACGATCGGTGATGCCCGCCATCGGAGCGACGAACAATCCATTGGGAAGGATATGCGCTCCAATTCTCATTGCCGCGGCTTGTCGTTGCACGAACGAAAATGAGGGAAGCGGATTCTAGCCGCTTTTGCGCCGAAAAAGAATCACATCAAAACCATTTTTGTTTTTATGGCAGCGCGGAAGGCCCGTAGATCATGCGGCGCGCAAAAAAGCGCCGTGGCGCGGGAAGAATATCCAGCGCCGTCAGCACCGCGGCGCGCGCGGCGCGGCCGAAGCGTCCCGAGCCGAGAAATGCGCCGGCGAGCAGGTCGGTCACGCGGATCGTCGCCTGCGCGTCCAGCCGGCGGCTCGCCGCGTAGCGCGCGAGGATCGCGGCATCGCCCGGGTCGCGCGCGTCTCGCAAGATCTGCGCCAGGTCCCACGCATCGCGCAAGCCCAGGTTGAGTCCCTGTCCGGCGACCGGATGCAGGGTCTGCGCCGCGTTTCCGATGTACACGCAGCGCTCTCCTGTGCGCGTCGGGCGCACGCGCAGCGTCAGAGGCTGGACCGCGCGTGATTCCACGGCAACGGGCGTTCCGATGCGGCTGCCTGCGGCCGCGGACAGCGCCTTCAGGAATTCATTTTCAGGACAATCCGCCAGCCGGCGGGCGCGCTCGGGGTTCGCGCTCCAGACAAGCGCGTAGCGGCCCGCGTGCGGCAGCAGGGCGAGCGGCCCTTCGGGCGTGAAGCGCTCATGCGCCGTGTTTTCCGCGGGCCGGGCAGGCTGCACGAGCGCCACGACCGCGTCCTGCCGGTAGCGCTTCTCTTCGGCATCCGGCGCGACCCCTTCGGCGTGCACTTCGCATAACGCCCGGGTCTCTTCGCGCGTCTTTTTTATCCCGTGCTGTTCTATCTTCTCTTCAAGCGAGGCGAGAAGCGCCGCGTACTCGGCGACATAGCCCAGCGCGGGAACGCCGGCGTCGAGCGCCTCGAGCCGGGTGCGGCCGAAACCGCCTTGCTGCGACACGAGCACGGTCTCGATCGGCGTCGCGGGAAGGCCTCCCCACGCGCCGACGCGCTCGAGGATCAGGCGGCTCGCATAGGAAAGGGCGAGCGGCCTGAACGGCACGGTTTTCTTCTGCGCGGAAGGCTCGAGGATCGAGACGCGCAAGCCGGAATCCTGCAGCGCAAGCGCGAGCGTGCAGCCGACCGGACCCGCGCCGCGAATTAAAACATCGACTTCTTCAGTCGCGAGCTCGCCCATCGCGCATCAATGCTTCAATGTCCTCGATCCGCTTCGGCGCTTCGGCGGTCAGCACCTCGCAGCCGTCCTGGCCGACCAGCACGTCGTCCTCGATGCGGATGCCGATGTTGCGCAGCGGTTCCGGCACGTCGTCCTCGGCGCGGATATATAAGCCCGGCTCGACGGTCAGGGTCATGCCCGGCTCGAGGCTGCGCCACTCGGCATTGCGCTTGTAGTCGCCCGCGTCGTGCACGTCGAGGCCGAGCCAGTGGCCGGTGCGGTGCATGTAGAAGCGCTTGTACGTCTCCTTCTCGAGGACCTCGTCGAGGCTGCCGCCGAGGAGCTTCAGGTCGAGCAGGCCCTGCGCCAGCACGCGCACCGCGGCGTCGTGCGGGTCGTTCCACCGGTTGCCCGCGCGCACCCTGGCGATCGCGGCGAGCTGCGCCGCGAGCACGATCTCGTAGACCTCGCGCTGCGCGCCGCTGTAGCGGCCGCCCACGGGAAAGGTCCGGGTGATGTCGGAGGCGTAGCCGTCGAGCTCGCAGCCCGCGTCGATCAGCAGCAGATCGCCGGCGGCGAGCGGCGCGTTGTTGAATACATAGTGAAGGATGCAGGCGTTGGCGCCGCCGGCGACGATCGGCCAGTACGAAGGGAATTGAGCGCCCGCGCGCCGGAACTCGTACAGCAGCTCGGCCTCGATCTCGTACTCGTTTTTTCCGGGACGCGTCGCCTGCATCGCGCGCCGGTGCGCGGAGGCGCCGATGCGCCCGGAGCGCCGCATCAGCGCGATCTCGTGCGCATCCTTGATCAGGCGTTGCTCGTCGATCAGCGCACGCACGTCCTGCACCCGCTCGGGCGCCGCGGCGCCGGAGCGCGCGCGGGCGCGCACCGCGTTCAGCCACTGCATCGCGCGCAGGTCCCAGGCGGCGTCGGCGCCGACCGGGTAGTGCAGCGAGGGCTGGTTCTCGAGCAGCCCGGCGAGCGCCGCGTCGAGCGCCTCGATCGGCTGCGCTTCGTCGAAGCCGAAGCGCTCGCGCGCCGCGTCCGGGCCGTAGCGAAAGCCGTCCCAGATCTCGCGCTCCGGGTTCTTGCTGCGGCAGAAGAGCAACGTCCTCGCGGGCTCGGCCGGGCCGCGGCCGGCGACGATCACCAGCGCCGCCTCGGGCTCGGTGAAGCCGGTGAGGTAATAGAAGTGGCTGTCGAAGCGGTACGGGTAGTGCGTATCGCGGTTGCGGATGCGCTCGGGCGCGGTCGGCACCACGGCGACGCCGGCGCCCATCGCCTCGGCGAGCCGCTCGCGGCGCTTTCGATAGATGGCAATGTCTTCAGCGATTTTCATGTCGGGATCCAAGCAAGGCTTCGAGCTGCGCCAGGCGCTCGAGCGTTCCCACGTCCTGCCACAGCCCGCGGTACAGCTCGCCGCCCATCCGGCCCCGGTCGGCCGCCGCGTACAGCAGCGGCGCGAGCGGCGCTTTCTCGCCGGGCGTCACGCTTTCCACGAGCGCCGGCGAAACGAGCGCGATGCCCGCGTAAGTGTAGCTCGGACTGCCGCTGCTTTTGAGCTTGCCTGAAGTGGTGTTGTCGCCGGCGAACGCGAAGTCGCCGCGCGGCCGGTGCGCCGGGTTCGGCACCAGCACCAGGTGAGCAAGCATCGCGCCGAGCGGCATGCGAATCAGGCGCGCCACGTCGAATTCGCAATAGACGTCGGCGTTGAGCAGGACAAAGGGGTCCTTGCCGAGCAGGTGCAGCGCCTGCGCGATGCCGCCGGCGGTCTCCAGGCGCTCGGCCTCGCGCGAGTACGCGATGCGCAGGCCAAAGCGCCCGCCGTCGCCGATGCGCTCGACGATGCGCTCGCCCAGATACGAGACGTTGATCACCACGTCGTGGCAGCCCGCGGCGGCGAGCCGCTCGAGATGCCAGGCGATCAGCGGCTTGCCGCCGACCTCGACCAGCGCCTTCGGCACGGTGTCGGTGAGCGGGCGCAGGCGCTCGCCGCGTCCCGCCGCGAGGAGCATCGCCTTCACGGCAGCTTTTCCAGCATCTGCGCGAGCGGCCCGAGCTCCCGGTACCGGCGCGACACTGCGAGCGCGTAGCCGATGAAGCGCGGCGTGTCTTCGAGGTACTTCGGCTTGCCGTCGCGATAGTTGATGCGGGCGAAGATGCCGAGCACCTTCAGGTGGCGCTGCAGCCCCATCCATTCGAAGGCGCGCCAGAACTCGCCGAAGTCCGCGTCGACCGGCAGGCCGGCCCGCTTCGCCTTCTCCCAGTAGCGCACGCACCAGTCGAGCACCTGGTTTTCCTCCCAGCTGAGGAACGCGTCTCGCAGCAGCGAGACGATGTCGTACGTGATCGGGCCGTGCACCGCGTCCTGGAAGTCGAGCACGCCGGGATTGGGCTCGCTCAGCATCAGGTTCCTCGGCATGTAGTCGCGGTGGACGTACACGGCCGGCTGCGCGAGCGCGCTCTTCACCAGAAGCCGAAAGGTAGTTTCGAGGATCCGGCTTTGCTCATCCGTCGGTGAAATTTTCAGATGCTTCGACAAATACCATTCGGGAAACAAGCTCATCTCGCGGCGCAGCAGGGCTTCGTCGTACGGCGGCAGCTCCCCCGGCCGCGTGGCGAGCTGCCAGCGCACGAGCGCGTCCATGGCATCGCCGAAGAGGCGCGGCGCATTATCGGCGTTGAGCTCCTGTATGTACGTCCTCGTTCCCAGGTCGGTCAGCAGCAGAAAGCCCTGCGCAAGGTCCTGCGCGTGCACCTGCGGCGCATTCACGCCGGCCTCGGCGAGCAGGCGGGCGACGTGGACGAAGGGCCGGCAGTCTTCTTTCTCGGGCGGCGCATCCATCGCGATGTAGGTGCGGCCGTCGTCGAGCGCGGCGCGAAAGTAGCGGCGGAAGGAGGCGTCCTCGGACGCCGGCGCGAGCGAGAATCGCGCTCCCTGAAAGTGCGTTTCCAGCCAGCGCTCCAGGGCGGCGCGCCGTGCATCACCGTGTATCATTAAAAATTCTACACCACCGAAAAAAATCTCTCCGCCTATGCCGCCGCGCTACGCGATGCTTGTGGTCGCCCTGGTGGCCGCAGACGCGCTGGCGCAGGTTCGCGTGGTTCCCGGAGTCCCCGGCGCCGCGCAGTCGGGCGGCGCGCAGTCGAGGGAGCCGATGACGGTCGACGCCGAGAGCATCGAGGGCGTCGGGTCGCTGGAGATGGGCGCGCGCGGCGCCGCGGAGATCGCCCAGGACGAGCTGAACATCTTCGGCGAGACGCTGCGGCTCAACCAGGAGTTCGGCACGGTGGAGGGCGACGGCGGCGTGCGCCTGAAGAGCGGCGTCGACCGCTTCTTTGGGCCGCGCCTGCGCTACAACACGCTCGACGACACCGGGCTCTTCGAGCAACCGCAGTTCCTCTTGCGGCGCGAGCTGCCGGCGCGCGGCACCGCCGACAGCATGGAGTTCCTCGGCAAGGACAAGTACCGCTTCAAGAACGCGACCTTCACCACTTGCGAGCCTGGCAACGACGACTGGTTCCTCGAGGCGAAGGAGCTCACTCTCGACTACACGACGCAGGAAGGCGAGGCGAAGAGCCCCCGGCTGCGCTTCTACGACGTGCCGATCCTCGGGGCGCCCTTCGTCAGCTTTCCGCTGGAGAACAGCCGCAAAAACGGCCTGCTCACGCCGTACTACGCGCACAGCAGCACGCGCGGCTTCGAGGCCGGCATTCCCTATTACTGGAACATCGCGCCCGAGTACGACGCCACGATCACGCCGTCCTACATGACGAAGCGGGGCCTCTTCCTGAGGAACGAGGGCCGCTATCTCAATTCCGCCTACCGGGGCGATCTCAGGCTGGAATACATGCCCGAGGATGCCGAGCTCAAGCGCGAGCGGCGCGGTGTCTCGTGGAGCCATGCGCAGACGCTCGCCCCCGGAATGGGCCTCAACGTCGACTTCAACCGGGTGTCCGACAACCGCTATTTCGTCGACCTCACGAGCCAGGTGCGCCAGTCCTCGATCGGCAACCTGCAGCAGGACGCCTATCTCACCTACAACGGCGCGTTCGCGACCGGCCCCTACAGCGCGCAGCTGCGGGTGCAGCGCTTCCAGACGCTGCAGGATCCGCTGGCGCCGATCGTGCCGCCGTATCATCGCGTGCCGCAGCTCAATCTCTCGACCAGCGTCAACAACATCGGCGGCGTGCTCGACACGACCTGGCCGGTCGAGTACGCCCGTTTCCTGCATTCCTCCCTGCAGCAAGGGACGCGGGTCTCCGCGAGCCCGACCGTCACCGCGCCGGTGGTCTCCCCCGGAGCGTTCTTCACGCCCAAGGCGGGCCTGAGGTACGTGGGCTACAACCTCGAGAACGCGCCCGCCGGGAGCACGGGGCGGCCGGCCGCGGCGATTCCCTGGATGAGCCTGGATACCGGCCTCATCTTCGATCGCGAAGCGCGTTTCTTCGGCGAGAACCTGACGCAGACGCTCGAGCCGCGCCTTTTCTACGTCAACATTCCGTACCGCAACCAGGATCCGATGCCGCTGTTCGACACGGCGCTCGCGGATTTCAACTTCCCGCAGCTGTTCACGGAAAACCGTTTCAACGGCGGCGACCGCTTCGGCGACGCGAACCAGCTCACCTCGGCGATTACCAGCCGCTTCCTGAGCGCGGGCGGCCAGGAGGCGTTCCGCGCCACGATCGGCCAGATCAACTATTTCCGCGACGAGCGCGTCGGCCTGACGCCGAGCTCGACATTGCGCACCTTCCATACCTCGGACTTGCTCGCCTCGCTGGGCGGGCGCCTGTTTCGCGCCTGGACTTTCGACACCACGATGCAATACAACAGGCGCGACAGCACTCCGCAGCGCTACACCGTCGCGACGCGGTATTCCCCGGAAACCGCCAAGGTGCTCAGCGCGAGCTATCGCTTCAACCAGGATCCGGCCAACCCGCTCAAGCAGGTGGATATTTCCGGGCAGTGGCCGCTCGCGCCCGGCTGGTACGCCGTGGGGCGTTACAATTACTCGCTGCTGGACAAGCGCCTGGTGGACGGAGTGGGCGGCCTCGAATACAACGCGGGCTGCTGGGTGTTCCGGGCGGTATTCCAGCGTATCCAGGCGGCGGCTCAGGTGAGCTCGACGGCATTCTTCTTCCAGCTCGAGTTCACCGGGGTGGGCCAGATCGGCACCGACGAAGTGATTACATTGCTCAAGCGCAACGTGTCAGGCTATTCCATCACCAACCCGCGCGACCCGACGTTCGCGCCGCCGAGCGCGCGCAAGCCGCTTCCGTTCGATCAGATCTATTGATGCGTTCCACGATGCGCTCGCTCAGGGCCTCGTTCTCGGCATTCGCGTGGCCGGTGCTGTCCGTCCTCGCGACGCTCTTCCCCGTGGACGCGATCGCCCAGCGCGTCAGCCTGGTGGATCGCATCGTCGCGGTGGTCAACAAGGAAGTGATCACGCTCTCGGAGCTGAACGAGGCGATCGGCACCGCCGAGCGCCAGCTGCGCCGGCAGGGCACCCAGGCGCCGCCGCGCGATGTGCTCGAGCGCCAGCTCCTCGAGCGCCTGATCCTCGACAAGGCGCAGCTGCAGCTCGCGCGCGACTCCGGGATACGCGTGGACGACGTGCAGATCGACCGCGCCGTGCAGCGCATCGCCGAGCAGAACCGCATGACCCTTTCGGATTTTCGCGCCGTGCTGGAGCGCGACGGGGTCCCGTTCGACGCATTCCGGCAGGACCTGCGCGACCAGATCACCCTCACCCGGCTGCGCGAGCGCGAGGTGGACGACAAGATCCAGGTGAGCGACACGGAGATCGATCTGTTTCTCGAAGAGACCAGCGCGCAGAGCGCCGTGCGCTCGGAATACAACCTCGCGCACATCCTGATCCGGGTGCCCGACCAGGCGAGCCCCGAGCGCATCGAGGCCGCGCGCGCGCGGGCGGAGAAGGCGCGCGCCGACGCCCAGAGCGGCGACTTCCGCGCCGCCGCGGCCACCTACTCGGACGCGCCGGACGCCCTGCAGGGCGGCGCCATCGGCTGGCGCACCGGCGACCGGCTGCCGGAGCTGTTCGCCGACGCGGTGTCGAAGATGAACCCCGGCCAGGTGAGCGCGGTGCTGAGGAGCTCGGCGGGGTTCCATGTGCTGAAGCTGCTCGATCGCCGCGGCGCGGTGGCGCCCAACGTGCCGATCGAGCAGACGCGCGCGCGCCACATCCTGATCCGCACCAGCGAGACGGTGTCGGAGGCCGACGCGCGCCGGCGCCTGCTCGGGCTTCGCGAGCGCATCCTCGCCGGCGCGGATTTCGCGACGCTCGCGCGCTCAAACTCCGACGATTCCACGTCGGCGCGCGGCGGCGAGCTCGACTGGATCTATCCTGGGGACACGGTGCCGGAGTTCGAGCGCGCCATGAACGAGCTCAAGCCGGGCGAGCTGAGCCAGCCGGTGAAGACGCCGTTCGGCTTTCACCTCATCCAGGTGATGGAGCGCCGCTCCGCCGAGCTCAGCCCCGAGCGGCGCCGGCTGCAGGCGCGCCAGGCGCTGCGCGAGCGCAAGGCCGACGAGACGTTCCAGCAGTGGCTGCGCCAGCTCAGGGACCAGACCTACGTCGAGCTGCGCCTGGAGGACCGATAGGTCTTCCCCTCACCGTCGCGGTGACCTCCGGCGAGCCCGCCGGCATCGGGCCGGAGATCTGCTGCATGCTCGCAAGCGCCGCCTTGCCCGCGCGCATCGTGGTGATCGGCGATCGCGCCATCCTGCCCGGCTGCCCCGACATCGAGCATGTTCCCCTCGAGCGGCCGCGCGTTCCCGGCAAGCTCGACCCGGCGAACAGCCGCTACGTGCTGCGGCTCATCGACCGCGCCATGCAGGGCTGCGCTTCGGGCGAGTTCGCGGCGATGGTGACCGCGCCGGTGCAAAAGAGCGTGATCAACGACGCGGGCATCGCCTTCAGCGGCCACACCGAATACCTCGCCGAAAAATCCGGGACGGACCATGTCGTGATGATGCTGGTGGGCGGCGGCTTGCGCGTCGCCCTCGCCACGACGCACCTGCCGCTCGCGCGCGTGCCCCAGGCGATCCGGAAAGACGACCTGGTGCGCACGCTGCGCGTGCTCGAGCGCGACCTCAAGCAGCGCTTCAAGATAAAGCGGCCGCGCATCCTGGTCGCGGGCCTCAACCCGCACAGCGGCGAATCCGGACATCTCGGAACGGAGGACGCCGAGGTCATCGCGCCGGCGATCCGGGAGGCGGTGTCTCTCGGGATCGATGCGAGCGGTCCGATTCCGGCCGATACGCTTTTCGTCCCCGAGCGCCTGAAAGGCGCCGATTGCGCGCTCGCGATGTACCACGACCAGGGGCTGCCGGTGCTCAAGTACGCGAGCTTCGGCCGCGGCGTCAACGTGACGCTCGGCCTGCCGTTCGTGCGCACCTCGGTCGATCACGGCACCGCGCTCGACATCGCGGGCCGCGGCACCGCCGACGCGGGCAGCCTCGTTGAAGCCGTCAAGCTTGCGATCGAGCTTGCATC
>CAYOVM010000019.1:21435-26593 GCA_964407355.1 uncultured Enterobacteriaceae bacterium
CCGCCGACGCGGGCAGCCTCGTTGAAGCCGTCAAGCTTGCGATCGAGCTTGCATCAACCTCGTAAGAGGTTCGGGCAGCACTTTCTGCACGAACGTCGTGTAGTCGAACGTCTGCTGAATGAAATAAACCCGGGAAAAGAAGATCTCATACTGGAAATCGGACCGGGGGAGGGCGCCCTGACGGGTCCGCTTCTCGAAAAGGTCGACGGGCTTCAGGTCGTGGAGATCGACCGCGACCTTGCGGCCCGGCTTCAAAAAGATTTTGCGGGCAAGAACCTGAAAGTCCACTGTGCGGACGCGCTCGAGTTCGACTTCGCGCGATTCCCGGCGGGGATGCGGATCGTGGGCAACCTTCCCTACAACATCTCGACGCCGCTGCTGTTCCATCTCGCGCGCTTCGCCGGTCGGGTGCGCGACATGCATTTCATGCTGCAGCTCGAGGTGGTCGAGCGCATGGTCGCCGCGCCCTCGACACCGGAGTACGGGCGCCTGTCGGTGATGCTGCAGACGCGCTTCAGGATGAAGAAGCTCTTCAGCGTCGCGCCCGGGGCGTTCCGTCCGCCCCCCAAAGTGGACTCGGCGGTGGTGCGCCTCGTGCCGATCGCGGAGGCGCCGGCCTGCGATCAGGCCATTCTCGAGAAGATCGTGCGCGAGGCGTTCTCCGCGCGCCGCAAGACGCTGCGCAACGCGCTGCCGCTCGCGCCGGAGGACTTCGAGGCGCTTCGCATCGATCCGAAGCTGCGGCCGGAGAACCTTTCGCCGGCCGATTACGTGCGCATCGCCGACTACCTGGCTTCCAACCCCCGCTAGCGGCCGCGTCTTACGCCCGCTTTCCTTCCAGCAGCTTGACGAGCGAGTGCAGGACGCGGTTGGCGGGCGTGGCGATGCCCAGTGCCGCGCCTTTACTCACGATATAACCGTTGAGGTGGTCGATCTCGCTGCGCTTGCCGCGCGCCAGGTCCTGCGCGGTGGAAGAAAGCTGAGTAGGCATGGTGCGCGCGATGCGCTGCACGGATTCCCAGATGCCCTCCGGCAGGATTACTCCGGCGCCGCGCGCAACGGCGAGGCATTCCGCCACCACGTCGCGCATCACCGCCTCCACGCCTTCGCCCTGCACCATGCGTCCGTAAGGGAGTTGCGAGATGGCCGACAGGGCGTTGTAGGCGCAGTTGAGCACCAGCTTTTCCCAGAGCGCGCCCATGACGTTGTCGGAGATCTGCACCGGCACCCCGGCGGCGGTGAATGCCGGCGCGAGCTCGCGCGTCGTGGCGCCGATCACCAGCTCGCCGCGTCCGTGGTGGCGGACGTGGCCGGGCCCGGCCATCTCGGTGGCGACATAGACCGCGGCCGGCGCGATCTCCTGGCGCAGCACGGCCCGCAGCCGCTCGATATTGTCCACGCCGTTCTGCAGGCTGAGCACCAGGGCGTCGTTCCCGAGGTGCGGGGCCAACGCCTGCGCGGCGCTTTCGGTGTCGGTCGACTTCACGCAGAAGAGCACGAGCTTCGCATCGCGCGCGCCGCTCGCGTCGGTGCTCGCCGCCATCGGAACGTGCTCCTTGAAGGACTGCGTTTCCAGGTAGAGGCCCTTGCGGCGCACCGCCTCGACATGCTGCGGGCGGCCGATGAGCGTCACCGCGTGGCCGGCGCGCGCGAGCATGCCGCCGTAGTAGCACCCCACCGCGCCCGCGCCCATGACGGCGGTCTTCATTTGGCCTTCGGGTTCAAGGCGCGCCCACGCGCTGAGCGGCTACTTGCGCTCGATGAACTCGATCTTGTAGCCGTCGGGGTCCTCGACGAAGGCGATCACGGTCGTGCCGCCTTTCACCGGCCCGGGCTCGCGCGTCACGCGGCCGCCCTGCTTCTTCACCTTCTCGCAGGTGCTCTTCGCGTCGGGCACCTCGAGGGCGACATGGCCGAAGCCGCCGCCCAGCTCGTAGCGCTCGACGCCGTAGTTGTAGGTGAGCTCGAGCACCGCGCTGCGCTCCTCGCTGTCGTAGCCGACGAACGCGAGCGAGTATTTCTGCTCCGGCCGGTCGGTGGTGCGCAGGAGCTTCATGCCGAGGACCTCGGTGTAGAACCGGACCGAGCGGTCCAGGTCGCCGACGCGCAGCATGGTGTGGAGAATTCTCATCGTGGTCCCCTTATGATCGGCAGCGCGGCGCCTTCGATCTCGAGCCGCTCGCGGGTCTCGCGCCACGCAGGATACAGCTTGCCGACGAGGCTCCAGAAGCGTTTCGAATGGTTCATCTCGATGAGGTGCGCCACCTCGTGGGCCACCACGTAGTCGGCGAGCGCCGGCGCGAGGTGCACGAGGCGCCAGTTCAGGCGGATCGGGCCGCCCTCGGTGCACACGCCCCACTGGCCGCGCGCGCTCGAGAGCGCGATCGCGGGCGCGGGCAGCCCCAGCATGCCGGCGAAATGCTCGGCGCGCGGCGCGAGGCTCTCGAGCGCCCGCGTCTTCAGCCACCCCACCAGGATTTCCACCAGGCGCAGCGGCCCGGGCGCGAACACCACCAGCCGATCGGCCTGGCGCCGGACGGCGCGCCCGCCGTCGCGCACCTCGAGCGTGAGCGCGTCGCCGAACAGCGGCAGGGTCTCGCCGTTCTCGACGCGCAGGATCGCCGGGCGCGGCGTGCTCGCCCATTCGTCGAGCTTGGAAACAATCCAGCGCTGCTTGTCGCGCATGAACGACTCGATGTCGTGCCATGGCGCGTTCAGCGGCGCGGCCACCGCGAGGCCGTTCGCGTCGACCGTGAGCCCGAGGGTGCGCCGGCGGCGGCGGACGAACCGGTACTGGACGAGCCGGTCGCCGAGCTGGATGGACCTCGAATCGAATAGTTTCAATTGCTTGGGCAAAGCGTGCGCTGCTGTTCTTCGATCCACGTCTCGGCGAGGTTGTTGATGGTCTTGGGATCGCGGTTCGCGGCCTCGATGATTGGACCGATCCGGATCGTGACGGTGCCCGGGCGCTTCAAAAAAGCGTTGCGCGGCCAGAACAATCCCGCGTTGTGCGCGACCGGCACGACCGGCGCGCCGCTTTCCGCGGCGAGCCAGGCGCCGCCGATCTGGTATTCGCGCCGCTCGCCGGGCTTCACGCGCGTGCCCTCGGGGAACACCACGACCCAGAAGCCCTGGCGCAGCCGCTCGCGGCCCCGGCGCGCGATGCTGCGCAGCGCCGCGACGCCGCGGCCGCGATCGATCGGAATCGGGCTCATCAGCGCGAGCCCCCAGCCGAAGAACGGGATCCAGAGGAGCTCGCGCTTGAGCACGTGGACCTGCGGCGGGAAGATCATCTGGAAAGCCATGGTCTCCCACGCCGACTGGTGCTTGGCGAGAATGACCGCCGGCGTGGCCGGCAGGTGCTCGCGTCCCTCGATGCGCCAGTCGATCCGCAGGATGGCCTTCGAAAAAAAGATCACCGAGCGCGACCAGCCGGAGATGACGCGGTAGCGGGTCATCCTCGGCAGCGCGAAAGTGAAGAGCGCGATGAGCGCGTAGGGCGGCGTGATCGCGACCAGCGCGAGCGCGAAGAGCACCGAGCGCGCGGCGTTCATCGGCAGCGCGTGGCGGTCATGGCGCAAGCTTCCGGGCGAACGCCGCCAGGTCCAGGAACACCTCGGTGCCCGGCGGAAGCTTGCCCTGGTCGAACGTCTCCTGCCCCTTGCCGGTGAGCACCAGCACCGGGCGCGCCCCTGCCGCCGCGGCCGCCTCCACATCGCGCGGCGCATCGCCCACCATGTAGACATCCGACAGCGAAACGTTGAAGCGCCTCGCGATCTCCAGCAGCATGCCGGGCTTCGGCTTGCGGCAGGCGCAGGCCGCGTCCGCGGCGTGCGGGCAGAAGAAGAACGCGTCGATGCGCCCGCCGGCGAGCCCCGCCGCGCGCTGCATCGTGTCGTGGATCGCAATCAGCGTCGCGGTGTCGAAGAGCCCCCGCGCGATGCCCGACTGATTGGTCGCCACCACCACACGGTAGCCCGCCTGCGTGAGCCGCGCGATCGCCTCGAGGCTGCCCTCGATCGGCCGCCATTCCGCCGGCGACTTGATGAAGTGGTCGCTGTCGTGATTGATGGTGCCGTCGCGGTCGAGGATTACGAGCTTCATTTTTCGACCGCCAGCTTGGAAATGTCCGCGACGCGGTTCATGGCATCCCGAAGATCGCGCAGGAGCGCGAGCCGGTTCGAGCGCAACGCCTTCTCGTCCGCCATCACCATTACGGACTCGAAGAACGCATCCACCGGCGCCTTCAATACGGCGAAGGTCCTCAGATAGCCCGCATAGTCCCCGCGCTCGAATAGCCCCGTGGCTCTTGCGGATGCTTCCCGCAAAGCTTGAAAGAGGGTGCGTTCCGCGGGTTCCTTGAGAGCCTTCAGCTCGGCGTTGCTGAACGATTCTCCCTTGGCTTCCGCCTGTTTCAGTATGTTCGCGATGCGCTTGTTCGCCGCGGCGAGGCTTTCGGCTTCGGGCATCGCCTGAAAGGCCTTTACCGCTTCGAGCTGCTGCGGCACCGCGCTGAGCTGCGTCGGGTTCATGCTGAGCACCGCGTTCACCTGCAGCGTCGAGAATCCCCGGTCCTTCAGGTAGCCCTCGAAGCGATTCAGTATGAACATCTCTACATCCGTGTGCGCCCGGCCGATCGTCGGCGCATACCTGCTGAACGCGTCGGTCACAAGGTCGCGCAGCGAGAGCGGCAGCTTGTGCTCGACGAGGATGCGGACCACGCCCAGCGCGGCGCGACGCAGCCCGAAAGGATCCTTTTCCCCCGTCGGCTGCTCGCCGACGCCGAAGAGGCCCGCGATCGCATCGAGCTTGTCGGCAAGGGCCACGGCGCAGGCGACGGGTCCCTGCGGAAGCTCGTCGCCCGCGAAGCGCGGGCGATAGTGCGCCTCGATGGCATCCGCCACCGCCGGCTTCTCGCTGTCGTTCAGCGCGTAGTAGCGCCCCATCACTCCCTGCAGCTCGGGAAATTCACCGACCATCCCGGTCTGCAGGTCCGCCTTCGCCAGCCACGCGGCCCGCTCCGCGAGGCTGAAGTCGGCCTTCAGCGCGCGCGCGATGCTCCCCGCGAGAAGCTGGATGCGCTCCACGCGCTCGAGCTGGCTGCCGAGCTTGCGGTGATAGACCATCTTCGCGAGCTGCGGCACGCGGGACTCGAGCC
>CAYOVM010000020.1:0-3867 GCA_964407355.1 uncultured Enterobacteriaceae bacterium
TACAACCACATCTCCGCGCGCGTGCCGGGCGAGGAAGGCCACTTCCTCATCAACGCCTACGGCATGACGTACGACGAGATCACGGCCTCGAGCCTGGTCAAGATCGATTTCGACGGCAAGGTGGTGCAGGACTCCGGGACGGGCTACGGCGTCAACCATGCCGGCTTCGTCATCCACAGCGCGATCCATCGCGGCCGCGGCGACGTAGCGTGCGTCATCCATACCCACACGCCCGCGGGCATGGCGGTCTCGGCGATGGAATGCGGGCTGCTGCCGCTTACGCAGAACGCGATGTATTTCGGCGGCATCGGCTATCACGATTACGAAGGCCCGGCGGTCGACCTCGACGAGCAGAAGCGGCTTGTGGCCGATCTCGGCCCGCACGAGGCGATGATCCTGCGCAATCACGGCCTGCTCTCGGTCGGGCGCACGATCGCGGAAGCCTTCGTGACGATGTACTGGCTCGACCGCGCCTGCCAGGCGCAGGCGCTGGCGATGGGCAGCAACGCAAAGCTGCAATATCCCGAGGACGACAAGATCGCAATCACGAACGAACGCTACAAGCCCGGCCGGCGCCGCCGCATCGGCGAGCTGGAGTGGAGCGGCCTGCTGCGCCTGGTCGAAAGAAAGTATCCGGGGTTTCGCGATTGACGCCAGGGGAAGATAAAGCAGGTCCGTCTTGAAGACAGTCTTGCTGATGGACCCGATCGCGGCGGAAGGCGAAGCGTTCCTTTCGAAAACCGCGCAAGTCGTGCGCGCGCCCGACACCGCGCCCGACACGATCCGCCGCCTGGCGAAGGACGCCGACGGCATCATCATCCGCAGCAAGCTGCCCGAGGACATCTTCGAGGCCGCGCCGCGCGTGAAGGCGGTCGCGATCCACGGCACCGGCACCGACCTCGTGCCCGTGGCGAGCGCCAACCGGCGCGGCGTGATGGTGTCGAACCTGCCCGGCGTCAACGCGCAGTCGGTCGCCGAGTACTGCGTCATGGCGATGCTGATGCTCGCTCGCAATATCGTCGCCATTACCGCGGCGATGCGCACCCGGCCCTGGGACGAGGCGCGCAAAGGCGCCGTGCCGGCGGTGGAGCTCGAGGGGACTACGGTGGGCATCGTCGGCGTGGGCGAGATCGGCCGGCGCGTCGCGAAGATCTGCGGTCACGGCTTTGGAATGAAGGTGCTGGGCAATCAACGCCGTTTGAACGAATTGCCTCCAGGCGTTCACGCCGCCTCTTTGGAACAACTCCTGAAGCAAAGCGACTTCGTGGTGATCGCCTGCCCGCTCAACAAGGACACGCACCACCTCATCAACGAAAGAACCCTGCGTCTCATGAAGCCCGCGGCCTGGCTCGTCAATGTCGGGCGCGGCGCGGTGGTCGACGAGCGCGCCCTGATCGCTTCCCTGAAGGAAAAGAGGATCGCCGGCGCGATGCTCGACGTCTACGAGCACTACCAGATCGCGCCCGGGCACGAGCTGTTCGAGCTCGGCAACGTCATCCTCACGCCGCACCTCGCGGGCGGCACCATCGCGTCGCGCTCGCGCGCGAGCGTCGCCGCCGCGGGCGAGATGCTGCGCATGCTGGCGGGCGAGCGCCCGATCAACCTGGTCAACCCGGAAGCGCTGGATGCCCGAGCTGCGAATCACTGACGTAAAAGCCTTCCCGACGTCCTTCCCGATCCCGGCGGCGAACCGGGTGGCGCTCGGCATCGGCACGGCGGTCAAGCGCGACGCGGTCATCGTGAAGGTCACGACCTCCGGCGGCGTCACCGGCTGGGGCGAGGCGCACCACGGCCGCGCGCACACGGCGGTGGCGAAGCTGATTGAAACGACTTTAAAACAATTAGTTTTAAATTTAGAAGCAGACAACGTAGTAGGCATCTGGGACCGCATGTACCGCTTCCAGCTCGCGAGCCATGGCATGGGCGCGGGCGCCTGCCTCGCGATGAGCGGGATCGACATGGCGCTGTGGGACCTCCGCGGCAAGGCGCTCGGCCTTCCTCTTTATAAACTTTTGGGAGGATCGAGGAAACCCATCCCCGCGTATGCGGGCGGCGTTTCTCTGGGTTACCAGCCGCCCGGGAAGCTGATCGAAGAAGCGCAAAAATCGCTGGATCTGGGCTACAAAGCGATCAAGCTTCGAGTGGGTGATTCTCCCAAAAAAGATATTGAAAGAATGAAAGCGGTACGCGAAGCGTTCGGCGACGAGCTGACGATTCTTACGGATGCGAATATCGGTTACCGGCTGGAAGACGTCCGCCGCGTCATGCCGGCGATGGACGAGCTCGGCATCGGCTGGCTCGAGGAGCCCTTCCCCGCCCACGACCATCGCAGCTACCGCGAGGCGAAGCTCTGCGGGCGCACGCCGCTCGCCGCGGGCGAAAATCACTACACGCGCTTCGAGTTCGACCGGGTGATCGAGGACGGCGCCATCACGATCCTTCAGCCCGATCTGTCCAAAAGCGGCGGCATCACCGAGTGCCTGCGCATCGCCGCGATGGGATCGGCGCAGAAGCTGCCGGTGCATCCGCACAGCTCCATGACCGGCCTCAACCACGCCGCGTCGATCCACTTCCTGGCCGCCATCGACAACGGCGGCTACTTCGAGGGCGACGTGTCGCGGTCGAACAAATTCCGCGACGAGCTGGTCGCCAACCCCGGCGCCGTCGACAAGGACGGCAATGTCTGGCCGCTCGACAAGCCAGGGCTGGGCCTCGAGGTCGACGAGGCGTTTCTCGCCCGTCATCCGGCGATCGAGGGACCCGGCTACATCTAAAGGTGTAAAAGCTGCAGGACGAACTGATAAAACGCGGCTGGACGCCCCGCGGCGCGTTTTGGTCTTTTGCCACTTGCCGAGCGCCGCGACCGGCGGCAAAGTCGCGGCTTTAGGAGCGCAATGAAATGATTGGCCGATCGCCGGCGTTCCGGATCGCGGACGCCCTGATCGACAAGATGTCGGCTTTCGACGCACCGGTGCTCATCGAAGGAGAGACCGGCACCGGCAAGGAGCTCGCGGCGCGAGCGATCCACTACCGCGGCGCGCGCGCCGACCGGCCCTTCGTGCCGGTCAACTGCGGCGCGTTGCCCGACGCCCTGATCGAGAACGAGCTCTTCGGCCACCGCCGCGGCGCCTTCACCGACGCGCGCGAGGACAAGCCGGGGCTGGTCGAGCTTGCGCGCGGCGGCACGCTGTTCCTGGACGAAGTCGACGCGCTCACCCCGAAAGCGCAGGTGACGCTGCTGCGCTTCCTGCAGGACCAGCAGTTCCGTCCGCTCGGCGGCCGCCGCGAGGAGCAGGCGGACGTGCGCATCATCACCGCGGCCAACCGCGTGCTCGAGCGCCTGGTCGAGGGCGGCGCGTTCCGGCTGGACCTGCTCTATCGCCTGAAGCTGCTGCACCTCACGCTGCCGCCGCTGCGCGAGCGCGAGGCGGATATCGCGCTGCTCGCCGAGCACTTCGTGCGCGCATGCAGCGCGCGCTACGGAAAGCCGGCGCTGCCGATCGATCCGGAGACGCTCGCCTGGTTCAGGCGGCATCGCTGGCCCGGAAACATCCGCGAGCTGGAGAACCTCATCCAGCGCCATCTCCTTCTCGCCGACGGCGAGCGCATCTGCATTGCGGCGCCGCCGGGCCTGGCCGCCGCCGCGTCCGGCGCCGACGCCTCCGCCAGCTACTTGCCGATCAACTACCGGCAGGCAAAGAAGCGCGCCGTGGCCGAGTTCGAATCCCGGTTCCTGGAAAACCTGATGGGCCAGGCGAACGGCAACGTCTCGGCGGCGGCGCGCATCAGCGGCACGGAGCGGCGCCATCTCGGGCGCCTGCTCAAGAAGCACGGCATCGCCAAGGATTCCTCCAGCAATCCGTAGCA
>CAYOVM010000020.1:3967-7588 GCA_964407355.1 uncultured Enterobacteriaceae bacterium
CCGGGCCGTTGCGGCCCCGCGGCATAGCCGCCGCGCAGAAACCGGTTCGTTGCACATCAAGCACTTGCGAGCGCGCCGAGGCTGGCATGCGCCGTGCGTTTAGTCCCCGTGGCCAATGCACCTTGCAGCCATAGAAAGAAACTTTGCACCGCGATCAAGCTTTACCTCGCGGACCATCCCTTTGCCGCGGATACCGCGCAAGGAATCGTCGCGTCGTGGCTGCCGCCGCAGGGATTCGAGGATGCCGCCGAGCACATTGCCGGGGCGCTGGAGGATCTCGTCGGCGAGCAATGGCTGCATCGCCACGTGCTGCCCGACGGCAACGTCCTCTTCTCGGCCAATGTAAAAAAATGCTCCACCTAGCGGCCGATTTCCTCACCCGCGAGCTGAACTCGTGGCTCGTGCAGCGCACCGGCGGCAGCTTCGGCTCCGCGGTGCTCACGCGCGTCGTCAACGAGCAGGGCAGGTGGGCGATCCCGGACGATCAGGTCGGCGTCGCGCTGGTCAACGTCGAGGAGGAGCGCACGCTGAAGTCGCAGGTGCCGCAGGCGGCGCACGTCGACGGCCGGCACGTGATGCGCGAGCCCGAGATCAAGCTCAACCTGCATCTGCTGTTCGCGGCGCAGTTCAGGAACTACGACCAGGGCCTGAAGCAGCTCTCCTATGTGCTCACCTTCTTCCAGGGGCACCCGGTGTTCACGCGCGCGCGCTACCCCGGGCTCGACCCGCGCATCGAGAAGCTCGGCGTCGACCTGATGTCGCTCGGCTTCGAGCAGCTGAACCAGCTTTGGGCCTTCATCGGCGCGAAGCACCTGCCCTCCGCGGTCTACCGCGTGCGCCTGGTGGCCCTGCAGGACGACGAGCCGGCGTCGGTGCGGCCGCCGATCACCGCCATCGGCTCGAACCTCGAGGCGATCGCGCCCGCGTGATCGAGTTCGCGCCCCTGCTGACGCTGCAAGTGACGCACGCTTATTACGGCGGGCGCTGCGCCGACTTCGAGTTCACCACGCCCTCCGCCACCGAGCGGCTGCTCGCCGGCGGGCGCCTCATCGCGAAGACGCGCGAGGCGAAGCTGACCGTGCTCTTCGAGAAGGCGCCCGGCGGGGCGCCGCTGTCGCCGGTCGGCGGGCGCACGCTGAAGTTCGGCCTGCGGCTGTGCAACGCCTTCTTCTCCAACTTCAGCGTCCTGCCGTTCCTGCCGGCCGAGGGCCTGGCGCTCTACCGCAACGCCGGCGCGAACCACGCGCAGCTGCAGGCGCCGGTCCCGCTGCTGCTCGACCCGGCGCACGAGGAGGACGCGGAGCTGCTGCGCGAGGGCCTGTTCGGCCTGGTCGAGATCGCGATCGATCCGGGCTTCTACGCCGCGCCGCCGGCATTCGAGATCGCCTTCGCCGCGCGCGCCGAGACGCTCAAGTACTACGTGGTCGCCGCCAACTATCCGCTCGCCGAATTCAACCAGCTCGCCGTGAGCGACGCCGGCTTCGCCACCGACGCGCGCCCGCAGATAAATTTCGTCCGGGTCGCGTCCTCCGCGTTCACCGCCGAGGACCTGCCCGCCACGCTGCTCGGCGACGCCGCCACGCGCATCGCGCTGTTTCGCTCCAACGCGCCGGTGACGCGGCGCGAGAAAGCGCGCAAGCGCATCCAGCTCGCGCGCAACAACGAAGTGATCATTCCGCAGCTTCCCCAGCCCGGCGCCGCGGCTCCCGCCGCCAACCTGGTCATCCATCTGTCCAAGTGAGGTCCAAGCCATGCCCGCATTCAGCACTCCCGACGTCTACGTAAGAGAGATCAAGGTTTTCCCGCCCTCGGTGGCCGAGGTCGAGTCGGCGATCCCGGCCTTCGTCGGCTACACGCAGAAGGCGACCAAGGACGCGGCGGACGATCTCCTTCTCAAGCCGACGCTCGTCTACTCGATGACCGAGTTCGAGCAGTACTTCGGCGGCCCGAAGGTGCAGCAGATCGACGTCACGGTGACGACCCGCTCCGACACCAGCAAGCTCGGCCTGGTCACCGGCCCGACGGCGCTCGACTACCTGCTCTATCACAGCATGAAGCTGTTCTTCGACAACGGCGGCGGCAAGTGCTACATCGTCTCCGTCGGCCTGCACAAGGCGGCCGCGCCCTTCACCATCTCCGCGGCCGAGCTTACCGCGGGCCTGAACGAGGTGGCCGCCGAGGACGAGCCGACGCTGCTCGTGATTCCGGAGGCGGTGAAGCTCACGTACGCCGAATACGCGGCCCTCACCACGGCGATGCTGCTGCAGTGCTTCACGCTGGGGGACCGTTTCGCGATCCTCGACGCTTTCGCCGGCGACCAGAAGCCCGACAGGACCATCGATGTCGGCGGCGGCACGATGAAGGCCATCCCCGTCGCCAACCGCGACGCCTGGAGCGGCGACATCGATCGCCTGAAGTACGGCGCCGCCTACTACCCGTTCCTCAGGACGACCATGAGCCCGCTGGTGAAAGCCGACGAGACCAATGTCATGGTGGCGATCGACGGCACGCCCGCGGTCACGCTCGCCTCGCTGAAGACCACGCAGACGGAGAACTACAACGCCGCGCGCATCGCCGTCGGCAAGGCCTTCCTCGTGCTGCCGCCGAGCGGCGCGGTGGCGGGCGTTTACGCCTATACCGACACCAGCCGCGGCGTGTGGAAGGCGCCGGCCAACGTGCCTCTTTCCGACGTGCTGGAGCCGACGGTGAAGCTCGACTCGGCCCGCCAGGGCCCGCTCAACCTCGATCCCGCCTCGGGCAAGTCGATCAACGCGCTGCGCGCCTTCGCCGGCAAGGGCACGCTGGTCTGGGGCGCGCGCACGCTCGCCGGCAACGACAACGAGTGGCGCTACGTCAACGTGCGGCGCTTCTTCAACATGGTCGAGGAATCGGTGAAGAAGTCCACCTACTGGGCGGTGTTCGAGTCGAACGACGCGAATACCTGGGTGAAGGTGCGCGGCATGATCGAGGCCTACCTCACGCAGAAATGGCGCGAGGGCGCGCTCGCCGGCGCGACGCCGAAGGACGCGTTCTTCGTGCGCTGCGGCCTGGGCACCACCATGGACGCGCAGGACATTCTCGAGGGACGGATGAACGTCGAGATCGGGATGGCGGTGGTGCGCCCGGCCGAATTCATCATCCTCAAGTTCTCCCACAAGCTGCAGACCTCCTGAAAGGGCCCTGAGCCATGCCAGCACTCTATCCGCTACCCGTCTTTCACTTCACCGTGCAGTGGGGCGGCGCGCGCATCGGATTCTCCGAGGTCACCGGCCTCACCCAGGAAAACCAGGCGATCGAATACCGCGACGGCTCGTTCCCCGAGTACTCGACGATCAAGATGCCCGGCCTGCGCAAATTCAACAACATCGTCCTCAAGCGCGGCATCGTCGCCGGCGACAACGACTTCTTCAACTGGCTCACCACGGTGAAGCTCAATACCGTCGAGCGCCGCGACCTCGTCATCAGCCTGCTCAACGAGGAGCACAACCCGGTCATGACGTGGAAAGTGCACCGCGCCTGGCCGCAGAAGGTCGAGGGGCCGCAGCTCAAGGCGAGCGGCAACGAGGTCGCGGTCGAGTCGATCGAGCTCGCGCACGAGGGCCTCGAGGTCCAGAACGAGCC
>CAYOVM010000020.1:7688-20383 GCA_964407355.1 uncultured Enterobacteriaceae bacterium
TATTACCCGCCGCCCGCGTTCCACTTCGCGGTGCGCGTGCCGAGCCTGCCGCCGAGCCTGAACGACGTGTGCTTCAGCGACGTGGGCGGCCTCTCCATGGAAGTCGGCACGGAGGAAGTGCCCGAGGGCGGCGAGAACCGCTTCGTGCAGAAGTATCCGCTGCGCGCGAAGTACCCGGAGCTCTCGCTCAAGCGCGGCCTGCTGGTGCGCTCGGACATCTTCGAGTGGATCCGCGAGTGCATCCAGGATTTCAGGATCACGCCGCGGGACGTCGACGTGATCCTGCTCGATGCCATGCACATGCCGCTCTTCAGCTGGCACCTCGTCAACGCCTATGCCACCAAGTGGGCCCTCGCCGATCTCAACGCCTCCGCCAACGCGGTAAGCGTCGAGACGCTGCAGCTCTTCTACCAGTACTTCACGGTGGACCGCACGCCGGTTCCGCCGATGCCGGCGATTCCATCGAGGCTCTGACATGCCGGTCATCGTGGACGAGATCGTGATCTCGGTGGAGGTCACGAACCAGGAGTCGGGCGGCACGGGCGCGCCCGGCGCGCCGGCCGAGGACCGCCAGGCCCTTCTCGCGGAGTGCGTCGAGCGCGTGCTCGACGTCCTGCGGCGCAAGGAAGAGCGCTAGCCATGCCCGTCCCGCCCGCCACCGGCCGGCTCGAGCGGCTGGAGATCCGCGCCCACCTGCAGCCGGATTACGGCGACACGCCTTTGCCGGAGAACATCTTCAAGGCCTACGTCAACCCGGCCGAGATCACCCTCGGCTACGAAGTCGAGTACGACAGCGCGAGCGGCGCCGGCAGCACCGGCAGCCGCATGGAGTTCAAGAAGATCAAGCCGGGCGAGCTGCAGCTCAGCTTCTTCATCGACGGCACCGGCGCCAACGGGCGCGAGGCCGATGTGCGCGAGCACGTGGCGAAGTTCCAGGAGGTGACCGGCTACAACGGCCACATCCACCGCACCCACTACCTCAAGGTGGCGTGGGGCACGCTGCAGATCAAGCGTTGCGTGCTGAAGAGCGCGTCCATCGCCTACAAGATGTTCCGGCCCGACGGCGTGCCGCTGCGCGCGGTGATCAGCGCCACCTTCACCGACAATTCCGACGACGCGACGCGCGTCGCGATCGCGCAGGACAAGTCCGCCGACCTCACCCACGTGCGCCTGGTCAAGGCGGGCGACAGCCTGCCGCGCCTGTGCGAGGAGATCTACGGCGAGCCGCGCATGTATCTCGAGGTCGCGCGCGCGAACGGGCTGGACAATTTCCGCGCGCTGCAGGCCGGCACGCGCATCGCCTTTCCGCCGCTCGAGAAATAGCCCATGCCCGCCGCCGTGCGCACGTTGCCGATTTCCGCCGAGCACCGAGAGTTCACGGTGAAGGTCGGCGGCCAGCCGGTGGGCCGCGAGCAGCACCTGCTCGGCGTCTACGTGACCAAGGCGGTGAATCGCATCTCGTCGGCGCGCCTCGTCTACGCCGACGGCTCCGCCTCGGCGAGCGACTTCCCGCTGAGCAACGCCGCCACTTTCGTGCCCGGCGCCCAGATCGAGGTGCTGGCCGGACCGAATTCCAGCCAGGTCTCGCTCTTCAAGGGCATCGTGGTGCGCCAGGCCCTCCGCGTGCGAGACCAGAGCACCTCGCAGCTCGTGGTCGAGTGCCGCCACGCCGCCGCGAAGCTCACCGTGAGCGCGAAGAACGCGTTCTTCTTCGGCGAGACCGACGCCCAGATCATTTCCGGGCTGCTCGACGCCGCGCACATCGGCGCGAGCGTGGAAGCCACGAGCGTGAGCCATCCGCAGCAGGTCCAGTTCCGCGCCTGCGACTGGGACTTCATCCTCGCGCGCGCCGAGGCGAACGGCAAGCTCGTGTTCACGAACGACGATCGGGTCACGGTGCGCGCGCCGAGGCTCTCGGGCAATCCCGTGTGCACGCTGCAGTACGGCGCCACGCTGATCGAGCTCGACGCCGAGATCGACGCGCGTTCCCAGTTCGCCGCGGTGAAGAGCCTGACCTGGGATCCGGCGCAGCAGGCGCTCGTGACGAAGGACGCGGTCGATCCGCAGATCGCCGGGCCGGGCAACCTCGCGGGCGACGACCTCGCCTCGGCCGCGGGCGCTTCCAGCTTCGAGCTGCGCCATGCCTCGCTCGCCGAGGATGAGGCGCAGGCCTGGGCCGACGCGCAGTGGCTGAAGTCCAAGCTCTCCAAGGTGAGCGGCCGCGCCAAATGCGAGGGCATCGCCGCGGTGAATCCCGGCGATCTCGTCGCGCTGGCCGGCGTCGGCGATCGCTTCAACGGCACGGTGTACGTGACCGGGGTGCGGCAGGACTTCGACACCGTGCACGGCTGGAAGACGCACCTGCAGTTCGGCTCGATCGAGCGCTGGGCCGCGCAGGAGCACGCGATTTCGGCGCCGCGCGCGGGCGCGCTGCTGCCGGCGGTGAGCGGATTGCAGATCGGCACCGTGGCGAGCAACGAGGATCCCGACGGCGAGCACCGTGTGCGCGTGCGCCTGCCGATGGTCAACGACCAGGCCGACGGCGTCTGGGCGCGCGTCGCCTCGGCGGACGCGGGCGACCAGCGCGGCTTTTTCTTCCGCCCCGAGCTCGGCGACGAGGTGCTGGTCGGCTTCCTCGAGGACGATCCGCGCCGCGCGGTGATCCTCGGCATGCTCCACAGCAGCGCCAAGCCCGCGCCGCTGCAGGGCTCGGACGATAACCACGAGAAGGTCTACCGCAGCCGCTCCGGCATGCGTCTGTTCTTCGACGACGACAAGAAGATCGTCATGCTCGAGACGCCCGCCGGCAACCGCCTCACGCTGAGCGAGCAGGACCAGGGCCTCAAGCTCGAGGACCAGAACGGCAACAAGCTCCAGTTCACGCCGCAAGGCATCGTTCTCGAGAGCGCTGCGGCGCTCGAGGTCAAGGCGGCGGGCGAGCTGAAGCTCTCCGGGCAGTCGGCCGAGCTCTCCGGCAGTCAGACCACCACCGTTCGCGGCACCACGGTCGCGATCAACTAGGAAACGAGGAGACCACGATGCCCGCAGCCGCAAGAGTCGGCGATCAGAGCACCCACGGCGGCGCCGTGACCGGCCCCGGGGTATCGACGGTAATGATCGGCGGGCAGCCCGCCGCCGTCATGGGCGACATGCACACCTGCCCGCTCGGCTCGACCGCGCATCCTCCCGCGAGCCCGTTCCCGCTCGGCAGCTCGAGCGTCCTCATCGGCGGCCGCGGCGCGCTGCGCACGAGCGACGCCTGCGGCTGCGGCGCGACGCCGGCCGTGGGAGCGCCCACCGTGACGATCGGCGGATGAGAAAACCAACCCCCCGTTCGCCTTCGGCTCGCGGCCCCCTTGTCAGGGGGCCGGTCCGATGAGCGGCTTTCTCGGCACGGGCTGGGGCTTTCCGCCGCGCTTCGACCGCGACGGCGCGGGGGTGGCGATGTCGGCCGACGAGCAGGACATCGAGGAGAGCCTGCGCATTCTCTTCGGCACGCAGCGCGGCGAGCGCCTGTTCCAGCCGAAGTACGGCCTGGACATGAACGAGCTCCAGTTCGAGGCGATGAGCACCACCATGCGCACGCTGCTCGAGGAGCGCGTGAAGATCGGGGTGCTGATCTACGAGCCGCGCATCGAGCCGCTCGCGGTGAGCGTGCACAGCCACGAGCCGGAATCGGGCGAGCTGCACATCGAGCTCGAGTACCGCATCCGCGCGACGAACTCGCGCTACAACCTGGTGTTTCCCTTCTACCGCTCCGACAGCAACGAGATGGCGCAGTCGGCGGCGCGGGCCCTGTCGTGGATGCCCTCGAGCACCTGATCGCCCGCCCGGGCGAGACGCAGGAGGGGCGCCTGCCCGAGGGGCTGGCGCGCGGCTTCCTGCGCATCGAGGATCGCTCGGCGCTCGACCTGTACCGCCTGACGCGCAAATTCGCCGAGCGCGTGCGCTTCCACTACGCGCAGGGCGGCGCCATCAAGTCCGACCTCGACTGGGCGCCGTTCTTTCCGCAGGGCAAGCTGCCCGCCAGCCGCGACGGCGCCACGCCGCCGCACCTCGCGCTTTTCGCCGCGTTCCTCAAGCTGCACCGCATTCCGCGCGCCGCGCTGAACGGGATCACCGCGCGCCACCTCGACTTCTACTACCGGCGCGTGCTCGGCTTCGCCCCGCGCGAGCCCGTGCCGGACCGCGCCCACCTGCTCCTCGAGCTGAAGAAGACCGCGGCGCCGGTGCAGATCGGCCCCGAGCATCTTTTCTCCGCGGGCAAGGACGCGAGCGGGACGGAGCAGGTCTACGCGCCGCTCATCAAGACCGTCATCAATCACGCCGCGGTCGAGAAGCTCTCCTCGGTCTATCTCGATCCCGCGGGCGGCGGCACGGTGCGCTTCGCGCCGGTGGCGAACTCCGCCGAAGGCCTGGGCGGCGAGCTCGAAGGCGACGAGCCGAAGTGGCGCGCCTTCGGCCACGCGGGCCTGCCGGCCGCGCCGGTGGGCTTCGCCCTCGCCTCGCCGGTGCTGCGGATGAAAGAAGGCGCGCGCAAGGTGACCGTCGAGCTTCGGCTCGACGGGCTGGACGCCGCGCTCGCCGCGTCGCTCGCAGGGCTGCAGGCGTTCGTCACCGCGCCGAAGCGCTGGCTCGGCCCCTACCCGGTCACCGCGACGGCGTCGGGGGACCGGCTCACGCTCGAATTCTCGCTCGCGGCGACCGATGACGCCGTCGCCGACTACGACCCGGCGAAGCACGCGCATGCGTTCGCCACGCGGCTGCCGGTGCTGCAGCTTCTCCTCAAGGAAACCTCCCAGAACTACGTCGAGCTGCAGAAGCTGGTGGTCCGCTCCGCCAGGATCGCGGTGGAAGTGAGCGGCGTGAAATCGCTGCAGCTCGAAAGCAGCGCCGGGATGCTCGACCCGAAGCGCACGCTCCATCCCTTCGGCCCGCAGCCGATGCCCGGCGCGCGCTTCATGGTGGGCTTTCCCGAGGCGCTGGCGAAGAAGCTCGACGAGCTCACCCTGGACCTGCAGTGGCTGGGCGTGCCTTCCGACTTCGCGGCGCGCTACGCCGGCTACACCCCTCCCTTGCCGTCGCCGGCCGATTTTCACGTGCACGCCGCGCTTCGCGACGGCGCCGGCAACGACCTGTCGGCCGAGGAATCCCATCCCCTGTTCGAAAGCCGTCTCACGCTCACGCCCGGACCGGCGGCGCGCGACCCGAGCCCGGACAAGAACGTACGCACGCTCGCCAGGGGCGGCAGCCTCTGGCTCCACAAGGCGTGGCAGCGCGAGACGCTGAAGCGCCCGATGTTCCGCCTCGATTTCGGCCCGAGCGGGCCGCGCGCGGGGTTTTTCACGCTGAGGCTGGAAGGCGATTTCCGCCACGCCGAGTACCGCGCGAAGCTCCTCTCCGGCAAGGCGCCGGCGAACGAGCCGTACACGCCGACCCTCGGCTCGATCTCGCTTTCGTACAAAGCGTCCGAGGAAGCGCAGATCGATGCGCCGGACGATGAAGCCGGGTTCACCGGCGCGGACGTGGAGCTCTATCACGTCGGCGCCTTCGGCCAGCGGCGCGAGCACGCCTGGCTGCGCTCGCGCCTCGCCTTCGTCCCCGCGAAGCGCGTGCCGCTCGTGCCGGAGTATCCCGACGAGGGCGAGCTCCTCGCCGGCCTCGCCGGCCTGGGCAAAGGCGACAGCGTGAGCCTCCTCTTCAAGGTCGCCGAGGGCAGCGCCGATCCGGACGTGGACCCGCAGCCCGAGGTGAGCTGGGCCGTGCTGTGCGACAACTACTGGAAACCGCTCGCCGGGCGCGAAGCGGTGCGCGACGGCACCCACAACCTGCTCGACACGGGCATCGTCAACCTCACCATTCCAACGGAGGCCGGAACGCTGAACAGCTTCCTGCCGGCGGGGCTGATCTGGGTGAAGGCGGCGATCCATGCGCGGGTCCACGGCGTGTGCGAGCTCGTGAGCGTGGCGGCGAACGCGGTCGAGGTCGAGCGCCGCTCGGGCGGCTCGGGTGCGCTCGCGAAGGGCACGATCGCGAAGCTGAAGACGCCGGTCGCCGCCGTGAAAGCCGTCACGCAGCCCTTCGCCAGCTTCGGCGGACGGCCCGCCGAGGCGCACGACGCCTTCAACACGCGGGTGGCGGAGCGCCTGCGCCATCGCAACCGCCATATCAGCGCGTGGGACTACGAGCGCAGCGTGCTCGAGGCGTTTCCGGAGCTGCGCAAGGTGAAGTGCATCCCGCATTGCGCGAACCGCGGCGAATGGCTCGATCCGGGCCACGTGACCGTCGTGGTGGTGCCCGACCTCAGGAACCGCAACGCGGTCGACCCGCTGCGCCCGCGCGCCGACGCCGGCACGCTGCGCCGGATCCACGAGCACCTGCAGGCGCGCGCGCCGATGGGCATCGTGATTCATCCGCGCAACCCGCGCTACCAGCGCGTGCGCCTGGACTTCAAGGTGCGCTTTCGGCCCGGCATCGAGTTCAACTTCTACGCCCGCGAGCTGCGCGCGGCGCTCATCGGCCATCTCTCGCCGTGGACGCGCGATTCGGCGCGCGCGATCGAGTTCGGCGGGACCGTCTACAAGTCCGCGGTGCTCGACTTCGTCGAGGACCTGGACTACGTCGACTACCTCACCGACTTCCGCATGTACCACCTGCGCGGCGGCGCGTCCGACGGCGACGACGTGAACGAAGCGCGCGCCACGACCCCCGACGCGATCCTCGTGTCCGACGCGTCCCACGACATCGCGCCCGTGCCATGACGCCCGCCACCGTACGCAAGCCCGAAGCGCTGCCGCTCGGCCTCGACCCGAAGCCGCTGTTCCAGCTCGGCCTGGGCGCGGTGCGCGGCTACGCGCGCGCGCTCTGGACCGACCACAACATCCACGATCCCGGCATCACCACGCTCGAGCTGCTGTGCTACGCGCTCACCGACGTCTGCTATCGCGCGTGCTACCCGGTCGAAGACCTGCTCGCCGTGCCTGGCGACAACGCGCGCAGCATGGCGGAGCACTTCGTCCGCCCGCGCCGCGCGCTGCCGAACGCGCCGCTCACTGCGCTGGATTACCGGCGGCTGCTGCTCGACGTCGACGGCGTGCGCAATGCCTGGATCCAGGACTTCGTCGCGCCGACGTACTACGCCCTCGACCAGGCGGACGACGTCGAGGCAACGCTCTCCCACGGCGACCCGGGCGTGCCCGGCGTGCGCGAAGTCCACCTGCGGGGGCTGCACAGCGTACGCATCGAATATGCCGACGGCGCGAGCACGGCGGACAAGGCGCGGATCGACGGCGACGTCCTCGCGGCGCTGCACGACAACCGCTGCCTGTGCGAAGACTTCGTCGAAGTAAAGGCGGTGGAGACGCAGAAGTTCCGCCTGTGCGCCGAGATCGAGCTGCAGCCGGACGCGGACCCGCTCGAGACCTACGCGACGATCCTGCTGGTGGTCGAGCAATACCTTGCGCCGGGCGTGTGCCGCTACACCCGCGAGGACATGCTGGCGCGCCTGAAGCCCGACGGCACGAAGTACGCCGACCCCGAGCTCTTCGAAGGGCCGGCGCCGCGCCGCGGCTTCATCGACGCGGCCGAGCTCGAGGCGGCCGAGCTGCGCACCACGCTGCGCCTCTCCGACGTCATCAGCGAGGTCATGGACGTTCCCGGCGTAAAAGCGGTGCGCGACATCGTCGTGCGTCCCGCGGACATGGACGAGGACGCCGAGATCGAGAGCAAATGGGAGGTGAGCGTGCTGCCGGGACGGCGCGCGCACCTCGACCCCGAAGCCTCGCGCCTCGTCCTCTACAAGGGAAGCATGCCGCTGCCCCGGCCCGCGACGGCGGTGCAACGCTACGGCGAGCTGAAGGCCGAGGCCGAGAAGAAATACGCGCCGCGCCGCTCCGACGACGCGCCGATTCCGCTGGGACGCTTCCGCGACGCCGGCGACTACGAGACCGTGCAGAAGCACTTCCCCGCGCTCTACGGCATCGGCGACGCGGCGCTTCCCTTCGGCTCGAGCCTCGAGCGCGAGGCGCAGGCGCTGCAGCTCGAGGGCTGGCTGCTGTTCTTCGACCAGATCATGGCCAACGACTGCGCCCAGGTCGCCGCGGTGCGGGAGCTGTTCTCGCTCGACCCGAACCTCGAGCACACCTATGGCAGCCAGGCGGTGGACCGGCTTCGCGAGCTCTATCCGCCGCCCGCGCCCGCGGAGCGGGCCGCCGAAGGCTGGGACACCGGGACGGAGCCGAACGAGGCGGAGCAGAACGCGTGGCGACTGCGCATAAAGCTGATGCTCGACGGGCTCGCCGAGGAACGGCCGGCGATGCTCAAGCGGCGCAATCGCTTCCTCGACCATCTCATGGCGCGCGTGGCCGAGCGGCTGCAGGACTACCTCGAGATCCAGGCGGCGCTCTTCAACGCCACGCCCGCCGCCGCCGCGCGAGCGAAATGCGCCTTCCTCAGCGAATACCCGGAGCTCGGCGCCGAGCGCGGCCTGGGCTACGACTACACGCGCGACGCGCCGGACAACGTCTCGGGCCTCGAGCGGCGCCTCGGCCACCTCCTCGGCCTGGGCACCCTCTCCTACGACATCTACCAGGAGCGCGATACCGACGGGATCGACGAATACCGCTTCCGAGTGCGCCGGCGCTTCTCGGACGGCGTCCTGCTCAGCAGCACGCGGCACTGGGCCACGCCGGAAGAGGCGCTCGCGAAGATGAACGAGGCGCTCGCGGCGGCGGCGCAGGCGAGCGGCTATCGCCGCGTGCAGACCGCGCAGGGCGAGTTCTACTTCAACGTGGTCGACGCCGGCGGCCAGGTCGTCGCGCGCCGCATCCAGTACTTCGACACGGCCGCGCGGCGCGACGCGGCCATCGACGAGCTGATCGCGCTCGCGGGGGAGCACCGCGCCGAGCGGCTGTGCGTGATCGAGAACATCCTGCTGCGCCCGCGCCCCGGCATGACGGTGGACGAGTTCCTCCCCATCTGCGCCGAGCCGGGCTGCGGCGGCGAGTGCGCCGGCGACGATCCTTACTCCTACCGGCTGCACATCGTCCTGCCGGCCGAAGCCGGCCGGTTCCGCAACATGGACTTCCGCAACTTCGCCGAGGACACGATCCGCCGCGAGACGCCGGCCCACCTGCTGCCGAAGATCTGCTGGGTGAGCGAGAAGAACATGGCGCGCATCGACAACGCGTGGCGGGCCTGGCGCGCGCTCCTCTCGGGCGCCGACGCCACCGGCCGCAAGGAAAAGTTCGCCGAGCTGCGCGCGGCGCTGTACGAGGCGAAGAACGTGTACCCCGAGCCTGTGCTCGCCGATTGCGCGGCGCAGGAAAAATTCATCCTCGGGCGCAGCGCCCTGGGAAGCCTGAAAGGAACCCCCGATGAGTGACACCCTTCGCAACCTGGACGACATCGCCAGCCACTACACCTTCTTCGAGACGGACCAGGTGCTCACGCCGGCGCAGCTCAACAGCGTCTCCGAGTACCTCGGCGACCAGGAGCGCCTCACGCGCGTCGCGCTGCTCGGCGTCGGCATCGCCTGCGGCCTCTGGGCTTCGCTCGACGGAACCGATGTCCTCGTCAGCCACGGCGTCGGCACCACCACCGACGGCGATCTCGTGTTCCTGCCCGGGCAGACGCGCTACAAGCGCTACCGCCCTTACGAGCGCACCGCCCCCATCTACGCGCCGTTTCGCCGCGGCGCCGACGTGATCCTCGCCTACGAGCTGGTGGCCGACGGCGAAAGCGACAGCCAGGCCCGCAAGCTCGCCGACTTCGACGGCAACGAGGACGTCGACCTGGCGGCGATGGCGGCGGTGCTGTACGTGGAGAGCTACCAGCGCGACGACGATCTGTGCAGCGGCACCGACTGCGACAACCGCGGCAAGGAATGGATGCACTCGCTCAAGGTGCTGCTGGTCGAGCGCGCCTCCGCCGCCGCGCTCGCCGGAGCCCTGGACACGCCCGACAGCGCCGCTCGCACGCCGCTCGATCCGGTCGTGATCGCACGCGCGCTGCTCCGGGGCACGCTCACCAGCGAGGCCGGCCTCGCCGCGGTGTACCGCACTGCCTGCGGCAAGATCCACGACCAGCTCGTCAAGGCGTTCGCCGCCCTGTGGCAGCCGTGCAAGGGATTCCTCGGCGACCTCGCCGACGACGACCCGGCGCCGCGCTGGCGCAAGGCGCTCGAGAAGATCCGCGACGAGGCCCAGGACCGCCGCATCCAGTACTACTACGACTTCCTCAAGGACCTCGCCGAGACCTACAACGCTTTTCGCGACACGCTGTTCGGCGATACCGCGGTGTGCTGCCCGGACCTGGATGCCTTTCCGAAGCACCTGGTCCTCGGCGCGCTCGATCCGAAGCTGCGCAGTTCCCGCGAGCGGACCGGCTTCTATCCCTCGCCGATGGTCAGCGCCGCGTTCGAGCAGCGCGCCCGCGCGCGCTTCCTCATCCGCAAGATCGATGCGCTGATCGGCGCGTTCACCCTCCCGCTGGAGGCGCCGGGGATCCGGGTGACGCCCAGCGTCTTCGAGCCTCGGCGGCACGCCCGGCGCGCCATACCGTGGTACTACGACGCGCTTCGGGTCTTCGCGGTGTGGAACCACGAGCTCACGGCGCGGGGGATGGAACGTTACAACTACTCCTACAACGCGAGCGTGTACGGCGCCCAGGGCGCCGCGGCGAAGCCGCTGGAGGCTGAGCTCGACGCCTTCGATTTCTTTCGCGTCGAGGGGCACATCGGCCGCGAGGGCGGCTTCGTGCAGGCGACGCTCGAGCAGCTGATCCAGGACAACAACCTGCCGATCGCGCTCGAGATGGTGCGCCTGGACAAGCCGCCGAAAGGCTGGCGCCCGCCGCGCGTGGACCTCGGGCTCGACCGCTTCCACCACCTGCTGCGCGCCGAGATGCTGACGCAGCTCGACGAGGCGGACCGGTTCGGCGAGGTCTTCGCGAAAGGCGTCAAGGACGCGCTCGGCAAGGCCATCAGCAACGACGACAACGACAACGTGCCCCTGGACAAGGTGGCCGACGATCGCAAGGGCGCGCTGTCCCGGCCGGTCAAGGCGGCGGCCAAGAAAATCGGCGGCGACAAATACGACCCGAGCTGGAAGGACGATTTCGACGACGCGGTCGACGAGGCGGCGGACTTCCAGCGCGCTTTCACCTCGGTGACCAAGAAAGACTCCGTCTCCCCGCTCGACCAGCTGATCGCCGGACAGCCGGCGCGCCTGCTGAACTGGTGGGACGTGATGACCGACGATGCCGCCGACAAGGACGCCGAGCGCGCCCAGCTCTCCGCTTTCCTGAAGCAGCATCCCGGCCTCGAGCACTACGCCGGCGTCCTGCGCGGCGGCACTTTCGTGCTGGTGTGCGATGCGCAGAACACGGTGATCGCGGATTTCATGCTGCCGTACAACTGCTGCGAGCCGCGGTTCCAGCCGCCGAAGCTGCCGACGCTGACGATCCCGCCGCGGCGCCCGGCCGTGTTCGAGAAGCCGGTGCGCCTGGTGCCGTTCCCGGACAAGTTCCGCTTCGAGAAATTCCGCACCGACTTCCTCACCAACGTCCAGAAGGACCTCGACCTGCAGAAGAAGTACTTCGACGGCTTGAAGGACTCGATCGGCATCTTCGCCGGCACCAAGGGCGGAGCGGCGGTCGCCCCCGGCGGTGTCACGGTGCCCGGGAGCGGCGTCATGCAACCCGGGGGCGGCTTGACGACCTTCCCGGGCGGGACGGCCGGCGGAGTCACGCAGCCCGGCTTCACCGACACGGTGCTCGGCATGCACACGCTCAGCACGACGTTGAACGCGCAAGTCGTCGACACGATCCGCACACAGCTCCTCAACCCCGAGCTCGAGGCGGGCACGCGCGACACGCTCGAGAAGCAGCTCGAGACCGCCGAGACCCAGCTCGCGACGTCGATCGTCGCGGTGACGGACTACGTCGCCGGGGCGAAGCTGGATGTGAAGACGGGCACCGAAGGCGCGGCGGCGATCGCCGTGGCGGCCGCGAGCCTCGGCAAGGTGAGCAACATCGAAGCGCTCTCGACGGTCGAGAAAGGGCTGACGGGCGTCGGCAAGAAGACGGGTACCGCGCCGGCGATGCAGGTCGTGATCGGCAGCATGCTCGGCGGCCGGATGCTGTAGATGGCGCCGGGCGTGCACCGCGGGCGCAGGATGCCTTAGATGATGCCGGGCGTGCATCGCGTGCGCAGGCAGAGCTGGCGCGTCGTCGTGCGCTCGGCGGAGGATGCCTTCGCCGCGCGCGCGCGCCTGCGCGCCGACGTGGAGCACGACCTGCGCAACGCGCTCGAGCGCGCCTTCGACCGCGCCGGCCCGGGCGAAGCGCTCCTCCACATCCCGCGGCTCGAGCTGCGCCTGCGCGTCGCGAGCCTCGATGCGCTCGCCGGCGCTTTGGAGGAGGCGATCGAGCGCGAGCTGCGCCTGCAGGCATCCGCGCCGCCGCACGAAGCCGCGCTCGACCGGCTTCAGGTCCTGCTCGACTACCTCGACACGGGCGAGCTCGCCTGGCACGCCGCCCACGCCGAGCCCGCCGCGACCTCTTCCGCCATCAAGACCTTCCTGGCCGAAAACCTGGAAGCGATCGCGCGCCGCGGCCCCGCCGCCGGCGCGTCGTTCACGCAGGCGACGCAGTTCTATTTCCGCCTCCTCGAGCTGCTCCCCCTGGCCAAATGGCCG
>CAYOVM010000020.1:20483-26220 GCA_964407355.1 uncultured Enterobacteriaceae bacterium
TGAAAAGCGAAAGGCGGGAGTCGGCGAAAGAAAAGAAGGCCGAGCGCCGGAACCTAATCATCCACAAAACGACGCCGCGGCTGCGCAGATCGTTCCGGCGTGGGCGAGGCGCGATTCCGCCACCCCGAAGGCGTTCGCGCTCATGGCCGGCAACGCGGGGCTCGTGCTGCTGCACCCGTTCATCCCGCAGCTTTTCGGCGCCTGCGGAGTGCTCGCGAAGGATGAGCTGCGCGAGCCCGAGCGCGCCGCGGCGCTGCTGCACTGGCTGGCGACGGGCCGCGAGGAAGTTCACGAGTTCGAGCTCGGGTTCGTCAAGCTGCTCCTCGGCCTGCGTCCCGAGACGCCGCTGCAGGCGGGCGAAGGCCTGCTCGGCGCGCGCGAGCGCGAGGAAGGCGCGGCGCTCCTCGGCGCGGTGATCGGCCACTGGAAGGCGTTGCGCGGCACTTCGGTCGACGGGCTGCGGGTGTCGTTCCTGCAGCGCCGCGGCGCGCTGCGCGACGAGGAGATGGGCTGGCGGCTGCAGCTCGAGCCGGAGGCGTTCGACGTGCTCCTGGGGCACCTGCCCTGGGGCTTTGCGACGGTAAAACTGCCATGGATGACACGACCGCTCTACACGGACTGGCCGACTCGCTGAGGGCGAACGCCGGCGACCTGGAGGCCGACCTCGGCTGGTTCACGCGCGTGCTCGACGCGCGGCTCAAGGGCTATTTCAACGCCTCGGGCAAGGAGCACCCGGATCCCCTGGGGATCGTGCCGCCGCCGCTCGACGCCGGCCGCTCGGAGTACGCGCGCTTCATCTGCGAGCACCGCGTGCCGCCGAGCGCGCGCCTGGTCATCCTGCTCGCGCTCATTCCGCACGTGCGCCCGCAGCTTCTCGACGTGCTCTGGTCGCGCAACGACGCCACCCAGCGCGGCTTCACCGAGTTCGGCGGCATGCAGGGAGCGAACCACGGCGGCTTCATTCCCACCGGCGAGACCGCCGCCTTCCTCCTCGCCGGCGAAGACCTGGCGGCGCGCTTCGCCATGGCGCGTCTGTTCGAGGCGGACCAGTTCCTCGCGAAGCAGAACGTGGTGCACCTCTCCGCGGTCGCGCCGGGCGAATCCGCGCTGAGCGGCACGCTGGTGCTCTCGCGCGAGCACCTGCACCGCTTCACCACCGGCCTCGCGCGCCGGCCCGGCTTCAGCGCCGAGTTCCCGGCGCGCCTCATCCGCACCGAGCTCGGCTGGGACCAGCTCGTGCTGCCCGACTCGACCCTCGCCCAGCTCGAGGAGATCAAGCGCTGGATCCTGCACGGCCCGCGCCTCCTGCAGGAATGGGGCCTGCGCGATCGCCTGCGCCCGAACTTCGTCAGCCTGTTCCACGGCGTGCCGGGCACCGGCAAGACGCTCGCCGCGGGGCTGGTGGGCCGGCATTGCGGCTGCGACGTCTACAAGCTCGACCTCAGCATGATCGTGTCGAAGTACATCGGCGAGACGGAGAAGAACCTCGCGCGCGTGTTCGACCTCGCCGAGCACAAGGGCTGGATCCTCTTCTTCGACGAGGCCGACGCCCTCTTCGGCTCGAGGACGCGAATTTCCGACTCGCACGACCGCTTCGCCAACCAGGAGGTGAGCTTCCTCCTGCAGCGGGTGGAGGAGTTCAGCGGCGTGGTGATCCTCGCCTCGAACCTCAAGTCCAACATCGACGACGCGTTCATGCGGCGCTTCCATTCCGTGGTGCACTTTCCGGTGCCGAAGGCCGCCGGCCGGCTGCGGCTGTGGCGCGAGGCCTTCTCGCCGCGCTCGCGCCTCGACTCGCGCATCGATCTGGGCGCCATCGCCGAGAACCACGAGATCTCGGGCGGGACCATCATGAACGTGGTGCGCTACGCCTCGCTCGCCGCGCTCGGGCGCGAGAGCGACCTCATCGAGCTCGAGGACCTCGAGGACGGCATCCGGCGCGAGCTGCTGAAGGAAGGCCGGGCGCCCTAGCCCGAAACCGATGAGAGTCGCGGTCCACAAGGCCGTCACCCGCAGCCCGGCGGTGCGCCCGGCGGCGGTGGTCGGTCCTGTGCTGCAGCCCGCGACGCGGGGCCCGCGCTCGAGCGATCCGGCGGAGCGCGAAGCCGACGCGACGGCGCGCAATGTCGTGCGCATGCCGCTGCCGGCGAGCGCGGTCGCGCGCGTTCAGGCGAATTCGAATGCAAGCCGGACGGGGACCGACGCCGGCGCGCCGCTGCCGCCCGCCGTCCTTGCGTTCATGGAGCCGCGCTTTCGCGCCGACCTGCGCGCGGTGCGCGTGCATACCGGCCCGCAGGCCGCCCAGCTCAATCGCCAGATCAACGCGCGCGCGTTCACCGTCGGCCAGAACATCTACTTCGGCGAAGGCCGTTTCCAGCCCGATTCCGTCGAAGGCCGGGAGCTGATCGCCCACGAGCTCACGCACACGCTGCAGCAGCAGACCGGGCGCGTGCGCGTGCAGCGGCTCGGCCTGGACGACATCCTCGACGGCCTCGCCGAGCTCGCCGCCAACGTGCCGGGCTACACGCTGCTCACGCTCATCATCGGGCGAAACCCGATCAACCTGCGCGTGGTCGAGCGCAGCGTGACCAACCTGGTGCGCGGCTTCATGGGGCTCATTCCGGGCGGCGAGCTCCTGTTCCAGGTGCTCGACCGCTACGGCGTGGTGCGGCGGATCGGCGAGTGGATCCGGGAGCGGACCGAGGCGCTCGGCCTGAATTTCGACGGCATCCGCGACGCTTTCAACCGCTTTACCGACTCGCTCGGCTTCAGCGACATTTTCAGCCCGGGCGACGTCTGGCGGCGCGCGCGGGCGATCTTCACGCCGTACCTCGATCGCATCGTCCAGCTCGGCGCGAGCCTCGCGGCCCAGGCGATCGCCTGGCTGAAGGAGACCTTCACCCAGCCGCTCGCCGACTTCTGCCGCGAGATCCCGGGCTACTCCCTCATCGGCGTGCAGCTCGGCCACGACCCGTTCACCGACGCGCCGATCGAGCGCACGCCGATGAACGTGGTGCGCGCGGTGGCCGAATTCATTCCCGGCGGCGCGGAGAAAGTCGATCAGCTCGCGCAGTCGCACGCGCTCGAGCGCGCCTACCAGTGGTTCATGGACGAGACGCGCACGCGCAACCTCACCTGGGCGCGCATCAGCGGCACGTTCGCCGCCGCGTGGGACTCCCTGCAGCTCGAGGACGTGCTGCATCCGATCGACACGCTGATGCGCATGGTGAACCTCTTCCGGCCGCTCCTCGTCGACCTCGCCGGCTTCGCGCGCGCCGCGCTGATGAAGCTCGCGGAGTTCATCTTCGAGGCGGCGATGGGCGCCGGCGGCGCGCGCATCGTGGCGATCTTCCGCCGGGCGCGCGCGACCTTCAACGTGATCATCGCCGACCCGGTCGGCTTCCTGCGCAACCTGCTCTCGGCGATCGGCCAGGGGGTGCGCCAGTTCATGAACAACATCCTCACCCACCTGCGCGACGGCGTGATCGCCTGGCTCGCCGGCCCGGTGGCGCGCTCCGGCATCCAGATCCCCGAGCGCTGGGACCTGCGCGGCATCATCTGGTTCATCCTGCAGATCCTCGGGCTCACCTGGACGCGGGTGCGCGAGAAGCTGGTGCGCCTCATGGGCGAGCGGCCGGTGGCGCTGCTCGAGGGCACCTTCCAGCTCATCCAGGAGATCCGCGAGCGCGGCCTGGTGCAGGCGCTGCGCGACCGCGTCGCCGAGTTCTTCGGCAACCTGCGCGAGGCCGCGCTCGGCGCGATCCGCGGCTTCATCCAGCAGCGCCTGGTCATGGCCGGCATCCAGCAGCTTCTCTCGCTGCTCAGCCCGGTCGGCGCGGTGATCCAGGCGATCATCAAGACCTACAACACCATCCAGTTCTTCATCCAGAAGATCAACGAGATCCTGGACCTGGTGGAGTCGATCGTGGACTCGATCGCGGCCATCGCCGCCGGCCAGATCGCCTCGGCCGCCAACTACGTCGAGCGCACCATGGCGCGCACCATCCCGGTGATCCTCGACTTCCTCGCGCGCTTCATCGGCCTGGGCGACGTCGGCGGCCAGGTCCAGGCCACCATCCGCGGCCTGCAGGCGCGCGTCGACCAGATGCTCGACCGCGCCGTCGACTGGATCCGCCGCCAGGCCGCGAGCCTCGCCAGCCGCGCCCTCGGCGGCGATCCCACCGCGCCGCCGGAGCAGCGCCTGCAGAACGCCGTTCGCGAAAGCCAGAACGCGGTGAACCGCCTGCCTGGAAGCACGATCGGCAGGGTGCTGATCACGCCCGTGCTCGCGGCCATTCGCGTGCGCCACGCGCTGCGCAGCCTGGACGTGGAAGCGGAGAACGGACGCTGGGTCGTCGTCGCGGAGATCAACCCCAGGCTTCGCGGGCCGACCGCCAAGCTGATCGACACGAGCGTGACCCCCGGCACCCCGGGAGCGTTTCCGAGCCAGATTCGCCATGGCGCCCTGCGCAGCATCACTTATTCGGGCGTCACCCTGCAGGTCGGCACTCGCATGACCGCCGATCCGGTGGGACCGGATATGGTCGATCGAGGCAGCACTGTGCCCCGCGGGCCGCGCGCCGACCTGAACGCCCTCATCGGGTCGAGGCAAAGCCGGTACCGGGTCGGACATCTGCTGAACCACAACATCGGCGGCAGCGGAACGAACTGGCTCAACCTGACGCCGCTCTCCGCCAGCGGCAATGCGCTGCACTTCCACCGTGTGGAAGATCATGTTCGCGGGATCGTGGAAAACCAGTCCGCACAGAATCGCTGGGTTTTCTATGACGTGGTGCCGCGCTATGGCGGCCATTCGTCGGTCCCGGCCAACGCACACCCGGCGGAAGCTCAGTTCGCCAGGGAGCTCGATATCCAGTGGCAACCGATGGAGCCGGATCTGCCGAGCCGTCCGACGCAGCTGCGGCGCACCGGGACGCTGGTAAGAGAGCACGTGACGAACACCCTTCCGGACTGACAGCGGGCTGGGCGACATCCCGAAAAAATCTGACACCACTCACTCAGGAGACATCGATGAACATTTTCGGCAAGACCTTCGGCTTACTCGTCTGCCTCGCGTTGCTCGCAGCGCTGGGGGCGGGCGGATATTTCGCGCTCGAATTCGTCGTCGGGCTGTTCGCGAGCCTGGAGCCCCAGGTGGCGCGCGTGACGGCGATCGCCTGCGCGGTCGCGCTGCTCGCTTCCCTCATCGTAACGTCGGGCATCCGCGAGGCGGGCCGCAAGAGCAAGGCGGCCTGGATCCGCGAGCGCAAAGCGGCGGCCTACCAGTTCTTCATCGACTGCCAGCGGGCCGATGAGCCCGAGAAGCTGAAGGCGCTCGACGGCATGCTGGCGCTGTACGGCGGGGCGACCGTGATCAAGGCGCACGCCGCGCTGCGCGCGTTCGAGCGCGAGAAGGGCGCGCAGCATCCCGACGCCCGCGCCCAGCTCGGCAAGGTCCTGCTGGAAATCCGTAAAGACCTCGGGTCGGATGTCTACGGCATCGCCGCGGCGGATTTGCAGCAGCTCGTTTCTCCGGTTTCCGGCAGCGGCGTCACTCTGGCGCCGCGCGGCTAGACGACCTGCCATGGCCGCCCCCGTCACCGAATCGGTTCGCCGCGCCGCCGCGCGCACGCCCGCGGCGGCGGTGGTGATTCCCAAGCCGATTCCCGCCTGGGAGATCGCCGGCAAGACGCTGTACCGCACGGTGAGCGGCAAGGTGATCGAGCTGCCGGAGGGG
>CAYOVM010000021.1:0-20202 GCA_964407355.1 uncultured Enterobacteriaceae bacterium
AAGTAACGTCGCTTCATTGACCGGCAGGCCGGTTCGAGCTTATTCTTTCCGCGGAGAGGAAAAGCAGGTGTCCACCGCGATCAGAATTCTCGAGGGCAGCTTCGGCCGTGTCGCATTGCTCGACATGGACCGGCCGCTCGTCACGCACGCCCACCATCACTGCCACATTCTCCTGAAGGCGAGCGGCTCGGACACGTCCTTCCTCGTGCGCCAGCACCAGCAGCCGCTGACGAGCGAGAGCGCGGTGCTCGTCAACGCATGGGAGCCGCACGCTTACACGCATCGCGTAGTGAGCGGCCCGCGCACGGTGATCCTCGCCCTCTACATCGACTGCAGCTGGCTTTCCCGCGCGCACGCGCCGCTCTCGGCGAGCCGCCACCCGCATTTCTTCCCGCAGGCCTGCGTCGGCATCTCGCCGCGGCTGCGCGCGCTCGCCGACGCCCTGGCGATGGAGATGCTCTGCGGCGGCGAGGTGCCGCAGCCGCGCCTCGAGGAGCAGCTCTTCGAGCTGGTGATGGCGGTGATCGAGCCGTTCTCCGAGTGGCGCAACGTCAGCCTGATGCGCGCCGAGCGGCGCCCGAGCGATCCGCGCATCGGCCGCGCCCTCAGCTATATGCATGCCCACGTGGGCGAGGCCCTCGACATCGACCGGCTCGCCAGCCATGCCTTCCTGTCGCGGGCGCACTTCTTCGAGCTGTTCCGGCGCTGCACCAGCCTCACGCCCGCGCTTTATTCCAACGTCCTGCGCATGGAAAGCGCGATCCAGGACCTCGGCCGCACGGACCTCGCCGCGAGCGAGATTTCGAACCGGCTGGGCTTCAGCGCGCAAAGCCACTTCACGCGTTTCTTCCGCCAGCACCTCGGCATCACGCCGACGGACTACCGCCGCAAGGCGGCCGTCGTCGCATAATCAGACTCAGGGGTAAATCCGCGCATCTGCCGATAACGGCAGGCCTCCCGCGCGCGGCTACGCTCTGGGGTTTCAGGGGGCGCTTTACGCCGTCCAACGCATGGGGCTGATCGAGAACCTGCAGTACGTCTTCGCGCCGCAGGTCCTCAACGGCCTGACGATCGGCGTCGCGGTCGTCCTCATGGCGCTCGGCCTCACGATCATCTTCGGCCTGCTCGACGTCATCAACATGGCGCACGGCGAGTTCTACGCGCTCGGCGCCTACCTCGGCTTCGCGCTCATGGCCAAGGGGGTGAGCTTCTGGCTGTGCCTCGCGCTCGTCCCGCTGATCATGGTGCCGATCGGCTACGCCTTCGAGCGGCTCCTTATCCAGCGCGTGTTCCACCACAAGGACCGGCACATCCTCACGCTGCTTCTCACCTTCGGCTTCGCCATCGTTGTCGAGGACGCGTTCAGGCTGGTGTGGGGCCCGAACCCGCTGCGCCCCGAGTCGCCGGTGCCGGGGGCGATCGAGATCCTCGGCGTGGTGCTGCCGAACTACCGCGGCTTCCTGCTCGGGATCGGCACGCTCATCATCGCCGCGGTATGGGTCGTGGTGTACCGCACGCGCCTGGGCGCCATGGTGCGCGCGGCCGCCTTCGACCGGAACATGGCCGCCTCCCTCGGCGTGCCGGTGCTGCGCGTCTATGCCGGCACGTTCGCGTTCGGGGTCGCGCTCGCCGGCCTCTCGGGCGTGCTGCTCGCGCCGATCTACTCGGTCTTTCCCACCATGGGCAAGGATTTCATCCTGCTCGCCTTCTCGGTCGTGATCGTCGGCGGCATGGGAAGCATCAAGGGCGCGGTGGTGGCGGGGCTCCTCCTCACCCAGATCCAGTCCATCGCGAGCCTCTACATCTCGCCGGTGTGGAGCGACCCGCTGGTGTTCGGGATCATGGTGCTGTTCCTGATGGTGCGCCCGCAGGGACTGTTCGGAAAGCTCGGCACCACCTAGCGCCATGCGCTCGACGCAGATCCTCGCCATCCTGTTCGCCGCGGGCGCGCTCGTGTTCGCCGTGATCGCCGGGTACTACGACGACGCGTTTTTCTTCCGGCTCGCGACCGAGGCGCTTATTTTCGCGGGGCTCGCTCTCGCGGTGGACGTGCTGCTCGGCTTCGGCGGCATGCTCTCGCTCGGCCAGGCGCTCTTCTTCGGCTTCGGCGCCTACGTGTCCGGCCTGGTATTGAAGGAGATCACTCCATCGTTCTGGGCCGCGATGGGCATCGTGCTCGCCGGCGCGACCGTGGCAGGCGCGATCGGCGGCGTCATGGCGATCCGCGCGCGCGGCGTGTACTTCGCGCTCATCACCTTCGGCCTCGCGCAGGTGGCGGCGAAGCTCGTCTACAACACGCGCGAGCTCGGCGCCTCGGACGGCATCATCGGCATCCCGGTGATCCGGGCGAATTTCCTGCTCTTCAGCGTCGATACCTCGCACCCGCTCGCTTTCTTCCTGCTGACGCTCGCGATCGTGATGGGCCTCTTCTGCGTAGTGGCGTACCTCATGGGCACGCCCTTCGGCCGCACGCTGACGGCGATCCGCGTGAACGAGAGCCGCGTGCCGTTCCTCGGCCTGCATCCGTGGCGCTACAAGCTCGCCGCGTTCGTGCTCGCCGCCGATGTGGCGGCGCTCTGCGGCGCCCTGTATCCCATGCTGCGCGGCTTCGTCTCGCCGGAGCTCATGTACTTCCAGGTCTCCGGCAACGCGGTGATCATGACGATCATGGGCGGGGTCGGAACGCTGGTCGGGCCGCTCTACGGCAGCGTGATCCTGACGCTGCTCAAGTCCGTGCTGGGCAGCTTCACCGAGCACCACCTCATCATCATCGGCGTGCTCTTCGTGCTGTCGGTGATCCTGTTCCCGAAGGGGTTGATCGGCTACGTGCAGCCGCGCCTGGACGCCTGGCTCGGGACGTCCCGATGAGCGCCGCGGTCCTCTCCGTCCACGGCCTTTCGGTGAGCTTCGGCGCGCTGCGCGCCGTGAACGCGCTCAGCCTCGAGGCGCGGCGCGGACGCATCACCTCCATCATCGGCCCGAACGGCGCCGGCAAGTCGACGCTCTTCAACGTGGTGAGCGGGGCGCTCGCGCCCAGCGCCGGGCGCGTGCTCTTCGAGGGGCGCGACATCACCGGCCTGCCCACGCATCGCATCGTCGCGGCGGGCCTCGCGCGCTCCTTCCAGATCACCAACCTCTTCTTCGAGCTCACGGTGCTCGAGAACCTGCGGCTCGCCTGCCTGATGCTCGAGCATCCGGCGAAGACGCTGCTGCCGTTCGCGAGCAGCCGCCGCGCCGTGGCGCGCGCCGAAGAGATGCTGGAGCGCTTCGGCCTGCAGGCGAAAGCCGGGGATCTGGCGGGCTATCTTTCGCACGGCGAGCAGCGGCGGCTGGAAATCGCGCTCGCGCTCGCCGGCAAGCCGCGGCTGCTGCTCCTCGACGAGCCCACGCAAGGCATGTCGCATGCGGATACCGCCGAGACTTCCCGGATGATCCGCTCGCTCGCCGGGGAGCTCTCGATCCTGCTCATCGAGCACGATATCGGCCTCGTCATGGATCTTTCCGACCACGTCGTGGTGATGCACCAGGGCGCGAAGCTCGCCGAGGGAACGCCGCAGGCGGTGCGGGCCAACCCGGCGGTGCAGGAAGCGTACTTCGGCCATGCTTGAGCTCCACGGCGTGCACATCCACTACGGCCTGTCGCACGTGCTGCAGGGCGTGGACCTCACCGTCGGCGCGGGCGAAGTCGTCGGCCTCTTCGGCCGCAACGGCGTGGGCAAGACGACGGTCCTGAAGGCGATCGCCGGCTGGGTCCAGCCCAGCGCGGGCGCCGCGCGATTCAACGGGACGCCGCTGCAAGGCGAGGCGCCGGACCGTATCTGCCGGCTCGGGATCGGCTTCGTGCCCGAAGACCGCAGGATCTTCCCGGGGCTCACGGTCGAGGACAACCTGAGCCTCGGCCTGCTCCAGTGCCCGGGCCGCGGCCGCCGGGAATCGCGCCGCAAGCTGGAGGAGATCTACGCGAGCTTTCCGCGCCTGGCCGAGCGGCGCGGCCAGATGGGCACCACGCTCTCCGGAGGCGAGCAGCAGATGCTCGCGATCGCGCGGGTGCTGGTGGGCGAGCCGCGCCTGCTTCTCATCGACGAGCCGACCGAAGGCCTCGCGCCCATGGTGGTGGACGAAATATTCGCTACCATCCGCAAGCTCGCCGGGCAGGGCATCTCGATCCTGCTGGTGGAGCAGAACGTGCACCGGGCCCTCGACGTCACTCACCGCTTCTACGCGCTCGAGCGCGGCACCGTCATCCTGCAGGGCGAGGCCGGGCGCACCGCGGATCGCGTCGCGCTGATGCAGGCCATCTCGGTATGAAGCGATGAAGAACGACCTCCTTGCCGCTTCGGTCGGCCAGCCGCTCGAGAGGCTGGAGGACGCGGCGCTCCTCGCGGGGCGCGGCTGCTACGCGGACGACGCCGGCGCGAAGCCCGGCACGCTGCATGCCGCGGTCCTGCGCTCGCCGCACCCGCACGCCGAGCTCGTGAGCGTGGAGGCGGGCGCGGCGCTCGCGCTGCCGGGAGTGCGCGCCGTGCTCACCGGCGCCGACGCGAAGGCGTGGGCGGCGCCCTTCGTGGTCGGGGTGAAGCAGCCCATGGAGCACTGGTGCATCGCGGTGGACCGCGTGCGCTACGTCGGCGAGCCGGTCGCGGTGGTCGTGGCCGACGACCGCTATACGGCGGAAGACGCGCTCGAGCTGGTGAAGGCCGAATACCGGCCGCTGAAGGCGGTGGTCGACACCGAAGCCGCGGCCGCGCAGGACGCGCCGGTGCTGCACGAGAAAGTGGGCTCGAATGTCGTGAGCGACCGGCATTTCAGCTACGGCGAGCCCGATGCCGCGTTCGCGGCCGCGCCGCACCGCATGCGCCTCAAGGTGCGCTTCCCTCGCAATTCGTGCACGCCGATCGAATGCTTCGTCGTGCTGGCCGAATATTCCGCCGCCGACGGCAGCTACGACGTGTTCTCCAACTTCCAGGGCCCGTTCGCCCTGCATCCGGTGATGGCCCTCGCCTTGAAGGTGCCGGGCTCGAAGCTGCGCCTGCGCATGCCGCGCGACTCCGGCGGCAGCTTCGGCATCAAGCAGGGCGTCTTCCCGTACGCGGTGCTGATGAGCCTCGCCGCGCGAAAGGCGGGCGCGCCGGTGAAGTGGGTGCAGGACCGCCTCGAGCACCTGCTCAATTCCTCGTCCTGCACGAGCCGCGTGACGACCATCGAGGCGGCGGTGGAGGCCGACGGCCGCATCACCGCGCTCGCCTACGACCAGATGGACGACTGCGGCGCGTACCTGCGCGCGCCGGAGCCGGCGACCTTCTACCGGATGCACGGCGCGCTCACCGGCGCCTACGACATCCGCCACCTCAAGGCGCGCAATCGCGTGGTGCTCACCAACAAGATGCCGGCGGGCCTGAACCGCGGCTTCGGCGGGCCGCAGGTCTATTTCGCCCTGGAGCGCCTCGTGCAGAGGATCGCCGTCGAGCTGAAGCTCGATCCGCTCGAGGTATTCCGGCGCAACTTCATCCGCAGCTTCCCGTACCGCGCGCCGGCGGGCGCGCTCATCGATTCGGGGGACTACCTCGCCGGGCTCGAGCTCGCGGCCGGCGAAGGCGGCTTGAGCGAGCTCATCGCGAGGCGCGAGGCGGCTCGCGCGGAAGGGCGGCTCTACGGCATCGGCTACGCGGCGATCGTGGAGCCTTCGATCTCCAACATGGGCTACATCAGCACCGTGCTCACCGCGCAGGAGCGCGCCAAGGCGGGCCCCAAGAACGGCGCCCTCGCGAGCGCCAGCGTCGCGGTGGACGCGCTGGGCAGCGTGAGCGTGACCATCGACTCGACGCCGCAGGGCCAGGGCCATGCGACGGTCTGCGCGCAGGTGGTCGCGGATGCGCTGGGACTCAAGCCCTCCGACATCACCGTCAACGCCGAGCTCGACACGCAGAAGGACGCCTGGTCGATCGCCGCCGGCAACTACTCCAGCCGCTTCGCCGGCGCGGTCGCGGGGACGGTGCATCTGGCCGCCATGAAGGTCCGGGCGAAGCTCGCCAAGGCGGCGGCTTCGCTGAAGGGCATCGCCGAGGACCAGGTGACGTTCGCCGACGGAAAAATCGCCGGCCTGGCGTTCAACCGGGTCGCGGGGGGCTTTCACTGGTCGCCGGGCACGCTGCCGCGCGAGCTGCAGAACGGGCTGCGCGAGACGGTGCAGTGGACCCCCGAGGCGCTCACCGCGCCCGATGAGCAGGATCACATCAACAGCTCCGCGGCTTACGGCTTCGCGTTCGACGTGTGCGCACTGGAGATCGACCGTGCGACCGGACAGGTGCGCATCGACCGCTACATTACGGCGCATGACGCCGGGCGGCTCCTGAATCCGGCGCTCGCCGACGGCCAGATCCGCGGCGCGTTCGCCCAGGCGCTCGGCGCCGCGCTGATGGAGGAGCTCGTCTATTCGGCCGAGGGCGCGCCGCTTTCGGGCAGCTTCGCCGACTACCTGCCGCCCACCGCGGTCGAAGTGCCCGAGCCGGTCATCCTCCACATGCAGACGCCGTCGCCCTTCACGCCGCTCGGGGCCAAGGGCCTGGGCGAGGGCAACAGCATGAGCACGCCGGTGTGCATCGCCAACGCCATCGCCGACGCTTTGGGCGAGGCGGTGAATCCCGAAGACATCGTCCTGCCGATGACGCCGTCGAAAATCATTTCGCTTTTCGGCTTGAAGGAAATCGAAAGCAGAACGCGGGTTGCTCGAAAAAAGGGCAAGCCGAACGCTCTCGCGATGCAAGGCAGCGTCATCCTGGCCGCGGCGCCGGAGGCGATCTACCGCGTGCTGCTCGATCCCGCGGCGCTCGCGAAAGTCATCCCGGGCTGCCGTTCGCTCGAGCGGGTCGGCGAGAACCGCTACCGCGGCGACGTGACGCTCGGCGTGGGGCTCGTCAGGGCGCGCTATGCCGCCGATGTGCAGCTTTCGGAGCTCGATCCGCCTCGCGGCCTTCGCCTTTCCGGGCGCGGCACGGGCTCGCTCGGCGTCGCCGAAGGCTCGGGCCGCGTGACGCTCGAGGCGCAAGGCGGCGGCACGAGACTCAGCTATGACTACGAGGTTTCGGTGAGCGGCAAGATCGCCGCCGTCGGCAGCCGGATGCTCGAAGGGGCCGCCAACATCGTGCTTTCGCAGTTGTTCAAGTCATTAGGACGCGAAGCGCTCGGCGCGAGCTCGCTTCCATGGTGGAAAAGAATAATGGGGAAGAAAACTTGAAGCCGGCGCGCTTCGATTACATCGCGGTCGATACGGCCGACGAGGCCGTCGAGCTGCTCGCCAAATACGGCGAGGATGCGCGCGTGCTGGCGGGCGGGCAGTCGCTGATGGCGATCCTCAACATGCGTCTCGCGCAGCCGAAGGTCCTCGTCGACATCAGCCGCTGCCGCGACCTGGACTACGTGCGCAACGAGGGCGGCCAGCTCGTGATCGGCGCGGCGGCGACGCAGGCGAGCGTGGAATGGCGCAAGGGGCTCGCCGGCGAAGTGCCGCTGCTCGCGCTCGCCTTCCCGCACCTCGGCCACTTCCAGACGCGAAACCGCGGCACGGTCTGCGGCTCGATCGCGCATGCCGATCCGAGCGCGGAGCTGCCGCTCGTGCTGACGGCGCTGGGCGGAACGGTGAGCCTGCGCTCCGCGCGCGGGCGCAGGAGCCTGCCGGCGGCGGAGTTCTTCGAAGGCATGCTGCTCACCGCCCGGCGCGCCGACGAGCTGGTCGAAGCGGTGCGCTTCCCGCTCGCGGATCCTTCGACCACCTACAAGTTCAGGGAAGTGGCGATGCGCCACGGCGACTTCGCCCTCGTCGCGCTCGCCGCGGTGATCGGCAAGGACGGCGCGCGCCTCGCGGCGGGCGGCGTGGCCGACCGCCCGGTGGCGGCCCAGATCGCGGGCCCGGTCGACGAGGCGCTGAACGACTTCGCCTGGAGCCTCGAGGCGCAGGACGACTCGCATGCGAGCGCGAGCTATCGCCGCCATCTCGTGCGCACCCTCGGCGCGGAGCTCCTCGCATGAAGCGCCTGGACGGCCAGGGCCGGCACGCGGTTTCCCTCACCTTGAACGGCCGGAAGAAGACCGGCTGGTGCGAGCCGCGCATGCTGCTCGCGGACTTCCTGCGCCAGGAGCTCGGCGCGACCGGCACGCACGTCGGCTGCGAGCACGGCGTGTGCGGCGCCTGCACCGTCAAGATCGACGGCACCGCCCAGCGCGCCTGCCTGACGCTCGCGGTGCAGGTCGAGGGCCGCGAGGTGCAGACCGTGGAAGGGCTGGCCGCCGATCCCGCGAGGCTCTCGGACCTGCAGGAAGCGTTCAGGCGCAACCATGCCCTGCAGTGCGGCTTTTGCACTTCGGGCATCCTCATGTCCGCCGACGATTTCCTGCGGCGCGTGCCGCGGCCGAGCGAGCGCGAGGTGCGCGAGATGCTCTCCGGCCACCTGTGCCGCTGCACCGGCTACACGAATATCGTAAGAGCGATCCTGGAAACCGCGCAGGAACGCGCCAAGGAGGGCCCTCGTGCTTGATCTAGGCAGCAGCTTCCTCGCCAGCGTCGAGCGCCGCCCGAACGAGGTGGCGATCGTCGACGGCGGGCACCGCCTCACCTATGCCGGCTGGCTGAAGCTCATCGCCGCCTGCGCCGGCGGCCTCGCTTCGCTCGGCCTCAAGCACGGCGATCACCTGCTCGTGGTGCTGCAGAACCGCTGGGAGACGGCGACGCTGCACTGGGCCTGCCAGTTCCTCGGCGTCATCGTCACGCCGCTCAACTGGCGCGCCAAGGCCGACGAAATCGAGTATTGCAGCCGCGATGCCGGCGCCAAGGCGGTGGTCTACGAGGCGGTCAGCAGCGAAGCCGTCGACGGCTCCGCTTTTTGCGCTTCGATCACGAAGATCTCCTTGGGCGAGGAATTCGAAAGGCTCCTGAAAAGCCAGCCGCCCGGGAAGCTCGTCAACGCGAGCGCCGAGGACTGGTCGCTCATGCTGTACACGTCGGGGACCACGGGCAAGCCGAAGGGCGTGCCGCGCCGGCACCGCGCCGAGCGCGCCGCGGCGCTCGCGCACGTGGCGCAGAACCAGTACGCGGTGGGCGAGCGCACGCTCGGCGTGATGCCGCTCTACCATACGATGGGCGTGCGCTCGCTCATTTCGATGGCGCTCATCGACGGCCGCTTCGTGTGCATGCCGAAGTTCGACGCCGCCGGGGCGCTCGCCGCCATCGAGCGCGAACAGATCACCAACCTGTACCTGGTGCCCACCCTCTACCATGATCTGCTTTCCAACGAGAATTTCACGCCGGAAAAGGTGAAATCGGTGAAAAAGCTCGGCTTCGCCGGCGCGCCGATGAGCGACGGGCTGCTCAAGCGCGTGAACGAGGCGTTCAGGCCGGAGCTGTTCGTCAATCACTACGGCTCCTCGGAGATCTACACCTTCACCATCGACCAGCGCGCCGCGGCGAAGCCGGGCTCGGCGGGGCGCTCCGGATTCAACACGCGCATCCGCGTGGTGCGGCTCGATGCCAAGGGTCCCGCGGATCTCGCGGCGCCGGGCGTCGAGGGCGAGATCATCGCGGACCTCGACGGCGACGAGGCCTTCGAGGGCTACTGGAACCGTCCCGACGCCGACGCGAAGGCGCTGCGCGGCGGCTGGTATTTCACCGGCGACACGGGCTACGTGGACGCCGGCGGCGATCTCTTCGTCACCGGGCGCGTGGACGACATGATCATCTCCGGGGGCGAGAACATCTCGCCGGTGGACATCGAGTCGGTGCTGTCGCTGCATCCCGCGGTCGACGAGGTGGCCGTGGCCGGCCTGCGCGACGACCGCTGGGGCCAGCGCGTGGTCGCCTTCGTCAAGCGCAAAGGGACGGTGGACGACGCCGGGCTCGACGCGCACTGCAAGAGCTCCGACCTGATGAGCTTCAAGCGGCCGCGCGAATACGTGTTCGTGCGCGCGATTCCCAAGTCGCCGGTGGGAAAGATCCTCCGGCGCAAGCTGATTGCCGGCGAGTTCGAAAAGGAATGATCGGTCAAACATGAGCCCCTTAAAACATCCCGCAGCGAATCTTCTCGAAAAGCCGGACGGTTTCCGCATCGAGATCGACGAGGCGCGCGAGCGCGCCGACATCGTCCTCGACCGCGCCCCTCTCAACGTCATCACCATGCCCGAGCGCGATCAGCTGCGCGCGGCGTTCGAGGCGCTCGATGCGCATCCGGGCGTGCGCGTGATCGTGCTCAGGAGCACGGGCGAGCATTTCTCCAGCGGCGGCGACATTCCCGGCTTCCTCGGCGCGACGCCCGAGCACGTCTCCAGGCTCGCCTGGAACATCGCCGCGCCCGAGCGCTGCTCGAAGCCGGTCATCGCCGCCAACCGCGGCTACGCCTTCGGCGTGGGCTTCGAGCTCTCGCTCGCCTGCGACTTTCGCATCGCCTCGGAGACCGCGCTGTACGCGCTGCCGGAGCAGAAGCTCGGCCAGATCCCGGGCTCCGGCGGCTCGGCGCGCCTGCAGAAGATGGTGGGCCTGCAGCGCACCAAGGACGTCGTCATGCGCTCGCGCCGCATTCCGGGAAAGCAGGCCTACGACTGGGGCATCGTCGTGCAATGCGTGCCCGACGCCGAGCTCGAGAAGGCGACCGACGCGCTGGTGGAGGAGCTGCGCGCCTTCTCGCCTCTCGCCCAGCGCACGGCGAAGCGCATGCTCAACGACGCCGAGAATTCGACGCTGGCGACGGCGATCGAGATGGAAGGGCATTGCTACAGCCGGCTGCGCACCTCGGATGACTTCCGCGAGGGCGTCACGGCATTCAAGGAAAAACGCAAAGCCGATTTCAAGGGCTCGTAGATGAAACCCGTCTTTCGCAGCTTCCGCGGCTGGCTCGGCCACCTTGAAGCGACGGGGCGCCTCGCGCTGATCCGCGAAAACATCGGTCTCAAGCACGAGCTCGCCGCCGTCGCCAAGCGCCTCGACGGCGTCAGGGCGGCGTTCTTCCCGAAGCCGGGCGGCCATGCGGTGCCGGTGGTCTCGGGCCTGGTTTCCAGCCGGGCGTGGATTGCCGAGGCCCTCGGCGTTTCCGAATCCGAATTACTTCCCTCGTTCAAGAAAGCGGCGGAGAGCCCCGTCGCGTGGCAGGAAGTTTCCGCTTCCGAGGCGCCGGCCCAGCAGGTGAGGGTGGACAAGCCGGACATGCGCAGCGTCTTTCCGATCCCGACGCATTCGGAGCACGACAGCGGGCCGTACATCACGGCGGGCCTCGTCATCGCGCGCAACCCGAAGACGGGCGTGCAGAACGTATCGATCAACCGCATCCAGGTGAACTCGCCCGACCGGATGGCGCTGCTCATCCTGCCGCGCCATCTGCATGCCTTCCAGCAGGCGGCCGAGGACGCGGGGCAGGCGCTCGAGGTCGCGGTGGTGATCGGCGTGGATCCGCTGACGCTGCTCGCCTCGCAGGCGATCACTCCGATCGACCATGACGAGCTCGAGATCGCGGGCGCGCTGCACCGCGAGCCGCTGCGGGTCGTGAAGTGCACGACGAACGAGGTGCGGGTGCCGGCGCACGCCGAGATCGTGATCGAAGGCCGCATTCTCCCCAAGGTGCGCGAGCCCGAGGGCCCGTTCGGCGAGTTCCCGAAGTATTACAGCCCGAAGGAGAACCGCGAGGTGCTGGAAGTGCGGCGCGTCACGCACCGCCGCAACCCGATCTTTCATACGATCATCCCGGCGGAGAAGGAGCATCTGTTTCTCGGCGGCATCCCGCGCGAGGCCACCATCCTTTCGCTCCTGCAGAGGAGCTTCCCGGGCGTGCGCGACCTGCACCTCGCCACGGGCGGCGTGTGCCGCTACCACCTCTACGTCCAGCTCAGGAAGACCCGGGAAGGCGAGCCCAAGAACGTGATCCTGGGCGCCCTCGGCGCGCACTACGACATCAAGCAGGTCGTCGTGGTGGACGAGGACGTGAACGTGCACGATCCCGAGCAGGTGGAGTGGGCGGTGGCGACGCGCTTCCAGGCCGACCGCGATCTGGTGGTGGTCGCCGGCGCGCTCGGCTCGATCCTCGACCCCTCCACGGACGAGGGCATCAGCGCCAAGATGGGCCTCGATGCCACCAAGCCGCTCGAATACGCCGAGCACGTCTTCACGAAGGTGAGGATCCCCGGCGAAGAGGCCGTCGACCCGGCGAAGGTGATCGATGCCGGCGGGGCTATCGACCGGTCCTATCTGCAGGACTAAGTGCCGGCAGGCAGGACTAGTGAAAGTAGGAGCCGCCGTCGACCACCAGCGTCTGGCCGGTGACGAAGGACGACTCGTCGCTCGCGAAAAAGCTGAGCGCGCCGACGAGATCGGCGGGCACCTGGTCGCGCTGGATGGTGCGGGTCTTGATCGATATGTCCCGCAGCTTCTCGATGTGCTCGGGGTTCGCGAGCACGCCGTCGCTCATCGTGAATCCCGGCGCGATGCAGTTCACCAGGATGTTGTCCGGGCCGAGCTCCTTGGCGAGCGCTTTGGTGAACGCGAGCACCGCGCCCTTGCTCGACACGTAGTGCAGCAGGAAGGGCACGCCCTTGAACGGCGTGCCGGAGGCGACATTCACGATGCGCCCGGCGTTCTTCTTCTTCATGTAGGGCACCACCGCGCGGCAGCTCAGAAACACCCCGAGCGTGTTCACGTCCATGACCTTGCGCCAGGCGTCGGCGCTGATGTCCTCGAACGGCCCGAGCGGCAGCGTGCTGTAGAGGCCCGCGTTGGTGACCAGGATGTCGATGCCGCCGAAGGCCGCCGCGGTCTTCTCGGCCATCATCGCCGTGTCCGATTCGGAAGTGACGTCGACCTTCATGCCGACCACGTTGAATTTTTGCGCGCGAAGCTCGGAAGCGGCCTTGTCGAAATTGGAGAGGTCCGCGATCACGACGTTGGCGCCGTCCTGCGCGAGGCGCTCGGCGAAGGCGCGGCCGATGCCTTGCGCGGCGCCGGTGACGATGGCGGTCTTGCCTTTCAATCGCATGTCAGTGAAGCTCCTGGACGCCCGGCGGCAGCTCCGGCCGCGGATGCGATCTCGCGAGGCGCGCGGCGTCGTCCTTGCGCACGTGCTTCTCGCTCATGCCGTTGAAAAGGGTGCCGATCAGGCCGCGGTCCAGATCGCTCGTGCCGAAGAGCGCGTCGCAGATCGGGAAGGTGAGGTTGAAGTTGCGCGCGTGCATGACATCGGTGTCGTGGTGCACGACGTGCATGCGCCGCACCGTGTTCACCAGCGGAAAGCGGTCGAGGAACTTGCTGTCCGGGATGTGCGAGAGCGTGTGCAGGCCCTCGTACATCAGGTAGTAAGCCGCCATGGTGAGCACCGTGATGTAGCCGGCGTTCTTCGACCACACGAGCGCCAGCACCAGCGCCGGCGGCACCGCCGCGAGCACGAAGGCGACCGGCGCGAACGGCGGGAAGAGGAGGGCGCGCCAGTCCTTGTGGCCCTTGTAGGTGAGGTCGTGGCGCGTGAAGAACTGATGGTGGGTGCCCACGTGGCGCTTGTAGATCATCTTCAGGTGCTTCACCGGCCGGTGCAGGATGTAGCGGTGGCCCGCCCATTCGGCCCAGTTGCCGAAGAGGAACACCGGCACCACCAGCAGCCACTCCCATGCCGTCGCCGATTCGATCCTCGACCCGCAGAAGAGCAGCGTGCCGATCGTGAACGCCAGGGTGAACGCGAGGTGGTACTCGCCCCGGTACCAGCTCGGAGTGTCGGCCCTGAACTGGTCCCGGAATTTCGCGAGGCGCGCCTTCTTCGTCGCTTCGTCCATCCTTTTACTCTGGGAAATCAGAATCTGGTGCAGGTATCGGGTCCCACCGCCACTTCGCCCGGCACCTTGCCGATGATCTTGAACTGGCCGTTGATCACTTTCACCGCGTACATGTCCTGGACGGCCTGGTGATCGCCGGCGCGCATCGTCTTCCTGCCCTGCGGCGTGTCCCAGGCGAGTCCGCGCATCGCGGCGCGCACTTTGTCGGTGTCGGTGGACTTCGCCTTCTCGACCGCGAGCTTGTAGAAGTAGACGACGCCGTACGAGTCGGCGGCGTAGAGATCCGGGTCGGCCTTGTAGGCGGCGCGGAACTTCTTCACGAACGCCTGGTTCTGCGGCGTGTCGAGCTCCGGGGAGTAGCCCACTCCGGTGACGAACCCTTCCGCGACCTTGTTGCCCATCGCGCCGATGGTCTGCGGCGTGATCACGCTCGCCGCGCCGATCATGATCAGGTTCTTCTTGAGGCCGTATTCCTCCATCTGCGTGAACAGGCGCACCGAGTCGTTGCCGCCTACCGAGGTGTAGAAGACGTCCGGGCGCGCGGCGCGGACCTGGCCGAAGAACATGGAGTAGTCCTTGCTGTCGAGCGGCGCGAACACCTCGCCGACCGTCTTGGCGCCGCCCTTCTCGGCGGCCGCCTTGAACGACGAGACGGTGTTGCGGCCCATCTCGTAGTCGGGCCCGAGGTAGTAGACCTTGGCGCCCGGCTTCTCCTTGAGGAGCCACGCCGCGAGCGCCGAGGATTGCATGCCGGCCTTGGCGTTCACGCGGAACACGTTCGGCGAGCATTTCTCGCCGGTGATGACGTCGGAGAACGAGACGCTGGTCGCCATGAGCTTGCCGGCCCGCTCGGCCACCTGGCCGACCGCGAGGGTGGAGCCCGAGTTCACCGTGCCGGTGAGGAAGTCGACCTTGGATTGCAGAAAGAGCTTCTCCGAGCGCTGCGTGGCGACGGCCGGGTTCGCTTCCTCGTCCTCGTACAGAGTCTCGATCTTGCGGCCCATGATGCCGCCGGCATCGTTGATCTCCTTCACGGCGAGGTCGATGCCCCACTTGATCTGCGCGCCGAGCGGCGCGTACGTGCCGGTGATCGGCGTGACTACGCCGATCTTGATGGGGTCGCGGTTCTGGGCCCCGGCCGGCAGGGTGCTGGCGACGCCCAGGCCGGCGGCCAGGGCGAGCAGGGCGAGATTCGTTTTCATGGGGTCTCCTTTGGAGCCCCCAATATAGGGCGGCGCGGCAGGCTTGCCCCGGTCTAGGGGTACGGCGCCTTACCCGAGCGTCTGATTTTTCCTATAAAGGCCCCTTCGCTGCACAGCAGCATGCCGCAGCGAAGGCGTCCGACGGTCAGCCGCCGATCCGGATCGAAATCACCGCGGCGCTGACGCCGCCCCTGCCGTCGGTCACCACGTAGACGAAGCGATCGGTCGCGTTCACCACGCCCGCGGGCGGCGTATAGGTCGCCGTCGCGCCCTCCAGCGTCACGGTCCCGCCGAGGCTCGATCCGACATGCGACAGCGCGTAAGACAGCACATCGCCATCGGCGTCGTGAGTGAGCGCGGTGAGATCGATCGCGATCGACGCGCCGCTTGCGGCCGGGAGCTCGGCGAACGCCGCGTCGGGCCGCCGGTTGCCGCCGAGCGCCGCGACGCGGGCATCGAGCCAGGTCGTGACGGCAAGCACGGCCGTGGGCTCGATCCCGAGATAGCCGTGGAAGGTGAAAGCGTCGCAGGGATCGGTATCGAAGGCGAACCCGCCGCTGACCGAGCTGAGCTCCGCCTGGACGCCGGCGGCCAGGAAGGCGTTGAACATGTTCAGCTGATCGATCGGCCGGGTCAGGCTGCAGGCGTCGAGCAGGTTGCGCAGCACGTGCGCCGGGCGCTTCACGAAGCTCGCCACGAGGTTCGGACGGCGATCGTCGCCCACGAACATCCTCGAGGGGATGGAAGCCGATCTGCGCGAGACCGCGCTCGAAAGCGAGATCCCCGAGGCGATGAGGCTGGCGGCGACGGCGGAGATCGCGCCGCGGCTGGTGCCCGACAGGAAGACGTCGAGGCCGTCGGTGTTCACCTCCCTCAGCACCGCGAGGATGTCGGCCGCGTGATCCACGGAGATGCGATACAGGTCGACGTCGCCCACTGCGTCCACCGAGCCCGCCGGCGGCTGGTCGCTCGGCCGGTTCATGGCGATGGCGAGGTATCCGGCGTTGGCGAAGAGCTGCGCCGAGCGCACCACGAAGTTGCCGCCGATCAGCGTGGCGGCGCCGGTGGCGGGATCGCCGTTGAAGTTCAGGTTGAAGTCGCCGCCGCCGATCAGGAACACCGCGGCTTTGGGCGCGGTTCCCTCCACCGGGCGCAGCGCGACGTATTGCACCGTCACCGGGGCCCCGGCCGCGGTATTGCGCGTAACGACCTGGCCGTAGAAAGAGCAGTTGGTGACATTGATCCGCTGTAATGCGCCGTTGACGAGGATGCTGGGCGAGGTGCAGCGCGACGGCTGCCCGGGGTTGGGGGCGAATGCCTTGACCAGGGCCGTGCCGTCGAGCGTCGACTCGTCGGCGGCAAGCACGCGGTACGAGAAGTTGTCCGACCCGGTGAATCCCGAGGCGGGCTGGTAGACGAGCCTGTTGCCGATGTCGACCTGGGCCGTGCCGTTCTGCGGCGGTGTCAGCACCTCGAAGCGCAGCGCGTCTCCGGGAATGGCGCCACGCACGAACGGCGTGACGGGGCTGCTCGGGCTCGGGGTGCGCGCGGTGAGGCCCGCATGGCTGAGCTCGAAGCGCGCAGCCAGGGGCAGGAGCGTGAACGGCGCGCTTTGGCCCGTGCCGCGGGAATCGGTCAACGTGATCGGGCCCGATAGCGCGTGCGCCGGGACCCTCACCGTGACCTGCGATGCCGTGGCCGCGATCACCGGCGCCGGGATCCGCACGCCGCCGGCGCCCTCGAACGAGACCTGGTTGCCCGCCGGGACAGGATCGAAAAACTCGCCGCTCAGCGTCACCAGCGTTCCGGGCGCGCCGCTCGCGGGCGCGATCGCGTCGATGCGCGGCGGCTCCGGCAGAATTCTGACGGCCGAGGAAATCGAAACGCCGTTCAGGCTCGCGCTCACTCGCGTGGCGCCCACGGCGCCCGCGGTCACGGGGATCGGCACCAGCGTCTGCTCGGCGGCGAAAGCGATCGAGAGCGGCACCGCCGCGACGGCCGCGTCCTCGCTCGACAACGTAAGCGCGCCCGCGACCGCCGGCGGCGGGAACAGGGTCGCCGCGAGCGTGCCCGAAGTGCCCGTGATGAGCGTAAGCGGATCGGGCGCCAGCGCGCTCGGCAGCGCCGGCTTGCGCAGCCCGGAAATGCTGAGCGTCAGGTGCGTGCGCGGGCGCCCGCGGATGACCACGACGAGCTCGTTCTGCGGCTGCAGCTGGACGGTGCGCTGAAGATCGAGCGTCTTCGAGTGGAAGTCGTGCTTGCCGAAAATGAGGACGCCGTTCAGGTATACCCGCGCGTTGTGGACGCCGTCGCGGTGCTCGCCGTTGCGCACGCGCAGCGTAAAAGGCTCGCCGAAGGACGCGGGCACCGACACCGTCTCGACGATGCGGACCGTACCGGAAGCCGGATGGTCGTACTGCTTGGGCCCGAAGAACGTCTGCTCGACCTGCGCCGCCGCGGGCAGCGCGGGAATGGCAACGAGCACGGCGATCGACAGCCGCGCGCACCTCTGCAAGAACAAACGAGCCGTCATGGTCCCCTCCCGATGAGGCTCCATCGTAAGGCGAAGGCGCGCCGCGGCAATCCCCAACACTGGGTACGGCGGGCATCGCAAGCGGCGCCGCCCGCGGGTATGCTGTCGAGCGAAGGGAGGCCGAGAATGCCGGACGCACCCGCGGCGCGCGCTACGACCGTCGCGCTGGTCGAAGACGATCGCGCCGCGCGCGAGCGCCTCGCTTGCTCGGTGCGCGCGCAGAGCTCGCTCGAGCTCGTCGCCGAATACGCCACCGGCGCCGAAGCGCTTGCCGGGCTCGCCGCATGCACGCCGGATGTGCTGCTCGTGGACCTGGGTCTGCCGGACATGTCCGGCCTCGAGTTGATCCGGTTCGCCGCCGCGCGCTGCCCGGAATGCGACATCCTGGTCATCAGCATCTTCGGCGACGAGGCGAACGTGCTCGCGGCGCTGGAGGCCGGGGCCCGGGGCTACCTGCTGAAGGGCTCGCTGCAGCACGACATCGCCTTCGACATCCGCGAGATCCGCAATGGCGGCTCGCCGCTTTCGCCCGTGATCGCGCGGCAAATGCTCAAGCGGCTGCGGATGCCGGAGCGCGCCGCCGCGGCGAAAAAGAGCGCCGGCGAGGAGGAGGCGACGCTCACGGCGCGGGAAGGGGAGATCCTGAACGCGATCTCGCGCGGCTTCTCGTACGCCGAGACCGCCGAGATGCTGGGCGTGTCGATCGGCACGGTGCACACGTTTCTGAAGCGCATCTACCGCAAGCTCGCGGTGCACTCGAAGACCGAGGCGGTGTTCGAGGCGAGCCGCCTCGGCCTGATTCGCTGATGGCGCGCGAGCGGCGCGCGCGCTTCGCGGCGGCTCGCGCGCTCGCATTGCTCCTGCTCGCCGCCGCGGCCGCCGGGGCGCCCGCGCAGGAGGGCCTGCTCGTTCTCGAGAACGCGCAGTTCGTGCTCGACGATTCCGCGAAGCCGCCGGGGAACGAGGCGCCATGGCGCCCGGTGCGCCTGCCCGACAACTGGTTTTTCTCGCACCCGGGCCCCGCCGCGACCGGCTGGTACCGGCTCGAGTTCGATCTGTCCGAGGTCGCCTCGGGCAACCATGCGCTCCACCTGCCGCGAGACAGCGCGCGCAACATCCGCTTCTTCGTGAACGGCAAGTGGCTTTCCGGCACCCTGGGATATGGCGACCCCGGCGCGCGCAACTGGGCGCCACCGGTAATGTCCCGCCTGCCGCCGCCCTATCTCAATCCCGGACGCAACGTCCTGCACATTCGCGTCGAGGCCGTCCCGGAGCTGCGCCAGGGGCTGACGCGCGTAATCGTGGGCCCGTCGCTCGCCGTGCGCCCCTTGCACGATCAACGCCAGTTGCTCCAGGTCACGACCCTGCTCATGTTCGGCGCCGCCGCGTTGCTCGCAGGACTGCTCGCCGCGGCGTTCTGGCTGCGCGAGCGCAGGGATGTGACGCTCGCCTGGTACGCTGTCACAGCGTTCGCATGGGCGGGCGCCGCCGCGCCCTGGGGCCACGGGGCGTTCACGTCGTCGCAATTCAGCTATGGGTGGCTCGCGTTCATGGCGAGATTCGCCTACGCGGCGCCGATGCTGGTGCTGTGCCTGCGGGTCGCCGGCAAGCGCTGGCCCTGGGCCGAGCGCGCCTTGTGGCTGTTCACGCTGCTCGGCCTCGGCCTCGCGCAGCTCGTCGGCCCCGGCGAGCAGGGCTCCGTCATCACGGCCTGGAGCTTCGTTTATCTCGCCGCGCTGATCGCGCTGCTCGTCATGCTTGCCCGCTCGCAGATCGCGGAAAGCCGGTGGGTGCTGTGGATGTTCGCGCTCGCGATCGTCCTGGTGGCGCTCCTGAACACGCATGACATCGCGCGCTGGATGGGATGGATCGACTACGACAGCCTGACGCTCGCCCATTTCCACATTCCGCTCGTGCTGGCGGCCGTCGGCGCCACGATCATCGACCGCCACTTCCGCGCGGTGGCCGCGGTCGAGCGGGCGAACGCCGGCCTGGAGGAGAGAGTCGCGCAGAAGACGCGCGAGATCGAAGCCGCTTTCAAGCGCGTGCAGGAGGCCGAGCGCGAGCAGTCGCTCGCGCGCGAGCGCCAGCGCATCATGGCGGACATGCACGACGGGCTGGGGTCGAGCCTGGTCGGCCTGCTCGGCACGGTGCAATCGGGCCGGCCCTCGCTCGAGGAGGTCGAGCGGCGGCTGGTCGACGTGCTGCAGGAGCTGCGGCTCGTGGTGGACGCGCTCGAGCCGGTGGACGGCGACCTCGGCGTCGTGCTCGGCAACGTGCGCCACCGGATGCGCACGGCGATCGAAGACTCGGGCGTGAAGCTGCACTGGCAGGTGGGCGAGCTGCCGCCGGTGACCTACCTGACACCGCAGGCCATCCTCGCCGTGCAGCGGATCGTCCTCGAGGCGCTCACCAACGCGCTGCGCCACTCCCGGGCCGGCGCGGTGACGGTGAGCGCGCAGGCGGAGGACGGCTGGCTGCGCATCCAGGTCGACGACGACGGCGTCGGGTTCGACGAGAACAGCGTTCCGCGCGGGCGCGGATTGAGCAGCCTGCGCCGCAGGGCCGCGGGTCTCGGAGGTACCCTGGATATCCGGTCCGCTCGAGGCGCCGGCGCGAGCGTGATCCTGCGATTACTTCTGGCGCATTGACGCCACCCGCCTTCCGGACTACTTC
>CAYOVM010000021.1:20302-26147 GCA_964407355.1 uncultured Enterobacteriaceae bacterium
CGCCGCGCGGATTTCCGGCGAGCGTGCGCATTCTCTCGGCCGACCGGCGCTCGCTCTGGACGGGCTCGAGCCAGATTCTTTCGCGCCTGCGCGCGGCCGCCTCCGACGGCGAAGTGGACATCCTCGCGATCTCGGGCGGCGGCGCGGGCGGCGCGTTCGGCGCGGGCGCGCTCGTCGGCCTGACCCGCAACGGAGCCCGTCCGCAATTCGAGCTCGTCACCGGCGTGAGCACCGGCGCGCTGATCGCGCCGTTCGCGTTCCTCGGGCCGGCCTGGGACAAGAAGCTCACCGAGGCCGCGATGACCGCCGGAAACGGCAGCCTCCTGCAGTGGCGCGGCGGCATCCTGTACGACCCGGCGGTCTACAGCGGCGAGCCGCTCGCGAGATTCGTGGACCGTTTCGTCACCGCGGAGCTGGTGGCGGCGGTGGCCGCGGAGGCGGCGAAGGGCAGGATGCTGCTCGTCGCCACCACCGACCTCGACAAGGAGGAATCGGTCATCTGGGACCTCGGCGCAGTCGCCTCGCACGGCGGCGAGGAGGCGCGCGCGCTGTTTCGCGACGTCCTGACCGCCTCGGCGAGCATCCCCGGCGTGTTCCCGCCGGTGATGATCCGCGTCGAGGAGAACGGCGTCGCCTACGACGAGATGCACGTCGACGGCGGCACGATCCAGTCGTTTTTCGTCGCGCCGGAGATCGACCGCTACTTTCCCGCCGAGGTCGAGGGGCTGGAGGGCGTCAACGTCTACGTGGTGATCAACAGCCAGATCGGCATCGCGTCCGGGACCACGCCGCTAAGCACCATACCGATCGTGACGCGCAGCTACTCGGCGACGATGAAGCACATCTCGAGGCGGGACATCGGCATGGCGGCGGCCTTCGCGCTGCGCCACGGGATGAACTTCCGCTTCACCGAGATCCCGGTCGAATATCCGTTTCCCGGCCTGCTGGACCTGCGGACGCCAACACTCCAGGCGCTCTTCAACTATGCCGTGGCCTGCGCGGCCGGCGGCTATCTGTGGACGACCGTCGACCGCGAATTCGGCAGCAGCGTAGGCAGCAGCCAGAACAGGCCGGCCGCCGACGGGCCTTTGGCCCAGTGCCCCACGGGCCGGGGCAGCAAGGGCGGGAAGGACATGCGCAAGACCGCTCGCTCGCCCCGTTAATACGGCCTGAACGGGGTCCTGCGGGGCGTTGCCGGCCCGAAAAATCCAGCGTTGCGTCCAGGAAGCCGCTAGGGCAAGATGCCGCGGCCCTGCGGGGCGCCGCATGGACGAATCGATAATCCTCGAAACGCGCGGGCTGACGAAGGAATTCAAAGGCTTCGTCGCCGTCAGCAATGTCTCGCTGCAGGTGCGCCGGGGCACGATCCACGCCCTGATCGGCCCGAACGGCGCCGGCAAGACGACCTGCTTCAACCTGCTCACCCACTTCCTCGAGCCCACGCGCGGCCAGATTTTCTTCAACGGCCGCGAGATCACCGGCTCCGCGCCGGCGCGCATCGCGCGCATGGGCCTCGTGCGCTCCTTCCAGATCTCGGCGGTCTTCCCTCACCTCACGGTGCTGGAGAACGTGCGCATCGCGCTGCAGAGAAAACGCGGCGGCTCGTTCGATTTCTGGCGCTCGGAGAGGGTGCTTCGGGCGCTCGACCCCGCCGCGCGCGAGCTGATCGAGGCGGTCGGCCTGTCGGAATTCGCCGAGACGGTGGCGGTCGAGCTGCCGTACGGCCGTAAACGCGCCCTTGAGATCGCCACCACGCTCGCGCTGGATCCGGAAATGATGCTGCTCGACGAGCCGACCGCCGGCATGGCGCACGCCGACGTCGAGCGCATCGCCGCGCTCATAAAGCGCGTCTCCGCGAACCGCACGGTGCTGATGGTCGAGCACAACCTTTCGGTGGTCTCGACGCTGTCGGACCGCATCACGGTGCTGCAGCGCGGCGAGATCCTCGCCGAGGGAGACTACAAGAGCGTATCGGCCAATCCGCAGGTGATCGAGGCTTACCTTGGATCGGGCCATGGCTGAAGTCCTTCTTTCGGTAAAGAACCTGAACGCCTGGTACGGCGAGTCCCACATCCTGCACGGCGTGGATTTCGAGGTGCGCGAGGGCGAGGTCGTCACGCTGCTCGGACGCAACGGCGCCGGCAAGACCACCACGCTGAAGTGCATCATGGGGATGGTGGCGCGGCGCGAGGGTTCGGTTCGCTATAGAAATATCGAGACGATAAAGTCGGCCTCGAACCGCATTGCCCGCCTGGGAATCGCGTTCTGTCCCGAGGAGCGCGGCATCTTCGCGAGCCTCGACGTGGAGGAGAACCTGCTGCTGCCGCCGCAGGTGGGCCCCGGCGGCATGACGCTCGAGCAGGTGTTCGAGCTGTTCCCCAATCTCAAGGAGCGCCTTCGCAGCCAGGGCACGAAGCTCTCGGGCGGCGAGCAGCAGATGCTCGCCATCGCGCGCATCCTGCGCACCGGCGCGCGCCTGCTGCTGCTCGACGAGCCCACCGAGGGCCTCGCGCCGGTCATCGTCCAGCACATCGGCCGCACCATCGAGCGGCTGAAGCGGGAGGGCTTCACCATCGTGCTGGTGGAGCAGAATTTCCGCTTCGCGCAGAAGCTCGCCGACCGCCACTACATCGTCGAGCACGGGCGCGTGGTCGACATGGTCCCGAACGACCGGCTCGAGGCGAGCATGGGCCGCATCCAGGAATATCTAGGAGTCTGAAATCAGCGTCTGAAGTTCAACTAGCCAGCAAGGAGGAGTCGATGTTCCCAGTACGCAAGATGACAGCAGCAGTTGCCCTCGCCCTCGCCGCCGCCGCGGCGCAGGCGCAGGTTTCCGACGGCGTGATCAAGGTCGGGGTGCTCAGCGACATGTCGAGCCTGTACTCCGACATCGGCGGGCCCGGCTCGGTGCTGGCCGCTCGCATGGCGGTGGAAGATTTCGGCGCGGCGAAGAAGGGCATGAAGGTCGAGATCGTCTCGGCCGACCACCAGAACAAGCCCGACGTCGGCTCGGGCATCGCGCGCCAGTGGTACGACTCGGACAAGGTCGACGCGATCTTCGACGTGCCGACCTCCTCGGTGGCGCTCGCGGTCAACGAGATCACCAAGCAGAAGGGCAAGGCGTTCGTCGTCTCCGGCGCGGCCAGCTCCGATCTCACCGGCAAGGCTTGCTCGCCCAACACGGTGCACTGGACCTACGACACCTGGATGCTCGCCAACGGCACCGGCAGCGCGATCGTGAAGACCGGCGGCGATTCCTGGTTCTTCGTCACCGCCGACTACGCCTTCGGCCACGCGCTCGAGCGCGACACCGAGGCGGTGGTGCTCAAGAACGGCGCGAAGGTGCTCGGCAAGGTGCGCCATCCCCTGAACACCCAGGACTTCTCGTCGTTCCTGCTGCAGGCGCAAAGCTCCAAGGCGAAGATCATCGGCCTCGCCAACGCCGGCGGCGACACCACCAACGCGATCAAGCAGGCGGCCGAGTTCGGCATCGTGAAGGGCGGCCAGAACCTCGCCGGGCTGCTGGTGTTCATCAGCGACATCCACGGCCTCGGCCTCAACACCGCGCAGGGCCTGATCTTCACCGAGTCGTTCTACTGGGACCTGAACGACGGCACGCGCGCGTTCGCCAAGCGCTTCGCCTCGCAGAACAACGGCAAGTATCCGACGATGGTGCAGGCCGGCGTGTACTCGGGGATGCTGCACTACCTGAAGGCGATCGAGGCGGCGAAGACCGACGACGGCACCAAGGTGGTGGCGAAGATGAAGGAGATGCCCACCGACGATCCGCTCTTCGGCAAGGGCCGCATCCGCGCCGACGGCCGCAAGGTCCACCCGGCGTACCTCGTCGAGGTGAAGAAGCCCTCCGAGTCGAAAGGACCGTACGACTACTACAAGGTCCGCTCGACGATCCCGGCCGACCAGGCGTTCCGGCCCGCGAAGGATGGGGGTTGTTCTTTAGTTAAATAATTTTTACTTAAGTAAAAAAGCAGGCGAGATGACCGAGATTTTCGGCATTCCGACCCAGGCCCTGTTCGGGCAGCTGCTGATCGGGCTGATCAACGGCTCGTTCTATGCGCTGCTCTCGCTCGGCCTGGCGGTCATCTTCGGCCTGCTCAACATCATCAACTTCACGCACGGCGCCCAGTACATGCTGGGCGCCTTCTGCGGCTATTTCCTGCTGAACCGGTGGGGCCTGGGCTACTGGTGGGCGCTCGCGATCGTCCCCGTCGTGGTCGGCGCCCTCGGCGTTCTCATCGAGCGCACGATGCTGAAGCAGCTCTACAAGCTCGATCACCTGTACGGCCTGCTGCTGACCTTCGGCCTCGCGCTGATCATCCAGGGCGTGTTCCGCAACTACTTCGGCTCCTCCGGCCAGCCCTATCCGATCCCGAAGGAGCTCGCCGGCGGCCAGAACCTCGGCTTCATGTTCCTGCCGATCTACCGCGCCTGGGTGATCGTCGCCTCGCTCACGGTGTGCATCGCGACCTGGTTCATCATCGAGAAGACCAAGCTCGGCTCCTACCTGCGCGCCGCGACCGAGAACCCGGCGCTGGTGCAGGCCTTCGGCGTCAACGTGCCGCGCATGATCACGCTCACCTACGGCTTCGGCGTCGGCCTCGCCGCGCTCGCCGGCGTGATGGCGGGGCCGATCTACCAGGTGAGCCCGCAGATGGGCGCCGATATCATCATCGTGGTGTTCGCGGTGGTGGTGATCGGCGGCATGGGCTCGATCATGGGCTCGATCGTCACCGGCTTCGCCCTCGGCCTCGCGGAAGGCCTCACCAAGGTGTTCTACCCGGAGGCTTCCAACACGGTCATCTTCATCATCATGGTGCTGGTGCTGCTGGTGCGGCCGGCGGGTCTCTTCGGGACGCAGAAATGAGTCATCATCATGCCCCCCTGACAAGGGGGGAGCGAGCGGCTTTTTGCGAGCGGGGGGTTCACGTTTTTATTTCTGTAAGAATCAAACCCGCTAAAACCAAACCCCCCGCTCGCTTCGCTCGCGACCCCCTTGTCAGGGGGTCGGCGGAGTAATCATGCACCGACATCAGAAAATCGCCTTCCTGGTGATGCTCGCGTTCTTCGCGCTGGCGCCGCTCGTGCTGTACCCGGTGTTCCTGATGAAGGTGATGTGCTTCGCGCTCTTCGCCTGCGCGTTCAACCTGCTGGTCGGCTTCGGCGGCCTGCTCTCGTTCGGCCACGCGATGTTCCTCGGCACCGCCGGCTATGCCTCGGCGCACGCGGCGAAGGTGTGGGGCTTCACGCCTGAGCTCGCGATCCTCTTCGGCACCGGCGCGTCCGCGCTCCTCGGCGCGGTCACCGGCTGGCTCGCGATCCGCCGGCAGGGCATCTACTTCGCGATGATCACGCTCGCGCTCGCCCAGATGATCTACTTTTTCTACCTGCAGACGCCCTTCACCGGCGGCGAGGACGGCATCCAGGCGGTGCCGCGCGGGCGCCTCTTCGGCTTCGTCGATCTTTCCAATATCTGGGCGATGTACGCGACCGTGGCGGCGGTGTTCTTCGGCGGCTTCCTGCTCATCTACCGCGCCATCCATTCGCCGTTCGGCCAGGTGCTGAAGGCGATCCGCGAGAACGAGCCGCGCGCGATCTCGCTCGGCTACGACACCGCCCGCTACAAGTTCCTCGCGTTCGTGCTTTCCGCGGCGCTCGCCGGGCTCGCCGGCGCGACCAAGGTGATCGTGTTCCAGCTCGCCTCGCTCACCGATGTCCACTGGTCGATGTCGGGCGAGGTGGTGCTGATGACGCTGCTGGGCGGGATGGGCACCGTCTTCGGCCCCGTGGTCGGCGCGCTCGCGATCATCACAATGGAGAACTACCT
>CAYOVM010000022.1:0-25479 GCA_964407355.1 uncultured Enterobacteriaceae bacterium
GGCGGCGGCGGCGTGGACGAGCTGCAGAACCTCAACGGCGACGCGCTGTTCGTCTTCCACCCGCCCGCACCGGCGGGCGCGGTAAACGGCGAATTCGACGATCAGTTCACCTGGATCACCGTCGGGGAGCTCTACGGCAAGCTGATCGCCGCCGGCGTGCTGCCGTAAGCTCCGTACGGGACTATCGAATCTTTCCTAACTGCAACAGCCCGCGGCGCGGACCTTGATCGGCTCCCTGGTCTGCGGCTTCGTCGAAGGGCCGCCGCAGCAGGCGCTCGCAGCTGCAGCCTCTGCGTCGACGACCAGATCCGTCGAGCAGACGCCGGTCTGCGGAAGTTCGAGCTGCACGTCGTCGGCCGCTGCCATATCACCCGCGAGCGCGGCCACGACCGAGCGCGCCTGCTCGTAACCCGTAGCCATCAGGAAGTTGGGAGCGCGTCCGTAGGACTTGGCGCCGATGGCATAGAAGCCGGGCTCCGGGTGCCTGAGTTCCTTGTGGCCGTGCGGCCGCACGGTGCCGCAAGAATGGACGTTGGGATCGATGAGCGGCGCAAGGGCTTCGGTGCTCTCCAGCCACTCGTCGTTCCGCACGCGGAGTTCCCGGCTCAGGGAAAGGTCCGGACGGCAGCCGGTCGCCGCGATCACTTCGTCAACGCCTTCGACTGCCGGCAGCGTCGGATCGTCCGCGACGATGCGCAGCCGATCGCCGACGGCTTCGATGCGTGCGATGCGGAAGCCCGTGTGGATCTCCAACGAACCCTTGTCCACCAGCCGACGCAGCTCGGTGCCGAGCGCACCGCGTGCCGCCAGTCCGTCGTTCTTGCCGCCCCCGAAGAGTCGCCTCATATCCTTACCGCGGACCGCCCATGCGATGCGTGTGGAGGGCACCTCGCGGGCCAGACTCGCAAGCGACAGCAGGTTCCCCGCCGCGGAATGCCCGGCGCCTACAACCAGGACCTTGCGTCCCGCGTAGCGGCTGCGTTCCGCGCCCAGGATATCGGGCATGCCGTGGGTGATGCGTGGCGCGTTCTCGCGCTCGCCAATTGCCGGCAGCCCGTGCCCTCCGATCGGGTTGGGCTGATTCCAGGTCCCCGATGCGTCGAGCACGGCGCGCGCCGAATATTCGGTGACACGGCCCTTCTCCTCCACTTGGAGGATGAACGGGGCCGATTCGCGGCCCGCGGTCTTCACCTTGTCGTGGCTTGCACGCGATATGGCGATGACCCTGGCCTCTGTGCGAACGTGCTTCGCGAGCCGGGCGCTCCGCGAAAGCGGAACGAGGTAGTCACGCACCACCTCGCCAGCCGTGGGAAGCGCCTCGGATCGAGGAGCCATCCAACCCTCGGCTTCCAGCAGCCGTGCAGCCGCGCGATCGACATTGAACCGCCACGGCGAAAAGAGCCGCACATGACTGTAGCCGGCGAGATTTTCGCCGACGGTCTTGCCGGCCTCGAAAACGATGAACGGTATCTCTCGTTCGGCAAGGTGCGCGGCGGCGGCAAGGCCCGCGGGGCCCGCGCCGATGACGGCGACGGGGAGCGCGGAGGGGGTCTCGGCTTTCATTTGGTTTCTCCCAGGAAACGGTCCAGAGCGAGCGCGAAGGCGGCTCCGACAAGTTGCGCAACGACGAACGGGGCGACATGCCCCGGATTGATTCCGGCGAACGTCGTGGTGAAGCCACGTGCCAAAGTGACCGCCGGGTTCGCGAACGACGTAGAGGCCGTAAACCAGTACGCGGCGGCGATGTACCCGCCGACGGCGGCCGGCGCCGCCCATGGGCGCGCCCGATCGCACGACAGCACGACGAACACGAGCCCCGCCGTCGCAACGGTCTCGCTGAGCCATTGACCGACGCTCGAGCGCGCGCGCGTCGACCACTGAAGCAGCTCCAGGTCGAACATGGCGTGCGCGATCAAAACACCGGCGACGGCGCCGAGCACTTGCGCGACGACATAGGCCGGGATCGCGCGTCCGGGAAACCGCCTGCGCAGGGCGAGCGCCACGGTGACCACCGGGTTGAAATGAGCGCCGCTGCGCGGGCCAAAGGCCACAATGAGCGCGACGAGCGCGAATCCTGTAGCGAGGGAATTGGCGAGGAGCGCGATCGCGCTGTTGCCGCCCGCGAGGCGCTCGCCCATGATCCCGGAGCCGACTACCGCGGCGAGGAGAAGCGCGCTGCCCATGAATTCCGCAATCGCTTGTCGTGCGACGCTCACGACTTGCCGATCTCGTCCAGCTTCGACTTGAGCGCTTGACGAGACAGCTTGTCCAACGGCAAAGCGAGAAGAAAATTGATCCTGGCGGAAAGCGTCGTGAACGCCTTGAGAAACGCGCGGCGCTTCTCTTCATCGCTCCCTACGACGGCCGCCGGGTCCTCTACACCCCAATGGGCGGTCACCGGCTGCCCGGGCCAGAACGGGCAGGCCTCGCCGGCGGCGTTGTCGCAGACCGTGAGCACGAAGTCGAGTTCGGGGACGCCGGGCACCGCAAACTCGTCCCAGCTCTTCGAGCGAAGGCCTGCGGTGTCGATGCGATTTTTCGCCAGGAGTTCGAGCGCGAACGGATTGACCTTCCCGCCCGGATGGCTGCCGGCGCTGTAGGCCTTGAACTTTCCCTTGCCCGCGCTATTGAGGTACGCCTCGGCGAGGATCGATCTCGCCGAGTTTCCGGTGCAGAGAAAGAGCGCGTTCAGCGGTTTCGTCATGCTGGAGCCCTTTCGCGTTTTCGAGCCGCTGCGGCCGGCTTGCAAGCGCGTCCGCCGCAGCAGTTCTCGGTGAGATAGCCGACCAGGCTGTTCATGCTCGTGTAGTCGGCGCTGTAGATCACAAAACGCCCCTCCTGGCGGCTGCGCGCGAGTCCGGCGCGCGTGAGCTGCGAGAGGTGAAACGAAAGGGTGGGCGCCGGGAGCCCGAGCTCCTCGCCGATGCGGCCGGCCGCCATGCCTTCAGGGCCCGCTTCCACAAGGAGGCGATAGATCTGCAGCCGGCTCGACTGAGCCAGTGCGGCGAGTGCTTCTACGGCTTGCGTCATTTCCATGTTTTTAGAATAATGGAACTAATGAACCCGTGTCAATCCCCACCATGAGCAGACCCTGGTCCGGGTGGTTACGACCCTCGGCACGGCAGTGCATCGATGGCGGCGCATCTTCCCCGGACCTCGGGCGACCTAAGAAGCTGTACCGCCCGCGCCATATGTCCGGTGCCGGGCATACAGGGGAGCGGACCCCGCGCATAGTAGGAGGCCGGCGATGTTCAGGCCGGAACCTTTGAAACACGGCAAGGACAGGTAGATGCGTTTAGCAAACTTCATCAGCGAGAACCTCGAAGAAATCCTCGTCGAGTGGGAATCGTTCGCCTCCTCGCTCCTCTCCCCCGGCCAGGTGATGAGTTCGCTCGCTCTGCGCGACCATGCGAGCCAGATCCTGCTCGCCATCGCCGCCGACATCGAGTCAAGCCAGACCGACCTCGAGCAAGCGTACAAGTCCAAGGGCTTCGCCCAGATCGCCGAGTCGACGCGGACCGCGGCCATGACCCACGGTGCACTGCGCCATCTTGCAGGCTTCGACCTGCGCCAGCTCGCGGCCGAATTCCGCGCCCTGCGGGCCAGCGTGCTGCGCCTGTGGCTCAAGCGGGGCGTCACGGACGAAACGGCGTTCTACCAGGTGACGCGCTTCAACGAAGCGATCGACCAGGCGCTCGCCGAATCCATTTCCAACTACTCCGACGAAGTGGCGCGATCGAGAGACACGTTCCTCGCGATCCTCGGCCACGATCTGCGCACGCCGCTCTCCGCGATCGCCAATTCCGGCCTTTTCCTCTCGGCGCCGGGCCTGCTTCCGGGAGGCGCGCCGCTCGAGGCTGCGAGGCGCGTCACCCGCGGCGCCGCGAGAATGAGCGCCATGATCAAGGACCTGCTGGAATACACGAGGACGCGCCTAGGTCGCGCGATCCCCATCGCGCCGGAAGCCGGCAACATGGGGCACATCTGCAGGATGGCCTACGATGAGATCCGCGCCGCACACCCGGAGCACATTTTCCGCCTGGAGATCTCAGGCGACCTGCACGGCCGTTTCGATGGCGAACGCCTGCATCAGGTGCTGGCGAACCTGCTCAGCAATGCCGTCCGGCATGGCGAGAGAAGCCAGCCGATCACGCTTTCCGCGCACGGGGATGCGGACAGGGTTACGCTGCGGGTCAAGAACCGCGGCCGTCCGATTCCGCCGGACCAGCTGCAGATCATCTTCAACCCGCTAGTGCAGATTCCGTCCGCCTTGACGGATGAGACCGCCGATCCGTCCACGAGCCTGGGACTCGGGCTCTACATCGCCCGCGAGATCGTGGTGATGCATGGCGGTACGATCGACGCTGAGTCCTCGGTCGAAGACGGCACGGTATTCAGCGCCCGCCTGCCGAGAAGGCTGGCCGAAGCCCGCCAGTAGGGCGCAGCCTGCTTATCGCTTCGGCAGCCGCGGAAGCAACCGGTCGGCCTCGCGCCTCACCACAAGGTAGCACTCGCAGGCGCGCTTTTCGAGGCCCGCGCGGTCAAGCACGGTGATCATGCCGCGGCTATAGGTGATCAGGCCTTCCCGCTCGAGCTTGCCGGCCGACTCGGTGACGCCCTGGCGGCGCACGCCGAGCATGTTCGAGATCAGCTCTTGGGTCATCTGCAGCTGGTTGGTCGGCAGGCGGTCCAGGCTGAGCAGCAGCCAGCGGCAAAGCTGCTGGTCCAGTGAATGATGCAGGTTGCACACTGCGGTCTGCGAGATCTGCGTGATGAGCGCCTGGGTGAACTTCAACAGGATGAGCTGAAGCGCACCGCCCTCGGCGAAGGCCGCTTTCATCACGCGTGCCGGCAGCCGATAAGCCTTGCAGGCGCTCTGCACGACGCCCCGGTTCGGCGTCGTCTCGCCGCCCATGAAGAGCGAGATGCCGATCATTCCTTCGCTACCGACGACCGCGAGCTCCGCCGAATTCCCTCCCTGGGTGACATAGAGCAGCGACACGATGCCCTCGACGGGAAAGTACACATAGTCGAGATGCGCGCCCGATTCATATACCGAATGCCCGAGCGGCATTTCGACCAGCTCGAGCGATGTCAGTAACGGCCGGAGATCGTCTGAAGGCAGTGCGCGGAGGAGCAGGTTATGCGTCGGCGACCAGGGCGTGGACACCCGGCCAGTGTACGAATCCGTACATACAGGCTCAAGGTATTTTTCCGATGGCGGCACACGCCGTTTGTCCGCTGCCGGACGGAGCGCGGACCCGTCTGGTGCTATACCCATTGATGTTCGCCAACAAGCTGCTTGCAAGCCTCCCGGCAAACTCCGGCGCATCGCCGTTCCCGGGCCTGGAGCCCATAGAGCTTGCATTCGGCCAGGTGCTCCACCAGCCGGGCAAGCATATCCGTCATGTGTACTTTCCGATCGATTCCGTGGTGTCCCTGCTGGCGCAGGCGCGCGGGGAGACCGCAGTGGAGTTGGGTGTCATCGGCCGCGACGGCATGCTGGGCGTCGGCGTCGCCCTGGGAGACCAGCGCTCCGCGGTTCACGCCGTGGTGCAGGCCGAAGGTGGCGCGCTGCGCTCCACCTGCGCGGACTTCATGAAAGAGTTCAACCGCCGGACGGACATGCGGCGCGATGTGCGCCGCTACAGCAACGACCTGACCATCCAAATCATGCAGACCGCCTTCTGCAGCCGCAACCACGGCGCCGAGCAACGCCTGGCGCGCCGGCTGCTCATGCTACGCGATCGGCTGTCCGGCGATCGGTACCGGCTCACGCAGCAATACCTGGGCTTCATGCTGGGAGCCAGGCGCTCAGCCATCAGCGAAGCGGCCGGGAGCCTGCAACGGCGCAAGCTCATCCGCTATGCGCGCGGAAGCATTGAAATCATAAATGCTGATGGCCTGAAGGCCGCGTCCTGCGCGTGCTATCGCGGCCGGAGTGATCGGACGACAGCGCGCTAAGGCTGCCCCCTGGCGAATTTGGTAGGTCGCGGCGGATTCGAACCGCCGACCAATGGATTAAAAGTTGGCGGACCGCAGCTTAACGCGTTGTTTATTGGCTCGCCAATGCCCGCTGAAAAGTCACGTTTTCGTCACGTTTTCCACGACCGGGGCGGCGGGCCCGCGGATGGGTAGCGTGAAGCTGATCCTGCTCCCTGCACCCAGCTGACTCTCCGCCCGGATTCGCCCGCCATGGGCTTCGACGATGCACCGCGATATGTACAGGCCCAGGCCCAAGCCTCTACGGTCGTTCTTGCTCAGCTGAGTGAATCGCTCGAATATGGACTCGAGCGCGTCAGCGGATATGCCGAGACCGGTATCCGCGACGGACAGACGAATATTACCGGCCTCGCGGTCGCCACAAATCGTGATTTTCCCGCCGTGAGGCGTGAACTTGAGCGAATTCGAGATGAGGTTGGCGAGCACCTGAAGGATACGGTCATGGTCGAACGCCGCGAGGACCGGGTCGGCGGCGCCCCGGATCTCCACGGAGATCCCCTTGGCTGAAGCCGATGCACGAAACATCTCCTGCGCTTCGGCAATCAGGATGGCCAGATCGCCGGGCGCCGGCGCGACGCCGAGCTTGCCGGCGTCGATGCTGGCTACATCGACCAGGTCGCCGATGAGCCGGCTCATGCGAGCGGCGTAGCGTTTTATTCGCTTGGCCTCCGCGAGAGTCTGGTTGCCGTACTCACTTTGAGGCGCTGTCTTCGAGAGCACCGCAGCGCTCATTACGATTCCGCCGAGCAGGTCGCGGAGGTCATGGGTGACGATCGCCAGAAAATCGTCTCGATTCGCCAGAGCGGCATCGGAACGGACCCGCTCCGACTCGAGGTAGCGGTCGGTAGACTCCCGCTCCAGCGGCAGAAATCTGTTCAGCGTATTGCCATATTTCTCGCGTTCCGCGCGCATAGTCTCGTCGGCACTGTCGCGTTCATCGCGAAGCGCATCGTCCGCGAGCGTTCGTTCCTCGACGAGGACGGCGTCCTGCTCGACGTGGCGCTCGCCCGGATCGAGCAGCTCATCCGCTTTATCGCGCGCGGCGTCGAGCACGGCGTCGGCGTTCTCGCGCGCCAAGGTGACAACGGCGTCCGCATTCTCGCGTGCGCGATCGACCACGGCGTCGGCGTGCTTTGCGAGAACTTCCTGCCTCGCCGCCACGGCCTCGTCCGTCTTTTCGCGTTCCACGCGCAGGCTCTCATTCGTCCTGTTACGTTCCGAAAACACGTGATTGCCCTGGAGGACGCCGAACCTGCGAAGCGTTTCTTTCGTATTGACGGAAACCCTCTTCCAATTCTCTTGGACTCGATCCCAGGTCATGATGTACGTCCTTATATAAGGCTGTTGACCGGAACCCATCCAAGCCCATCGGCGCCTGATTCCAGTTGCCAATCACTTTGGCAAGTAATGCAGCGGTAGTAGACGGGGTCCTTATTGGTGGCAATCCCGGAGCGATGAGGCCTGAACGTCTGTACAAGGGATTGATGCGCATGGGTGCGCCATCCCGCCCCTACAAGTCCCCTGCAATCCGCGCATAGCGTCTTTGACAGGGCGATTACCGGTGCGCTGCTGACGTTCGCGCGGCCGCTTTCTCAAGCGAGCTGCGGACTTGTCCGAGGGGCGTCACGCCCCTCATCAATTCGAGAATATCGAGATAAAAACTATTGGATTCGTTCGGTCCCACGCAGGATCCTTTGAGGCTTCCTGAGCGGGGGGAGCGGGAAGAATATCCCGCAGATAACGCAGAGGCTTGGAGCAGTAGCCGGACAGTATGCGCCGAAGACGGCGATTGTGTCAGTCATTACGGAGTCGTTGTCCGACTACACGGCGTTTACCGTCGCGCCGTAAAGTGACGCAATGGATCTCTACGGCACGGGCGGGGGCATTGCTGGTTCGTCGTTCCGGGACTCGGAATCCGGGAGAGCGCGGCTCGCGTGCTGGGCCTTTTCCAGGATTTCCGTCGCATACATCACTTCAAGAGTCGGGCTCGTGGGACGCGAAGGCATGGTTGGAGTGACGCTTGCCTTAGGCATCCCGGAATCGCCGGCGCGAGCTATTGTGCAGGGCAAGGGCACGGCAATGAGAATGCCGGCGCCGGAATTCGCGAAGGAGGTAAAGCGCAACGAAGGCCTCCTGGCAGCAGCACACAGACAAGCGTACGCCTCCATGGCATTGGCCATGCATGTCGCAGCATGTAATAAAGAACATGCGCTGGAGCCGCGCCTAGCGCGTTGGCTCCTTATGAGCCGAGATTGCCTGGCAACCAGCACCTTCGAGATCACCCAGGAGTTCCTCGGCCAGATGCTCGGGGCACGACGGCCATCGGTCAATATCGCGGCGTCGGCCCTGCAGCGCCGTGGGTTAGTGAGCTATAGCCGGGGAATCGTCAAACTATTGGATGTGCCGGGCCTACAGGTGGCTTCGTGCTCTTGCTACGCGGTGATCCGCCGCCTAACGCGGGAATAGACGAGGAAATCCTCTGACTTCAATGCCTAAAGCCGATCTCTGGTGCCCAACCGTCCACCGAAAGGCTCCATTGCGCACGGCAGACGGCGCAGCGGTACAGCTGGTACCCGACTTCAGAATGCGAGCGACCCAAACCCGGATGGGCTGGCGTCAATGGTCCCGCCATGACAAGCGCGACGCATCGCGCGCAATGCTTCGCGTCGTACGAAAGTATGGTCACACCCGATGAGAAGCAAGAACGGGCCCTTGGGGTGTGAATGCGGCCTTAGCTAAGTGCCATGGCGCTATACCGATCATGCGCGTTTTCGTCACAGTCGAAAAAGGGCTTAGATTTCTCTAAGCCCTTGAAGAATTTGGTGGGTCGCGGCGGATTCGAACCGCCGACCAATGGATTAAAAGACCGCTGGGCCGCTCAAAGCGAAGCAAACTTCGCCGTCGCGGTTGGTTTCGAGGGCGAGCCGGTAGCCGCGGGATTCGGCGAGGCGAGCGGCCTGGTAGAGGCCGATGCCGAGGCCGCCCGCCGAGCTTATGGGTGAGCGCAGCAGCGACGGCTGGATGTGCGCCGGCACGGCGCTGCCCGAATCGCATACGCGAAGGACGGTCTCCGCGCCGTATTCGAGCGCCACGCGCACCGAGCTGCCTTCCGCGGCGCGCTTGGTGAGCGCGTTGCGAATGAGGTTGTCGGCGACGTTGTCGAACAGCGAGCGCGGCAGGCGCGCACCGGCGGGAAGATCGGCCTCGGCGAAGGCGACGCCCTCGCCGCGATAGTGCCGGGAAAGGGCGTCCCACCATTCGCGGGCGTCGACGTAGCTCTCGGCCGCCGGCTGCGGCCGCTGCAGCTTGTCGAGGGTCTCCGCCAGGCGCTGGGCGATGACCGGCAGCTGCCGGCGCACGAGCGCATGCAGCTCGGGCGAGTCGCGGTTCTCCTCGCGCGCCGCGGCCGCGCACAGCACGTTCAGCGACTGCAGCAGGTTCTTGATGTCGTGCGTCATGCGCGCGCCCGTCTCGTGCACCGCCTGCAGGTAGCTCGACTGGCGCAGCGTCTCCTCGCGCTGCTTGGCGAGGTAGAACTCCCCGAGCAGCAGGCCGAGGAGGTGCAGGTGCCAGTTGAGCGCCGGGCTCATGCGGTAGCGCGAGTAGATCTTGAGCGAGAGCGCGCTGTTCTGGAACTCGACCGCGTGCGGGCTCGGAACACCCAGCTCGCCCGCCGCGCTTTCCCCCGGCCCGCCGGTGCGCCAGGCGAGCCCCGAGATCCATGGGAGCCTCGCGAGCGCGTTCACGGCCTCGGCGAGGAAGCGCTCCGGCCGCGCCTCGAGCTGCGAAAGCTCCGCGAGAAAGTGCAGCCATTTCTCCATCGGCAGCCCGATCGAGAAGAGGTAGCGCGAGAAGAACACGTTCAGCCCGGCGAAGCCGCTGCGCGGATTCCAGGCGAGCGCGATGAGCAGCACCGCGGCGCCGATGAGCGTGACCGTGGAGGCGAGCGCCTCGATGTAGCCGGTGCGGCCGACGCTCATGATGGTGAAGCTGCCCAGGATCACCACCACGAGCAGCAGCATCAGGAAGATGCTGTAGAAGAAATCGATGATCTGCGCGGACTCGGCCGGCTCGCGCTCCGCCGGAAAAAGCGCGATCAGCGCGAAGAGCAGAGGCAACCCGTATTCGGCGTAGCGCCGGATCTCGGGCGCGATCTCGCGCCGCGGCGCGATCTCCGGCAGGATCACGACCGCGAGCAGCGCCACCAGGTACACGAACATCGCCAGGTAGCAGCGCCGCTGCCAGCGCGCGGTGTGCTGGTACACCTTGCCGCCGACCAGCCCGGCGAGCACCACCACCCAGAACGCGAGCAGCCACCAGTCGAGGTGCACCATCACGAGGAAGGCGCCGAGCATCAGCACGAGGCCCTGCGTCGGCGACACGCGCTGCTCGGCGCGCACGAACGGCTGCCACAGGATGAGCAGCCCGAGGTGCGCGAGAAGGAGCGCGCGCGCCCAGGGGTCGGCGACGCCGCGCACGACCGCGATGTGCAGCATCGCGAGCATCGCCACGACGACCAGCCGCCAGTGGCGCTGGCTGGCGGCGAGGACGGCGCTCGCGAGGCGGCTGAAGACGGACATCGGGACGGCGGCGTGTTGCATCATTGTCGGCCTGCGGCTAGTCTACAAACGAACCCATGCCCGCGGCCACTTTAGCCCGTTTCGTTCTGCTCGAAGCGCGGCGCAGCGGATTGCCCTGGCTCGCGCTCGGCTGCATCGCGCTCAGCGTGGGCCTGGCCGGCTTCCTTTCCGAGGTCGCGCTCACCGAGAGCCGCGCGCTCCAGGCCGCCGTGGCCGCCGCGATCCTTCGCGCCTGCGCGGTCTTTCTCATCGCCGCGCAGGTCGCCTCGAGCACGCTGCGCGAGATGAACGACAAGGGGCTCGAGCTCATGCTCACGCTGCCGCTCGCGCGCTCGACCCAGTATCTGGGCCGGCTGGCGGGCTTCGCGCTGCTGGGGATCGTCCTGGCCGCCGCGTTTTCCGCGCCGCTCGTGCTCTGGGCGAAGCCTTCGGCCGTGGCGCTGTGGGGGCTCTCTCTCGCCTGCGAGTGCGCGCTCGTGGCCGCCGCGGCGCTCTTCTTCGCCATGACGCTCGCGCAGCTCGTGCCGGCGATCGCCGCGACCGCGGGCCTGTATGTGCTCGCCCGATCGATCGGCGCCATCCAGGCCATCGCCGGCGGGCCGCTCGCCGAGCCGTCGTTCGCCGGCGCGGCGGCGCAGTGGACCGTGAACGCCGTCGCGCTTTTTCTGCCGCGGCTCGACTCCGTCACGCGCACCGAGTGGCTTGTCTACGCTGCGCCGACGGGCGTGGCGTATGCCACGGCGCTCGCGGGCCTCGGGTTGTACGTCCTGGTGCTCGTCGCTGCCGGGCTGTTCGATTTTCAGCGCAAAAACCTGTGAGCCGCAAAGAACGCCCGGTGAGCGACGTGCCGGGCTGGCTTTGGGCCGGGCTCGCCGCAACGCTCGCGGCCCAGCTTGCATGGCAGGCGACGCGTCTTCCGGGCCCGCCCGCGGCTGCGGATCTCCCGCCCGCGCCGCGTCCCGAAGCGCTGCGCCTCGCGAGCTTCGGCGAGCCCGAAGCGGCCGCGCGGCTCACGATGGTCTATTTACAGTCGTTCGACCTGGGCGGCGCGAACGCGTTGCCTTACCAGAAGCTCGACTACGCGCGCCTGATCGACTGGCTCGGGTCGGTCCTGGCCCTCGACCCGCGCAGCGACTATCCGCTCTTCTCGGCGGCGCGCGTGTACGCGGAGGTTCCCGACCCGGCGCGCAGCCGCGCCATGCTCGAGTTCGTCTACCGTGAGTTCCTTCGCGACCCGGACCGGCGCTGGCCGTGGCTCGCGCATGCGGCGCTGCTCGCGAAGCACCGGCTGGGCGACCTGCCGCTCGCGCTGCGTTACGCGAGCGCAATCGACGAGAAAGCCACCGCGCCGGACGTTCCGGCCTGGGCGCGGCAGATGCGGATCTTCATTCTGGAGGACATGAACGAGCTCGAGGCGGCGAAGATCCTGCTTGGCGGCCTGCTCGCGAGCGGCAAGATCCGCGACCCCGCCGAGGCCCGGTTCCTGAAGCAGCGCCTGGAGGAGCTGGAGGCGCGCAGCGGGCGGCAGAAAGTGAAATGAACGTGAAATGATGTCAGGGACTCGACGCGATTGTTGAAATACCGACGCTTTCGCATTCGGTTCAAATCCCAATCCGTTGTTTGCCTTGCGTTTTTACACTGGCATACACTTTGCAAAACAGAGCCACCCCGGGGCTGCATCCGGGAGGGAGAGAACATGAGACAGCTGCAAAAAGGCTTCACCCTCGTCGAAATCGCGATCGTCCTCGTGATCATCGGGCTGCTGCTCGGCGGCATCCTGAAAGGCCAGGAGATGATCACCCAGGCGAAGATCAAGAACGTCATGTCGGACTTCTCCGGCATCTCGGCGGCCTATCACGGGTACCAGGATCGCTACCGGGCGATTCCCGGCGACGATCCGGGCGCCGACGCGCGCTGGACGCTCGGCATCGCCGCGCCTGCGGCGGGCGCTTTCGGCAACGGCGTAATCAGCGGGAGTTACGCGTCGACGACGGCAAACGATGAATCGCGGCTGTTCTGGCTGCATCTGCGCAGCGCCGGCTTCGTAGCCGGCACCGGTCAGCAGCAGCCGTTCAACGCGCTGACGGGCGTGCTCGGCGTGCAAACCGGCGACGCGGTGGTCGCCGGCATCGGACCGACGATGATCACCGGCGGCAACGGTTTTACCGGGCTCATCATCTGCTCGGCGAACCTGCCCGACAAGATCGCGATCTCTGTCGACACGCAGATGGACGACGGCGCCTCGACCACCGGCACGGTTCGCGCGGTCCTGCAGACCGCGCCAAATCCGCCGGTTGGAGCCGCGCTGGCCGCCGGCCCGGCGTACGTGGAGAACGGCGCTAACACTTACGTGCTGTGCCGCGCGCTGTAAAACGCTAACCCCGTAACAGCAAATTCTCGGCGGCGGCGATGCGGTCGGGGATGCCGAGGAGGACGATGACGTCGCCGGCGAGGAGCGGGCCGGCTTCGGCGGAGGTGAGCTTGGTCTTGGCGCCGAGGCGGCGGACGGCGCGGACCTGAACGCCGAGGGCATCGAGGTCGAGCTCGGCGAGGGACCGGCCGAGGGCGTGGGCGTTTTCCTGCAGCGTGACCGAATGAAGGCGCGCCATCGCGTCGCTGTCGCCGTCGAGCTGGTCGCCGGCGCCGTAAAACAGGCCGCGCAGCAGGCGGTACTGCTCGCCGCGGACCTGGCTCATGCGCCGCATGACGCGCGAAAGCGGCACGCCGACCCAGACGAGCGTGTGCGAGGCGAGCATCACGCCGGACTCGAAGGCTTCGGGCACGACCTCGGAAGCGCCCGCGGCGGTGAGCCGCTCGATGTCGCTCTCGTCGCGCGCGCGCACGATCACCGGCACCGACGGGTTCAGCTCGTGAATGTGCGTGAGGACGCGCACCGCGGCCGGGACATCGGCGAAGGTGATGACGACCGCCGCCGCGCGCGCGATTCCGGCCGCGACGAGCGCTTCGCGGCGTGCGCTGTCGGCGAACACCACGCTCTCCCCGGCGAGCGCGGCCTCGCGCACACGGTCGAGATCCAGGTCGAGCGCGATGTAGCGCACCGCTTCCGCGTCCAGCAGCCGCGCGAGGCGCTGGCCGTTGCGCCCGTAGCCGAGGATGATCACCGGGCTCTCGACCTCGATCGACTGCACCGCGATGCGATGCACCTCGAGCGAGCGGAGCATCCACTCCGAGCGCGACAGGCGCATCACTATGCGATCGCTCGCGGCGATCAGGAACGGGCTCGCGAGCATCGACAGGATCATGGCGGCGAGCAACGACTGCAGGACGCCCTCCGGCACGAGCTTGCCCGTGAGCGAGAGCAGCACCAGGCCGAACTCCCCCGCCTGGGCGAGCGCGAGGCCGACGCGAAGCGCGGTGCCGGTCGTGGCGCCGAAGGCCCTCGAGAGGAGGAAGATCAGCGCGAGCTTCGCGCCGACCAGGATGGCGAGGAAGACGAGCACCAGGCCGAAGTGGGTGACCGCGACGCGCACGTCGAGCATCATTCCGACGGTGACGAAGAAAAGCCCGAGCAGCACGTCGCGGAAGGGCTTGATGTCCTCCTCGACCCGGAACCGGTACTCGGTCTCCGAGATGAGCATCCCGGCGAGGAAGGCGCCCAGCACGAGCGACAGCCCGGCGAGGCTGGTGACGTAGGCGAGCAGCAGCGTGATGAGCAGCACGTTCAATACGAACAGCTCGTTCGAGCGGCGCCGCGCCACGACGCCCAGCCACGCGCGCATCAGCCGCGGACCGATCAGCAGCAGCACCGCGAGCGCGAGCACCGCCTTGCCGAGGGCGATCGCGACCGCGATGCCGATCTGTTCCGCGGGCTGGTCGAGCGCCGGGATCAGCACGAGCAGCGGCACGACCGCGAGGTCCTGGAAGAGCAGCACGCCCATCACCTGCCGGCCATGGTCGGTTTCGAGCTCGAGGCGCTCCGCCAGCAGCCGCGACACGATCGCGGTGGAGGACATCGCGATCACGCCGCCGAGCGCGAGGCCGACCTGCCATGAAGCGCCGGCGGCGAGCGCCACGGCCACGGCGAGGCCGATCGTCAAGCCCACCTGCGCGAGCCCCAGGCCGAACACCAGGCGCCGCATCGACATCAGCTTCGCCAGGCTGAACTCCAGGCCGATCGAGAACATCAGGAACACCACGCCGAATTCCGCAAGGTGGCGGATCTCGTCGCGGTCGGACACGAGCGCCAGCATGTGCGGGCCGAGCGCGAGGCCGGTCACGACGTAGCCGATCATTGCCGGCACCCTGAGCATCCGGCAGGCGGCGACCGCCAGCACGCTGCTCGCGAGGAGTATCAGCACCGACTGCAGCGAATTGGCGGTCACGTCCATGGGCTATACTCGGCGCCTATGATAAAGGCGGTTCGAAAGCCCGCTGAAAATCCGACGCTCGAGCTGGCGCGCAAGGTGCTCGCGATCGAGGCCGACGCGGTGCGCGCCCTGATCGAGCGCCTCGACGAGCGTTTCCTCGCGGCCGTGGACCTGATCCGCAACCGCCACGGCCGCGTGGTGGTCAGCGGCATCGGCAAGTCCGGCCACATCGCGCGCAAGATCGCCTCGACGATGGCGAGCACCGGGACGCCCGCCTACTTCGTGCATCCGGCCGAGGCGAGCCACGGCGACCTCGGCATGGTCGAGAGCGGCGATGTCTTCATCGCGATCTCCTATTCGGGCGAGAGCTCGGAGCTGGCGGAGATCCTGCCGCTGGTCAAGCGGCGCGGCGCAAAGCTGATCACGCTCACGGGAAATCCGGACTCGCTGCTCGCGCGCGAGGCCGACGTCAACCTGGACGCCGCGGTCGCGCAGGAAGCCTGCCCGCACAATCTCGCGCCGACCGCGAGCACCACGGCGGCGCTCGCCCTGGGCGATGCGCTCGCGGTCGCGCTGCTCGACGCGCGCGGGTTCTCCGCGGCGGACTTCGCGAGCAGCCATCCGCGCGGCAAGCTGCCGCGCCAGGCGGCCGCGCGCCAGGCGCTGCTGCATGTCGCGGACGTGATGCGCACCGGCGAGGCCGTGCCGAGCGTGCCGAGCGGCTCGAGCGTGCGCAAGGCGATGCTCGAGATGTCGCGCGGCCGCCTCGGGATGACCGCGGTGCTCGACGCCGCCGGCGCCGTGAAGGGCGTGTTCACCGACGGCGACCTGCGCCGCGCGCTGGAGAAAAGCACCGACATCGACGGCGTCCGCGTGGACCAGGTGATGACGGCGAACCCGAAGACCATCGGCCGCGAGAAGCTCGCCGCCGAAGCGGTGCACGTGATGGAGCAGCACAAGATCAACCAGCTGCTGGTCGTCGACGCTCGCGGCGTCCTGGTGGGTGCATTGAACATGCACGATCTCTTCCGCGTCAAAGTCATCTAGCGCCGCATGCAATTCGCGTCCCCGGACGCCCACGAGCGGGCTCGGCGCGTGAGGCTGATGATCTTCGACGTCGACGGGGTGCTGACCGACGGACGGTTGTGGTACGGCGTCGCCGGCGAGGAGATCAAGGCGTTCCATTCCTTCGACGGCCAGGGCATCAAGATGCTCGCGAAGGGCGGCGTCGCGCTCGCCCTGCTCACCGGCCGCAGCTCGCCCGCCGTCGCGGCGCGCGCCACCGAGCTCGGCATCGAGCACATCCTGCAGGGAATCGAGCGCAAGCGCGAATCGTACGAGGCGCTGCTCGGGCGCCTGGGCCTGAAGGCCGAAGCCGCGGGCTACATGGGCGACGACCTGGTGGATATTCCCGTGCTCACGCGCTGCGGCTTCGGCTGCACCACGCCCGAAGCGCCGGAGGAAGTGCGCAAGCGCGCGCACTACGTCGCCGCGGCGCCGGCGGGCGCCGGCGCGGCCCGCGAGGTCTGCGAGTACATCCTGCGCGCCCAGGGCGCCCTCGAAGGCCTGATGCAGGAGTACCTGAAGTGAGGCTCTCCACCACCCGCCTCTTCCCGCTCGCGCTCATGTTCACGCTCGCGCTGCTCACCTTCTATCTCGAGCGCACCGTGCGCGAGGACGACTCGCACCCGGCGCTGCGCAGGCACGACCCGGATTACCTCGTCGCCAACTTCACCACCACCACGTACAACAAGGAAGGCGCGGCCGAGTCGATCCTGTCCGCCGCGAGGATGATCCACTATCCCGACGACGACACGACCGAGCTCACCGCGCCGCGCGTCGTGCAGAGCAAGCCGCGAGAGCCGCGCGTAACGGTGCGCGCCGAGCGCGGCACGCTCTCGCGCAGCGGCGAGGAGCTCTTCCTGTACGACAACGTCGAGCTGGTGCGCGAGGCGGCGGGCGAGCGGCCCGAGGCGCGCATGACCACGAGCTTCCTGCATGTGGTGCGCGACCGCTCGCTCGCGCGGACCGACCGCGAAGTGATGATCGTGGAGGACCAGCGCTCCCTCGAGGGCCGCGGCATGGAGTACAACTACGACTCGGGCCAGCTGTTCCTGCACTCCGACGTACGCGGGCGCTTCGTGCCGAGGAAAGCGCCGTGAGAGCGACGCTCGCGTTCGCGCTGATTTTTGTTTCCTGTTCCGCGTTTTCGGAAAAGGGCGACAAGGACAAGCCCGCCCAGATCGAGGCGAACCGGATGAGCTCCGACGAGACGCGGCGCCTCACCATCTTCGAGGGCAACGTGGTGGTGACGAAGGGCACGATGAACGTGCGCGCCGACCGCATCGTCGTGCGGCAGGACGCCGAGGGCTACCAGTACACCACCGCGACCGGCAATCCGGTGAAATTCCGCCAGCGCGAGGACCCCAAGGAGGGCAAGAAGGAGGGGCAGTGGATGGACGGCGAGGCGCAGCGCATCGAGATCGACGACCGCAAGAGCACGATCGAGCTGCACGAGAAGGCGCGCGTCACGCGCGGCTGCGACGAGGTGCTGGGCAACTTCATTTTCGTCGACCAGCGCTCGGATTTCTTCTCGGTGAGCGCCGGCAAGGACGCCAAGGACCCGCAGAGCGGGCGGGTGCACGCGACGATACAGCCCAAAGCTCCCTCGGAGTCGGCCAAGGGCTCCGCGGGGTCGGCCAAGTGCCCCGCAGCCGAACCGGCGAAATAGGCGCAAAATGCGGCGCACATGAGAGCCCGACCACCTCAAGAGCGATGAGCAGGCTGCGCTCGCAGAGCCTGCGCAAGCGGTACAAGTCCCGGACCGTGGTGCAGGATGTCTCGCTCGAGGTGACGAGCGGCGAGGTGGTCGGCCTGCTCGGCCCGAACGGCGCGGGCAAGACCACTTGCTTCTACATGATCGTCGGCCTCGTGCCGGTCGACGCGGGCACCATCCACCTCGACGGCGCCGAGATCACTCACCTGCCGATCCACCGCCGCGCGCGGCTCGGCATCTCCTACCTGCCGCAGGAGAACTCGGTGTTCCGCCGGCTCACGGTCGAGGAGAACGTGAAGGCGATCCTCGAGCTGCAGGGCCTGCCCGCCGAGGCCCTCGAGGGGCGCATGACCGAGCTTCTGAAGGACCTCAACATCGCGCACCTGCGCCGGCACCCGGCGATCTCGCTCTCGGGCGGCGAGCGGCGGCGGCTCGAGATCGCGCGCGCCCTCGGGACGAAACCCGCCTTCATCCTGCTCGACGAGCCCTTCGCCGGGGTCGACCCGATCGCGGTGCTCGACATCCAGCGGATCATCCGCTTCCTCAAGGAACGCGACATCGGCGTGCTTATCACCGACCACAATGTGCGCGAAACGCTGGGAATCTGCGACCGCGCGTATATCATCAATGAAGGGGCGGTGCTCGCGTCGGGCCACCCCGAAGAGATTGTCTATAATGACAGTGTCCGCCGCGTCTACCTGGGTGAGAACTTCCGGATGTAACCTGCGGTTCTTATCCTTGGCGGACGGCAAGCTCCGACCCCCATGAAGCCGTCCCTGCAATTTCGCCTCTCGCAGCACCTCACGCTGACGCCGCAGCTGCAGCAGTCCATCAAGCTGCTGCAGCTCTCCACCATCGAGCTCAACCAGGAGATCGAGCGCGTTCTGATGGAGAACCCGGTGCTCGAGCGCGAGGACGGCCACGAAGAGCACGGCCCGGCGCCCGTGCCGGCCGCGAGCGACGCGCCGCCGTCCTCCGCGTCGAGCACGCCCGGCGAGCCGAGCGCGCCCGAAGCCCCCGCCGAATCCGACTGGCCGGTCGACGTGCAGGCGAGCTGGCGCGGCGAGGACGACGAGGACAACGACCGCTCGTTCAGCGCCGCCGACACGCCGAGCCTGCGCGAGCATCTGCACACCCAGCTCTCGCTCACCAACCTCGGCGTTCGCGACCGCGTGTTCGTGCAGCTCCTGATCGACGCGCTGGACGATGACGGCTATCTCACGCAGCCGCTCGAGGAAATCGCGACGATGCTGCCGGAGGAGGCGCAGGCGGACCTCGAGGAGCTCTCGATCGCGCTGCGCCACCTGCAGAACATGGAGCCCGCCGGGGTCGGCGCGCGCTCGCCCGGGGAGTGCCTGGCGCTGCAAATAAGGACATTGAAGAAAGATTCCGTGAGCGATCTCGCCCTCGAGATCGTGGAGAAGCACCTCGAGCTGCTCGCGGGCCGCGACTACACGCGCCTGAAAAGCGCGACCGGCGCGGGCGAGGAGGCGCTGCGCGCGGCGCAGCGGCTCATCCAGGCGCTCAACCCGCGGCCGGGCGCGGCGTTCGCGCGGATCGAGGCGCGCTACGTGGTCCCGGACGTGATCGTCAAGAAGACCCGCAACGTCTGGCGCGCGAGCCTCAATCCGGAGGCGATGCCGAAGCTGCGCATCAACCGCCTGTACGCCGAGCTCGCGGCCGGCTCGCGCGGCGGCAGCGGCGGCGCGAACTCGCTCTCCTCGCAGCTGCAGGAGGCGCGCTGGCTGATCAAGAACGTGCAGCAGCGCTTCGAGACGATCCTGCGCGTGTCGCAGGCGATCGTCGACCGCCAGCGCCACTTCTTCGAGCACGGCGAAGTGGCGATGCGGCCTTTGGTCCTTCGTGAAATCGCCGAGACGCTGGGCCTGCACGAGAGCACGATCTCGCGCGTCACGACGCAGAAGTACATGGCGACGCCGCGCGGCACCTACGAGCTCAAGTACTTCTTCGGCAGCCACGTGGCGACCGACGCCGGCGGCTCGGCCTCCTCGACCGCGATCCGGGCGCTCATCAAGCAGCTGGTCGCGGCGGAGGACGCCCGCGCGCCCCTTTCGGATGCGCGGATTTCACAAGTTCTTTCAGAGCAGGGGATTGTGGTGGCGAGGCGCACGATCGCAAAATACCGGGAATCCTTGCAAATCCCGCCTGTCAATCAAAGGAAGGCCTTGTAGGTAACGGTAGACGCGGCGAAAGGCCCTTTAAAAACCACCAGGAGACGTGCATGAACCTAAACGTGAGCGGCCACCATGTCGAAGTGACCCCGGCGATCCGCACCTACGTGCGCTCGAAGCTCGAGCGCGTGACGCGGCATTTCGACCATGTGCTCGACGCGCACGTGATCCTCACGGTGGAGAAGCTCAGGCAGAAGGCCGAGTGCACCCTGCACGTGCCCGGCAAGGAGCTGCACTGCGAGAGCGAGGAAGCGGACCTCTACGCCGCGATCGATCTCCTCGCCGACAAGCTCGACCGTCAGGTAATCCGCTACAAGGACAAGCTGCACAGCAAGCCGAACGACGCCCTCAAGCACCGCGAGCCGCCGCCGTCTTGAGCCGCAAGCTATAATCCGCGCCCTGCCGTTGCGACCCCTAACTGCGGCCAAAGATCACGGATGAGCCTGATCGCCAAGCTCCTGCCTGCGAGCAACGTGGTAACCGACCTGCAGGTGTCGAGCAAGAAGCGCCTGTTCGAGCAGGCCGGCCTCCTGTTCGAGAACCGCCATGGCATCGCGAAAAGCGTCGTCTTCGACAGCCTGTTCGCGCGCGAGCGGCTCGGCTCGACGGGCCTCGGCCAGGGCGTCGCCATCCCGCACGGGCGGATCAAGGGCCTGAAGGAGTCGCTGTGCGCCTTCGTGCGCCTCGCCCAGCCCGTGCCCTTCGACGCGCCCGACGGCAACCCGGTGAGCCTCGTGTTCGTGCTCCTCGTGCCGGAGCAGGCGACCGAGAAGCACCTGCAGATGCTCTCCGAGCTCGCGCAGATGTTCAGCGACAAGGCGCTGCGCGAGGCGATGGGGCGGGCGCCCGACGCGCCGGCCCTGCACCAGCTGATAACCGCATGGCGGCCGGATGCTGCAGGTCGAAGTCGCGAAGCTGCATGAGGACAACCGCGAGGCGCTGTCGCTCGCGTGGGTCGCGGGACGCGACGGCGCCTCGGCGGTGCGGCGAGAAGCGGCGGCGTCCGCTTCGCTGATCGGCCACCTCAACCTCACCCACCCGAACAGCATCCAGGTCATCGGTCTGTTCGAGGCCGGCACGCTGGGCGGCTTCGTCGATCGCCTGTTCGCGTCGGCGCCCGCGGCGGTCATCGTCGCCGACGGCGTGCCGCCGCCGCCGGCGCTCCTCGAGGCCGCCGCGCGCTCGAACACGCCGCTCTTCACCTCGCCCTTCCCCGCCGCCCGCGTGATCGAGAAGCTCGCCCGCTATCTCGCGAAGTGGCTCGCCGACAGCACCGAGCGGCACGGGGTGTTCATGGATGTCCTCGGCCTGGGCGTGCTGATCACCGGCGAATCGGGCGTGGGCAAGAGCGAGCTCGGCCTCGAGCTGATCAGCCGCGGCCACGGCCTCGTGGCCGACGACGTCGTGGAGATCTCGCGCATCGCCGGCAACACCCTCGAAGGGCGCTGCCCGCCGATGCTCAAGGACTTTCTCGAGGTGCGCGGCCTGGGTCTGCTCAACATCCGCACCATCTTCGGCGAGACCGCGGTGCGGCCGAAGATGAAGCTCAAGCTGGTGGCGCACCTCGAAGGGCCGCACGCCGACGGGCGCAATCCCGCCGAGCGCCTGCCGCTCGCGGACATGTCGGAGGACGTGCTCGGCGTCACCATCCGCCGGGTCGTCATCCCGGTCGCCGCCGGACGCAACCTCGCGGTGCTCATCGAGGCGGCGGTGCGCAACCACATCCTGCAGCTGCGCGGCGTGAACTCGATGGATGAGTTCATGGCGCGCCAGAACCGCGAGCTCGAGGGCGGCAAGTTCGACGGCGGCCCGATCCACGCCGAGCCCGACGGCGACGACTGATCGAGGCTTGCAGGCTTTGAGTAAAGGAGCTCATATGTCCGGCTCGGATCGATACGAAGTTCGCTCTGGCGTACCGATTCTCAGACTGTTCAAGGCCCGTGCGAAACCGAATTGTGAAAGCGCTTTGGCGGAAAAACTCGCGACGTCGTCCGTTCAGGTAGTCCGCGACGAACCGGGCTTTCTCGGCTTTGTCTGTGCAGGTCCGGCCAGTAGTGCCGATCGTGATTTCGTCTTTGCTTCGATGTGGCGCGATGTGGACACGATTAAGGCGCGCTTTGGCCGCGATTGGCGCGTCTCGTTTCTTCCGCCAGGATATGCCGAGCTGATTGAAGAATGCTCCGTGGAGCATTATCACCTCACCGGACAATCTTTTCCGCGATGAGCGTGGCTGGCCACCACTCATGCAGCTGATCCTGGTCAGCGGCCTGTCGGGCTCGGGCAAGAGCATCGCGCTCAAGGTGCTCGAGGACGGCGGCTATTACTGCGTCGACAACCTGCCCGCGACGCTGCTGATGGAGGTGCTCGACTTCCTCGCCGACGCCGGCCATGACCGCGTCGGCGTCAGCATCGATGCGCGCAGCGCCGCGCTGCCGGCGGTGCCGGAAAACCTCGCGCGGCTCGCCAAGCGCGGCTTCGACTGCCGCGTCCTCTACCTCGAGGCGAACGTCCCGTCCCTGCTGCGGCGCTTTTCCGAAACCCGGCGCCGGCATCCGCTCGCGGTCGCCGGGCTCACGCTCTCCGAGGCGATCGAGCGCGAGCGCTCGCTGCTCGCCGGCGTCGCCGCGCTCGGGCAGCGCATCGACACGAGCGACCTGCAGCCGCGCGTGCTGCAGAACTGGATCCGCGACATGCTGGGCGTCGGCCCCGAATCGCTGACGCTGCTGTTCGAGTCGTTCGCGTTCCGCGACGGCCTGCCGATGGACGCGGACTGGGTGCTCGACGCGCGCATGCTCCCCAATCCCCACTACGATCCGCAGCTGCGCCCTTTCACCGGCAAGGACGCCGCGATCATCGAGCACCTGGGCCGCGACGAGAGCGTGCAGCGCTGGCTCGCCGACGTACGCGCGCTTCTAGGCCGCTGGCTGCCCGAGATCGTGCGCGAGAACCGCAGCTACGTGACCGTCGCCATCGGCTGCACCGGGGGACGGCACCGCTCGGTGTACCTCGCGGAGCAGCTCGCCGCGTCCTTCCGCCCCGGCTGGCAGGTGCTCGTGCGCCACCGCGGCCTCGCCCACGAAAGCGCACAATAGGCACAACGACCCGCGCAAACGACCCATGAAAGACCTCCCTCTTTTTCCCCTGAACACGGTGCTGTTTCCCGGCGGCCGGCTGCCGCTGCGCATCTTCGAGCAGCGCTACATGGAGATGGCGAAGGCCTGCCTGCGCGACGGCTCGCCCTTCGGCGTCTGCCTGATCCGCGAAGGCGCGGAGGTCGGCGCCCCGGCGACGCCGATGGACATCGGCTGCCTCGCCCGCATCGCCGAGTGGGACATGGAGCAGCTCGGCGTGCTGCAGGTCGTCGTGCGCGGCGAGCGGCGCTTCCGCGTGCTGGAGCGCCGCACCCAGGCCGACGGCCTGCAGCGCGCCTCCATCGAGCTGCTCGAGGAAGACGGCGACGCGGAAATCCCGGCGCGCTGCGTCAACTGCGCGCGCCTTCTCGAGCGGGTCATCGACGAGCGCAGCGGCCTCTTCGAGCCGCCCCACCGGCTCGATTCCAGCGCCTGGGTGAGCTCGCGGCTCGCCGAGATCCTGCCGCTGCCGCTCGCGGTGAAGCAGGAGCTCCTGGAGATCGCCGACGGCCGCACGCGCCTGGAGCGCCTGAACGGCTTTCTCTCCAAGGAACCCGCGCGGGACGACACGTAGACCTCGCCGCGAGAAGCAGCACGATATAGCCCAAGCCGGTGCCGAGAGAAATCACCGATCCGTTGGCGCTGCTCCTCCTGCCGCCGGCGGGGCCGCTACTGCTGCTCGCCCTCGGCGCGATACTGGTGCGTCGCAGGAAAGTCATCGGCACCACACTCGCCGTGCTCGGCTTCGCCGCGCTATGGCTCTCGAGCCTCGAGCTCGTCGGCGGTTTCCTCCTGCGCCGCCTGGAACCCCCTCCCGTCTCCAAGGCGGCGCTGGCAAACGCGACCGCCATCGTCGTGCTCGGCGCCAGCCGCGTCCACGGCTCGCCCGAATACGGCGAGGACACCGCCGGCACGCAAGTCCTCGCGCGAGTTCGCTACGCCGCCCGCCTTGCGCGCACGACGGGACTACCGATCCTGGTCTCCGGCGGCAAACCCTACGGCGGCGGTTTGCCCGAGGGCGAAGTCATGGCGCGCGTCCTGCAGCAGGACTTCAACACGCCGGCCAAGTGGATCGAAGACCGCTCGACGACCACCGCCGAGAACGCCTCGCAATCCTTCTCCATCCTCCAGGGCGCCGGCCACACCCGCATCGCCCTCGTCACAAGCGCCTGGCACATGCCGCGCGCCGAGCGCACCTTTCGCAAAGCCGGCTTCGACGTCATCCCCGCCCCGACCGCTTACACCTCGCGCCGCGAATCGAACTTCACCGACTGGCTTCCAAGCGCGGAGGGCCTCTACGCCACGCGCGTCGCGCTGTGGGAGCTCCTGGGAATGATGTGGTACCAGCTCAAAGGTGCTGCTTGATTGATAGAGATCTCGGGCCGCTCCCGACCGGCTAGAGGAGCCCGGCGCTGCGCAGGAACATGTAGCCGCCGAGGGCAACGAGGGCCGCGAAGAACCAGCGCATGAACGTCGCGGCCGCCAGGCGGCGGCGCAGCTTCTGTCCGGCGTACATGCCCACGACGGCCGGGAGAACCGCAAGCGACGAAGCCCAAGCCACGTCGGTCTTGTACTGCCCGTGCACGGCGAGCGCGATGCCGAGCGCGAGCGGACAGACGAAGGCGTTGATGCCGATCGACTGCACCAGCTCTTCGCTGTCCATCTCCAGGGAGGTGAGATAGGGGAGCGTCGGGATGACGAACACGCCGGTCGCGCCGCACAGCATGCCGGTGAGCAGGCCGGCGAGCGGAGAAGCCCACCGCTCGCTCTTGCGGCTGATCCGGAAGCGGCGGCCGAAGAGTCCATAGGCGCCATACGCCGCCAGCACCAGCCCGAGCGCCATCCCGGCGGCGGCGCTGTCGGACATGAAGCGGATCGCGGCGAAGGTGCCGACGAAGACGGCCACGATCATCCACGCGAAGCGCCGCAGCAGCGCGCCGAGCGCCGGCCCGGCCGCCATCTGCCAGATGTTGGTCGCGAGCGCCGGCATCACCATGAGCTGCGCCGCCTGGGACGGCGGCAGGACGATGCTGAGGAGGCCCACCACCACGGTCGGCAGCCCGACGCCCACGGCGCCTTTCACGAACCCCGCGAAAAGGAACGCCATGGCGACGTAAAGCCATGGCAGAGCGGCGTCAGACACCTTTACCCTTCAAGCCCGAAAGCAGTTTCCTGACCGGCGTGGGCACCGCGGCGCCCTTAGCGTCATCGATATCGATCCACATGCGTCCCGCTTCTTCGGCGCTCGGCGCGACGCGGCGCACTTCGCAGGCGAGGGGCTGGATGCGCAGGTTGAAATGGCTGAAGCCGTGCTCGAGGATTTTCAGCCTGCGGATGTCCGCGATCTCGCTGCCGAGCGTGCGTTTGCAATAGGCTTCGATGTTTTTCGAGGCGGCTTCGGGGAAGGTCCACAAGCCGCCCCAGAGACCGGAGGAAGGGCGGCGTTCCATAAGGATGCTGCCTTTGTGG
>CAYOVM010000023.1:0-24996 GCA_964407355.1 uncultured Enterobacteriaceae bacterium
TCGATGGGACGGGTGCGCCGCATCATCGAGGCGCTCTGCAAGAAATGATTCGCGACGTCCTGCGCATGGGCGATCCGCGGCTTCTCGCAAAAGCCGCTCCCATCAAAGATTTCCATTCAGAAGAACTGAAGCAACTTCTGGTGGACATGCGCGACACCATGGCCCACCTCAACGGCGCCGGCCTCGCCGCGCCGCAGATCGGCGTGGGCTTGCGCGTGGTCATCTTCGGCGTCACCTCCAACCCGCGCTATCCCGGCATCGAGCCGGTGCCCGACACCGTGCTCATCAATCCGATCCTCACGGTTCTCTCCGACGAAACGGAGGAGGGCTGGGAAGGCTGCCTCTCCGTCCCCGGCATGCGCGGCTGGGTGCCGCGCTGGCACCGCCTGCGCTACGCCGGCTTCGATGAGCACGGCAAGCGCTTCGAGCGCGACGCCGAAGGCTTCCACGCCCGCGTCGTCCAGCACGAATGCGACCACCTCGACGGCATCCTCTACCCGATGCGCATCCAGGACTTCACGCGGTTCGGCTTCAACGACGCTCTGTTCCCCGGCCAGGACTTGCCGCAGGAAGATTGACAGAAGGCGAGCCTATATCGGACGTATCGATAACAGCCCGAATACTGCGCCGTTGACACGAAATCCTATCCACCGAACAATGCTTGGCGCCTTAGTCGCGTCTGGGAAGCGATTGAACATCGGCTGAAAACGGCCGCGGCGGTCCAAAGGATAACGAAGAGATGGTTGCCGAAATAAAACGGATGATCGTCAATACCGCGAAGCGATTGGCGCAGACTGTCGTTCTTATTTTTCTAGGAATTATCTCTTCCATGTCCTTGGCAAACGGCGATCTAGTGCCGCGATCCTGCAGGTACGTCCTCGCGATACAGAGTATTGAAAAGAAAGATAAGGTTGAAATATCGAACCAAAGTACCTCGACCAACTATAGGGGTGTAGTTGCTTCTGTATTGATCGAAAAACGTATCGACGGTGGAGATAAATGCAAAGCTGCTAACGAGGCGCTGAAAGTATTGTTGCTCCACAAGCAAGACATGACACTAGCAGCGGGAGATCGGATTACGGCGATTCATCAACTCGATGATTTGAATGCAATGGGCAATTTGTACAAAGTGTTTCAAATGTATGTTGATGAGAAGTTAATAGGAGGACCGCAATAGTGGAAGTAACTGTCAAGGTGACTATCACCCCAGATGGCGTTCAACTCGAATACAAAGATAACCAGGGGGTGCAGCATATCGAATCGGCTCCTGGGAATTTCGGCGGGGATTCTGAAGTCATCTTAAACAACAACACTAATACCTCTACGTGGGATCTGTCTCTTAAGACCGGCGACGGCGGAAACGCTAGCGTCGAAGTCAACCGCAACGAGATCCTTTTTAAGAACAACGGAGAATTTGCAGGCAAGGTTACGCTTAATGACTCTTCCATCACGTTAGAAAACAAAGATGGAAACGTCGAGGTCGTTAATGATCCGTACCAAGTGTTTGCTCGGGACGGGAAGGTCGAAGCGCGGATAAGTCCCGACGCAACGCAGGCGATAAAAGATTTCTTTGGCTCAGGCGCGACACCACCACCTCAAACCGGAGACGAATTTCTTATCGATGCGGAACAGCTTGTGTCTCCGGACCCGAGACCGCATAGCGGTACATTTGGCAGCTTTCTTGATTGGCTTGATCCCTTTTTTGAATCACAAACACAGTGGAGTCCTATTGTTTTGGATCTAGATGGCGACGGCATTGAGACCAAGGCAATTGACAGTGGGGCTTTCTTCGATCACGACGCCAATGGATTTGCGGAGAGTTCTGGATGGGTCGCGGGCGATGATGGGCTGCTGGTTCGAGATTTGAATGGGAATGGGCGAATCGATTCGGGGCGCGAGCTTTTTGGCAACGAGACCCTGCTTCCCGACGGACAAAAAGCATCCAATGGTTTCGTAGCGCTGCAAGCGCTGGATGAGAACAGCGATGGGAAGCTTGATTCTCAGGATTCGGCCTGGGCAAGTCTTCAGGTGTGGAGAGATCTCGATGGTGACGGCTTCAGTGTACCGAGCGAGATCTTCAGTCTTGCAGACGTAGGCATCCAATCGATCGACGTAGCCTATTCAGATTCGACCCATGTTGATGCGAATGGCAATGCGCATAAGGAACTTGGAAGCTTTACTCGCACGGACGGTACGACCAGTGCCGCGGCAGACGTCTGGTTCCAGACAAATAAAGCGCTTTCACTTGCGGAGCAAACGCTAGCAGTCCCCGCGGATATCGATGCACTACCGGATGCTCAGGGCCTCGGAAATGTTTACAACCTGCGCCAAGCGATGGTGCGAGACTCGAGTGGGGCACTTAAAGGACTGGTCCAAAGTTTTGTGAACGCAGAAGAGCTCGAGAGAAATTCCTTGCTCGAGCAGATTTTGCTCAAGTGGACTGGTACGGAAGCGATTGACCCGGCGAGTCGGGGTGGAAAGATAGATGCCCGTCATCTTGCCGCTCTCGAAATGTTTGCCGGCCAGCCATGGATAGGTATCGCCGGAGATTCCAACCCTAACGACATTCCCGCGATCACGCTATCTGGCGCTTACGCAAATCTCTCGGAAAGTGTATATGCGCAGCTTATGGCGCGAACATCTCTCAAGTCGATCTTCGATTCAATCACGTATACGTTCGATTCGCAGGCACAAGCTCTTCGAGGCGATCTTTCTGCTGTCAAAGCAACCTTAACAAACAGTCTCGCGGCGAATCTGAATACTGCTTCCTTAGAAGCGTATCAATTCATCCGAGCGGTAAAAGGACTAGGTGCTTCACAAATCTTTAACCTTGACGCTCTGCGCTCGGATGCGAAATTGTCTTGGTTGCTGGACAACTATAGAAATGCGAAGTTTGGAAGCGCTACGTCGGATATTCTGACAGCGGGATCGGTCAACACATTTGTCTGGGGTGGCGCTGGCAATGACACCTTGTACGGTAGTTCGGGTACTGATCTGATCGACGGTGGTGCCGGCAACGATACGCTCGATGGTGGGGCGGGAGTGGATACGTTGCTGGGCGGAGCCGGCGACGACGTTCTCGGCGGTTCAATCATTACGTGGGACTACGGCAACCAGGTCAATGGTGTCTGGCAGGGGAATATTTACGAAGGCGGGCTCGGCAACGATGTGTTACGTGGGACGGCCGGCGGCGATATCTATCGATTCAACGTAGGTGACGGTCAGGATGTAATCCAGGAGAACGGCTCGGTGCCGGCCGACCGGCTCATATTTGGCGCGGGGATTGCACCGTCGGATGTGCAGGCAGCGCGCAGCGATACCGACATGGTGTTTACCATCGGTACGGGTGGTGATCGTATCACCGTACAGGGCTGGTACTCCAACGTCGGCCCCTATACGCAGGTTGAGCGCATTGAATTCTCTGATGGCACGGTCTGGCTTGCTGACGCATTCACCGCGGCGGGGCTGGCCGCTCATGGAACGGCGGGGGCGGATGTCCTTACAGGAGTAAATAGCTACGGCAATCAGCTCTATGGCGAGGACGGTGATGACACGCTGAACGGTGGCAACGCTGCCGATTCGCTCTATGGCGGCATGGGCAATGATACGTTGCACGGAAACGATGGGGACGACCTCGTCGATGGCGGCGAAGGCAACGATACGTTGTACGGAGAAGCTGGCAGTGATCTCATCGATGGCGGAGCTGGTGACGATGTCCTTGATGGCGGGGCCGGGGTCGATACATTGCTGGGAGGAGCAGGCGACGACATTCTTGGCGGTGCAATCAATACCTGGGACTACGGCAACCAGGTCAATGGCGTGTGGCAGGGCAACGTGTATGAAGGTGGCCTCGGCAACGATGTGTTGCGGGGAACAGCCGGCAGCGATATCTACCGGTTCAACGCCGGCGATGGCGAGGATGTAATCCAGGAGAACGGTTCGGGCACGCCGTATGTCGATCGGCTTGTGTTTGGCGCGGGAATTGCGCCTTCGGGTGTGCAGGCATCACGTAGCGGTACCGACATGGTGTTCAACATCGGAACGACGGGTGATCGGATCACCGTACAAGGCTGGTACGCGGCTCCCGGTCCCTACACCAAGCTCGAGCAACTCGAATTTAGCGATGGGACGGTAGTTCTGGGTCCGAATATATATATTGGAGATGGATCCGCTAATACCCTCGACGGTTCGGTTAGCGCCGACTTCATCAATGGCGGTGCCGGTAGTGACACGATCAACGGCGGAGCCGGTAGCGACGTTCTAAATGGTGATGCTGGAGACGACACTATTAGCGCCGGCACTGGAAACGATGTAATCCGCGGTGGAGACGGTTTCGACACGGTTTACGGCGATGATGGGGATGATTTTATTTTCGGAGATGCCGGCAACGACAACATGTCCGGTGATACCGGAAACGACTATCTCTCTGGTGGGGCGCAGAACGACAACGCCGATGGCGGCGAAGGAAATGATGTAGTGCAAGGCCAGTCCGGCGACGATCAGGTCCAGGGTGGAGTCGGCAACGATCTGCTGACCGGAGACGCAGGCGCGGATGCGCTCGACGGCAGTACCGGGAATGATTTCCTCGCGGGCGGCACTGACGACGACATAGTGGGAACCGGCGACGGGCACAACATTATCGCGTACAACCTTGGCGGCGGCACCGACACTGTGAATTCGGCCGCAGGCGCGAGCAACACACTGTCCTTTGGCGGCGGACTGCGCTATGGCGACTTGTCTCTTTCGAAAGACGGTAACGACCTCTTGGTCAATGCCGGAAGCGCGGGAGACAAGGTCGTGCTGAAGGACTGGTACGCCGGCAAGAACAATGTGCTCGATCTGCAGCTGATCCTCGATGCAACGAACCAATTCGATGCAGGCTCTTCCGATCCGCTATACAACGGGAAGGTTCAGAACTTCGATTTCCTGGGGCTAGTCGGTCAATTCGATCAAGCGCTTGCGGAGAGTCCGGGGCTATCGAGTTGGGCAATCACGAACTCGCTGCTCCAGTTTCACCTCTCGGGATCGGATGACTCCGCCATCGGTGGCGATCTCGCCTACTGGTACGGCAAGAATGGTGCGCTTACCGGTGTCGGACTGACATCTGCTCAGCAGGTTATTGGCGAAGCCGCTTTCGGCTCGGAAGTTCAGGCGCTTCGGCCCTTTAGTGGACTACAGGAAGGACTTCTGAAGCTAAGCTAAACCTGCAGCTCCTTCTGCAGCTCCTGCTCGATCTGGAGCACGGTCTTCGAGTTGGCCAGAGCCTCGCCTGAGATGAGGAACACGTCCTCGGCGCGATCGCCGAGGGTGTTGATCCGCGCGGTGTGCAGGTTTATGTGGTGGCCGGCGAGGGTGCGGGCGACGGCGTAGAGGAGGCCGGGGCGATCGCTCGCAATCACGGAGAGAACCTGGTAGGTGCCGCGCTCGTCGGGGCGGATGTCGACGACGGGCGAGATGGGGAAGTGCCTCACGCGGCGCGAGAGGCGGCCGCCGCGCGGCGGGGCGAGGGGGGCGTCGGAGAGCAGCTCGGCGGCGAGCTCGGTCTCGATGGCGGCGATCATGTCGCGGTAGTGCGCTTCGCGGCCTTTGCCGAGGACGAGGAAGGTGTCGAGCGCGTAGCCGTGGCGGGTGGTGTGGACTTTCGCCTCGGCGATGTTGAATCCCGCGCGCTCGAAGTATCCCGAGATGCGCGCGAAGAGCGCTTCGCGGTCTTTTGTGTAGACCATGACCTGCAGCCCTTCGCCGAACGGCGCGAGGCGCGCTTTCACGACGGGCTTGTCGGTGTCGACGCGGTAATGCAGGTTGCGCGTCTGCCATGCGATGTCCTGCGCGTCGTGGCGCAGGAAATAGGTGATGTCGAGCTGCGCCCAGAGCTTGTCCTTCACGTTGTCCGAGAGCGCGTAGAGGCGCAGCAGCCGCTCGGCCTCGGCTTTCTTTTCGGCGAGCGCCGCGTCGACGGCGAGCGGCTCGCCGGTGAGCGTGCGGCGCGCGGCGCGGAACAGGTCCTCGAGCAGCTTCGCCTTCCAGGCGTTCCAGACCTTGGGGCTGGTGCCGCGCACGTCGGCGACGGTCAGGAGGTAGAGGGCGACGAGATTGCGCTCGCTGCCGACCCGCTCCGCGAACGCGCGCACCACCTCGGGATCGTGCACGTCCTGCTTTTGCGCGACGCTCGACATCGAAAGATGGTTCTGCACCAGGAACTCGACCAGCTCGCGGTCTTCGCCCGAAAGGCCGTGGCGCTTGCAGAAGCCGCGCGCGTCGACGGCGCCGAGCTCGGAATGATCGCCCCCGCGGCCCTTCGCGATGTCGTGGTAGAGGGCGGCGACGTAAAGAAGCCAGCGCCGCTCGAATCCGCTCATCAGCTCGGTGCACAGCGGAAACTCGTGGGCGAGCTCGGGCATGGTGAAGCGGCGCAGGTTGCGCAGCACCATCAGGATGTGCTGGTCGACGGTGTAGACGTGGAACAGATCGTGCTGCATCTGCCCGACGACGCGGCCGAATTCCGGCAGGTAGCGGCCCAGGATGCCGTACTGGTTCATGCGGCGGAACTCGTGCACGATGCCGCGCGGCTGCTGCAGGATGTGCAGGAAGAGCAGTTTCGCGACCGGATCTTTCCTGAACTTCGAATTTATCAAGAAGCGCGCGCGCCACAGCGCCCGCAAGGTCGGCGCCGTCATTCCCCGCAGCTCCTGGTGCTGCATCATCAGCAGGAAGCTCTCCAGGATGGCGCTCGGCGTCTTCTCGAAGATTTTCTCGTCGACCACCTCGAGCAGCTCGCCGCGCACCTGGAAGCGCTCGTTGAGGAGCCGCGGGCTGACGTCACGCCCGGGGATAAGCCGCGCCTCGAGGTTCTGCAGGACGATCGTGTTGAGCTGCGTCACCGTCTTCGCCGCGCGGTAGTACTTCTGCATCATCACTTCGCTCGCGCGGCGGTCGGCCGTCTCCTTGATTCCGTACTGTTCGGCGAGAGCGTTCTGGAAGTCGAACACCACGCGATCCTCGCGCCGGCCCGCGAGGTAGTGCAGCCGGATGCGCAGGTCCTGCATCGCCGCCTCGTGGCGCGCGAGCTGGCGCGCCTCGTCGCGCTCGATCACGCCGTGCTTCACCAGATCGCCCCAGGTACGGCCCAGACCGCTCGCCCGCGCGATCCACTGGATCACCTGCAGGTCGCGCAGCCCGCCGGGGGCTTCCTTCAGGTTCGGCTCGAGGGAGTAGGGCGAGTCCTGGTGCTTGGCGTGGCGCTGCTCCTGCTCGAGCTTCTTCGCCTTCAGGAACGACACCGGATCGCTTTCCTTGTCGAACCGGTCCTTGAAGCTGTTGTACAGACCGCGGCTGCCGGCGAGGTAGCGCGCCTCCATCAGCGTGGTGCGCACGGTGATGTCCTCCCGAGCGACTTCGACGCAGGCTTGCGGGGTGCGCACGCTGTGGCCGATCTCCAGGCCGATATCCCAGAACGCGCCGATCAGCCGCTCCAGGGATTCGCGTTGCGCGGGCGCCGGCTCTTCGGCGAGGAGAATGAGCAGATCGACATCGGAGCTCGGGAAGAGCTCGCCGCGCCCGTAGCCGCCCGTCGCCACCAGCGCCGCCTCGGATCCGAGGCCGGCTTCAGCCCAGACGGATTTGACGATCCGGTCGATGAGCTGAGCGTGGCGCCGCAGGAGAACCCGCGGCTTGGGATGCTTGTAGTACGCCTCGCGCAGCGCCCTGCGGCCCGAGCTGAGCTCGTCGCGCCACCGGTCCGAGGCCGGCGCGCTCTGCCGCAGAGCCGCAGTCACCGGCGTCCTATCCGCTCAGGACCGGGGCGGGCACCGAGCCGGCCGAGCGGGTCAGGACTTCGTGCCCGTCCGGTGTGACGAGCACGGTGTGCTCCCATTGCGCGGACAGGCTGTGGTCCTTGGTGACGATCGTCCAGCCGTCGGCGAGCTCGCGGATTCCCGGCTTGCCGGCGTTGATCATCGGCTCGATGGTGAAGGTCATTCCGGCTTCCAGCGGCAGCCCCGACCCGGGCTTGCCGTAATGCAGGACCTGCGGCTCCTCGTGGAATTTCCGCCCGATGCCGTGGCCGCAGAACTCGCGCACCACCGAGAAGCCGTGCTTCTCGGCATGGCGCTGGATCGCCGCGCCGACATCGCCGAGCCGCGCGCCGGGACGCACCTGCCGGATCCCGAGCCACATGCATTCATGGGTGACCTCGACCAGGCGCCGCGCCTGGATGGCGGGCTCGCCCACGTAGAACATCCGGCTGCAGTCGCCGTGGAAGCCGTCCTTGATCACCGTGACGTCGATGTTGAGGATGTCGGCGGCCTTGAGCACCCGGTCCCCGGGCACGCCGTGGCACACCTGGTGGTTCACGGAGGTGCAGATCGACTTCGGGTAGGGCTTGTAGCCCGGCGGCGCGTAGTTGAGGGGCGCGGGGACCGTGTGCTGGACGTTGACCATGTAGTCGTGGCACAAGTCGTTCAACTGGCCGGTGGTCACGCCGGGCTTCACGTGGGGCGTGATGAAGTCGAGCACCTCGGAGGCGAGCCGGCCCGCGATCCGCATGCGCTCTATTTCGTCGGAAGTCTTCACCACGGCGTTCATTGATGACTGATTATGCTAGAATTTTGGGCTGACTTGCGCTATTGCAAGTCAAATATCCCGCCCGGTTCTACTAGGGTGATCTGAAAAGATCCGTGACCGCGGCGGCAGACATAACCCTAAGGAGAAACTACTTGTCAGTGACGATGCGTCAAATGCTTGAAGCCGGGGTCCATTTCGGACACCAGACCCGGTACTGGAACCCGAAGATGGCGCCGTTCATTTTCGGGCATCGCAACAAGATCCACATCATCAACCTGGAGCGCACCCTCTCTCTGTATCAGGATGCGCTCAAGTTCGCCAAGACACTGGCCGCCAACCGCGGCAGCGTGCTCTTCGTCGGCACCAAACGGCAGGCGCGCGACATCGTGCGCGAGGAAGCGCAGCGCTGCATGATGCCGTACGTCGATCACCGCTGGCTCGGCGGCATGCTGACGAACTTCAAGACCGTCAAGCAGTCCATCAAGCGCCTGAAGGAAATGGAGCAGATGACCGTCGACGGCACCTTCGAGCGCATCCCGAAGAAGGAAGCCCTCGGCTACCAGCGCGAGCTGGCGAAGCTGCAGCGCTCCCTCGGCGGCATCAAGGAGCTGGCCGCGCTTCCGGACGCGCTGTTCATCATCGACGTCGGCTACCAGAAGGGCGCCGTGGCCGAGGCGGTCAAGCTCGGCGTGCCGGTGATCGGCGTGGTCGACACCAACCATTCCCCGGACGGCATCAGCTACGTGATTCCCGGCAACGACGACTCGAGCCGGGCGATCCGCCTGTACGCCCGCGGCATGGCCGACGCCATCCTCGAGGGCCGCAGCCAGTCGGTGGAGGAAGTGGCCGCCGCCTCGCGCGACGAGTTCGTGGAGGTGGAAGAAGAAGAGGGCGGCGAATAGCCCCCGCTCGAGAAACCGAAAAAAGGGGCCCAGCGCCCCTTTTTTTCAATCTACTGCAGAAGGCAAGGAGCAAGGAAATGGCGGAAATAAGCGCGAACCTGGTGAAAGAGCTGCGCGAGCTGACCGGGTTCGGGATGATGGAGTGCAAGAAGGCGCTGACCGAGGCCGGCGGCGACCTGAAAAAAGCCGAAGAGCTGCTGCGCATCCGCAGCGGCGCCAAGGCCACCAAGGCCGCCGCCCGCGTCGCCGCGGAAGGCGTGATCGGGGCGTTTCTCTCCCCGGACGCGAAGACGGGCGCGCTGGTCGAGCTGAACTGCGAGACGGATTTCGTCGCGAAGAACGAGGATTTCCTGGCGTTCGCCCAGGCGCTCGCCGAAACCGTGGCGACCCAGAATCCGAAGGACCTGTCCCAGCTTTCCGCCGGCAAAATCGAGGAGCGGCGCCAGCTCCTGGTGCAGAAGATCGGCGAGAACATCTCGATCCGCCGCTTCCGCCGCCTTCAGGCCGCCGGCAAGCTGAGCCTGTACCTGCACGGCGTCAAGATCGGCGTCCTCGTCGACTACGAAGGGCCCGAAGAAGTCGGCAAGGACCTGGGCATGCATATCGCGTTCGCCAGGCCAAAGTACATGAGCAAGGGCGAGGTACCTTCCGAAGTTGTAAATGAAGAAAGAAAAATCCAGGAAGCGCGCGCCAGGGAGTCCGGCAAGCCGCCCGAGATCGCGGCAAAGATGGTCGAGGGATCGCTCAGCAAGTTCGTCGGCGAAATGACGCTTCTTGGTCAGCCCTTTGTCAGAGACGACAAGCAGACTGTGGAGAAGATGCTGGCGGCCAGGAAAGCCAAGATCAACAGCTACGCCTTCTTCGTCGTGGGCGAGGGCATCGAGAAAAAGTCGGGCGATTTCGCCGCCGAGGTGATGGCGCAGGCGGGCAAAGCGCACTAGATGCCGGCGCCGAAATACAAGCGCATCCTGCTCAAGCTCTCGGGCGAGGCCCTGATGGGCGAGGATGCGTTTGGCATCAACCGGCAGACCATCGAGCAGATCGTGTCGGAGATCGCGCAGGTCTCGCGCATGGGCGTGGAGATCGGGGTGGTGATCGGCGGGGGCAACATTTTCCGCGGCGTCGCGCCCGGGGCGGCGGGGATGGATCGCGCCACCGCGGACTACATGGGAATGCTCGCCACCGTCATGAACGCGCTCGCGCTGCAGGACGCGATGCGCCACGCGGGCCTCGCGAGCCGGGCGCTGTCGGCGCTGAACATCGAGCAGGTGGTGGAGCCTTATATCCGCGGCAAGGCCATCCGCTACCTCGAGGAAGGCAAGATCGTGATCTTCGCCGCCGGTACCGGGAACCCGTTTTTCACCACCGACACCGCCGCCGCGCTGCGCGGCAGCGAGATGGCGGCCGAGATCGTGCTGAAGGCTACCAAGGTCGACGGCGTCTATACCGCGGATCCCAAGCAGGACCCGCGCGCCCAGCGCTACACCCGGATCAGCTTCGACGAGGCGATCAGCCGCAACCTCAAGGTCATGGACGCGACCGCGCTCACGCTGTGCCGCGACCAGAAGCTGCCGATCAACGTGTTCAGCATCTTCAAGAAGGACGCCCTGCAGCGCGTGGTGGTGGGCGAGGACGAGGGCACCCTGGTTCACGTATGATTTGCTAGGCTGATCCGTACGACGGCGCGAGGACGCGATGATCCCAGAGCTTAAGAAGAACACCGAGCAGAAGATGGGCAAGAGCATCGAGTCGTTCAAGAACGACCTCGGCAAGGTGCGCACCGGCCGCGCGCACACCGGGCTGCTCGACCACATCATGGTCGACTACTACGGCACGCCCACGCCGCTCAACCAGGTGGCGAAGGTGACGCTGATGGACTCGCGCACCATCGGGGTCACGCCCTTCGAGAAGAAGATGGCGCAGGCGATCGAGAAGGCGATCCGCGAGTCCGACCTCGGGCTCAATCCCTCCTCGAGCGGCGAGACGGTGCGGGTCCCGATGCCCTCGCTCACCGAGGAGCGGCGCAAGGAGCTCATCAAGGTGGTGAAGCACGAGGCGGAGAACGCGAAGGTGGCGGTGCGCAACCTGCGCCGCGACGCGATCCACCACCTGAAGGAGTCGCTCAAGAAGAAGGAGATCTCCGAGAACGACGAGCGCCGCGCCCAGGACGACGTGCAGAAGCTCACAGACCGCCACATCGGCGAGATCGACAAGCTGCTGCAGCAGAAAGAAGCCGAGCTGCTGGCGGTATGAGCGTGAAAATCGACCGGTCCGGCAGGAATCCGGGCGAGGAGGATCACTCCAGCTCGACGCGCGAGGTGCCTCGGCACGGCGAAGTTCCGCGCCATGTCGCGATCATCATGGACGGCAACGGCCGCTGGGCGAAGCGCCGCCACCTGCCGCGCTTCGCCGGGCACAAGCGCGGCGTCGAAGCGGTGCGCGCCGTCGTAGGCGCCTGCGCCGATCGCGGCATCGAATACCTCACCCTGTTCGCTTTCAGCTCGGAGAACTGGCGCCGGCCGCCCGAGGAGGTGGCGCTGCTCATGCAGCTCTTCCAGGGCGCGCTCGCGAACGAGGTCGAGAAGCTGCACCGCAACGGGGTGCGCCTCAAGGTGGTCGGCGATACCAGCCGCTTCGATCCCAAGATCCGCCAGCTCATAGAGCAGGGCGAGGCGATCACGGCCCGCAACCGCAGGCTCACGCTTTCGGTCGCCGCCAACTACGGCGGCCGCTGGGACGTGGTGCAGGCCCTGAATGCCTTCCTGAAGGACAAAGGGCGGAAAGAGGAGGTCCGCGAGGAGGATCTCGCGCCCTATCTCGCCATGAGCTACGCGCCGGAGCCGGACCTTTTCATCCGCACCGGCGGGGAGCAGAGGATCAGCAATTTCCTCCTCTGGCAGCTCGCATACACCGAGCTTTATTTCACCGAGACGCTCTGGCCCGACTTCGACGCCGCCGCGCTCGACCGGGCGATCGAGTCCTACCGCAGCCGCGAGCGCCGCTTCGGCCGCACCAGCGAGCAGCTCGAGCAGGCGAAGCGGGCCGAGGTCGCCTGAGGTTGTGACCGCGCCCGCGGGTCGACCTTCGGGCGCGCTGGCGGCGCGGGTAGCGACTGCGGCGGTGCTCATCGCCGCTTTGCTCGCGGCGCTCTTCCTGCTGCCGCGTCCCTGGCTCGTCGCGCTGCTCGCGGCGATCTGCGCGCTGGGCGGGTTCGAATGGGCGAAGCTTTGCCGCCTCGGGCGGGTTGCCACGTGGGCTTACGCGGCCGCGATGGCGTTCGGCCTGATCGTTCTCTACAACACCGAGCCGTGGCAGGCGGCCTTCATCGTCTCCGCGATCTTCTGGATCGCCGTGGCGCCGCCGTGGATGTGGCGCGGCGTGAGCGCCCATCACGTCAAGGCGCTCGCGGTGGCGGGCTTCGTAGTGCTGCTCCCGACAGCGCTCGCCATGGCGGTGCTGCCGCCCTTGCAGGTGCTGCTGGTGCTCGGGCTCGTATGGATCGCGGACACCGCCGCTTATTTCACCGGCCGCGCCTGGGGCCGGCACAAGCTCGCGCCTTCGATCAGCCCCGGCAAGACGCGCGAAGGCGCGATCGGCGGGCTTCTGGGTGCGCTCGCCTACGCTATCATCTGCGGGGCGCTGGCCGAAGTGAGATGGCTGCCTTATCTCGCCGCCGCCGCGCTGATCGCCGTTCTCAGCATCCTCGGCGACCTGTTCGAGTCCGCGGTGAAGAGGCAGGCCGCGGTGAAAGACAGCGGGACGCTCCTGCCCGGTCATGGCGGAATCCTGGATCGGGTGGACAGCGCGACGGCCACGCTGCCGCTGGCCGCGCTGCTACTGCCGTGGATCGTTGGGAAATGAATTCATGAACGTGACGGTGCTCGGGGCGACAGGATCGGTTGGGGCGAGCACGCTCGACGTCCTCGCGCGCCATCCCGAGCGCTATCGCGTCTTCGCTCTCACCGCGCATGCGGGCGCCGGCGCGCTGCTCGAGCTTTGCCGCCGGCACCGGCCGCGCTACGCGGTGCTGTCGGGGGTCGCCGCGGACCGCGCGCTCGCGGAAAAATTTTCGCAGGCGGGAAGCGAGCTGCTGTTCGGCGCCGCGGCGCTCGAGCTCGTGGTCGCCGATCCTGAGTGTCACACGGTGATGGCGGCGATCGTCGGCGCCGCCGGGCTCGCGGCCACGCTGGCCGCGGCGCGCGCCGGCAAGCGCGTGCTCGTCGCGAACAAGGAGGCGCTCGTCATGGCCGGGGAGCTTTTCATGCGCGCCGCGCAGGACAGCGGCGCCGAGATCCTCCCCGTCGACAGCGAGCACAACGCCGTCTTCCAGTGCTTTTCCGCGAAGAAATCGATCCGCAAGATCATCCTCACCGCCTCGGGCGGCCCGTTCCGCGCGCTGCCGCTCGACAAGCTCGGCGGCGTGACCCCCGACCAGGCCTGCGCCCATCCGAACTGGGTGATGGGGCGCAAGATCTCGGTCGACTCCGCCACCATGATGAACAAGGGGCTCGAGGTGATCGAGGCGCGCTGGCTGTTCGATCTCGAGCCCGAGCGCATCGAGGTGGTGATCCATCCGCAGAGCATCGTGCACTCGATGGTCGAGTACCTCGACGGCTCGGTCATCGCGCAGATGTCGAACCCGGACATGCGCGTGCCGATCGCGCATGCGCTCGGCTATCCCGAGCGCATCGCCTCCGGCGCGCAGCCGCTCGACCTCACCGCCATGAAGACCCTGTCCTTCGAGCGGCCCGACGAGCAGCGCTTCCCCTGCCTGCCGCTCGCCTACGCGGCGTTGCGCGCCGGCGGCACCGCGCCCGCGGCGCTGAACGCGGCGAACGAGGTGGCCGTCGAGGCGTTTCTCGAGGGAAGGCTGCCGTTCACGGCGATTCCCGGCGTCATCGAGGACACCCTGAACGATTTCAAAGCAGGCTCGGGCACCGATCTCGCGTCGGTCCTCGCCGCCGACGCCGATGCGCGCCGCGCCGCCGCGGGCCGCGTCGCGAGAAAGCTGGGCCGCGCCGCATGAGCTTCCTGCATACGCTCGTCGCCTTCATCGTCGCGCTGGGCATCCTGATCGTCGTGCACGAGTACGGCCACTACCTCATGGCGCGCCTGTGCCGCGTGAAGGTGCTGCGCTTCTCGGTGGGCTTCGGCCGTCCGTTGTTCACGAAAAGAATCGGCCCGGATCAGACCGAATGGGTCGTCGCCGCCATCCCCTTCGGCGGCTATGTGAAGATGCTCGACGAGCGCGAAGGGCCGGTCGAGCCGGCCGAGCTGCCGCGCGCGTTCAACCGCCAGAACGTGTGGAAGCGGTTCCTCATCGTCGTGGCGGGGCCGGCATTCAATTTCCTGTTCGCGATCCTCGTGTACGCGGGCCTGTTCATGTACGGCCTGCCGGAGGCGCGGCCGCTGATCGCCGAGCCGCCGCCCGGCACGATCGCCGCCGCGGCCGGCCTGCACGCGGGCGCCACGGTGCGCGCCGTCGACGGCGAGCCGGTCGCGACCTGGCAGGACGTGCGCTGGCGCGTGCTGCAGGTCGCGCTGCAGCGCGGCGCGGTGCGCCTGGAGACGCAGGACGAGCGCGGACAGATCGCCGCGGCGACGCTCGATCTGCGCGACTTTTCCACCGACGACGTGGAAAGCGACGTGCTCGAGCGGATTGGCCTGCGCCTCTACCGCCCGTCGCTCGAGCCGGTGATCGGCATGCTGGTCGCCGGCGGCGCGGGAGATCGCGCCGGCCTGAAGGAAGGCGACCGCGTGGTGCGCGCCGACGGCCAGCCGATCGCCACGTGGGAAGCCATGGTCGCCGCGGTGCGCGCGCGTCCCGGCGCGCCGTTGCGCCTCGCGATCGAGCGCGGCGAGACGTCGCTCACCATCGAAGTGGTTCCCGATGCGGTGGCCGCGGGGGAGGGGCGCATCGGCCGCATCGGCGCCGGGCCGCGCGTGCCGCCGGAGCATACCGAGCGGATGACGATCCGCGTGCAGCACGGCCCGCTCGCGAGCCTCGGCAAGGCGGTCGCGAAAACCTTCGACATCGCGGTGTTCAGCCTGAAGATGCTCGGCAAGATGGTGGTGGGCGAGGTGTCGTGGCGGCATCTTTCGGGTCCGGTGACGATCGCCGATTTCGCCGGCCAGTCGGCGCAGATGGGCTGGATCTCGTATCTCACCTTCCTCGCGCTCATCAGCATCAGCCTCGGCGTGCTGAACCTGCTGCCGATCCCGCTGCTCGACGGCGGGCACCTGATGTACTATGCGATCGAACTCGTGAAGGGCAAGCCCGTTTCCGAGCGCGTGATGGAGCTCGGGCAGCGCGTCGGTCTTGCGCTGCTGCTCGTGATGATGGCCTTCGCTTTCTATAACGACTTGAATCGCCTGCTGAGCGGTTGAATGCGGCGCTCCGGAATCCTCGGCGCGGTGCTTGCCGCCTGTCTGCTTGCCGCCGCCGCCGTCGCACCGGGCGAAGCGGCAGCGCAGTCCTTCAAGCCGTTCACGATCAAGGATATCCGCGTCGAGGGCCTGCAGCGCACCGAGCCGGGCACGGTCTTCAGCTACCTGCCGGTGAAGGTCGGCGAGACCATGAACGAGGAGAAGGCGCAGCAGGCGGTGCGCGCGCTCTTCGCCACCGGTTTTTTCCAGGACGTGCGGCTCGAGGTCGACGGCGACGTCCTCGTGGTGATGGTGCAGGAGCGCCCGGCGATCGCGCAGATCGACTTCACCGGCCTGCGCGAGTTCGAGCCCGACAACATACGCAAGGCGCTGCGCGAGCTCGGCATCGCCGACGGGCGCATCTTCGACCGCTCGCTGCTCGACACGGCCGAGCAGGAGATCAAGCGCCAGTACCTGTCCAAGGGCCTGTACGCCGCGGAAGTCCAGGTGACCGTCACGCCGCTCGAGCGCAACCGCGTGGGCATCAGCTTCGCGGTCACCGAGGGCGACGTGGCGAAGATCCGCGGCATCAACATCGTCGGCGCGCAGGCGTTCGACGAGGATACGCTGATCGACCTCTTCGTGCTGCGCACCCCGGGCTGGCTCACCTGGTACACGAAGCACGACCGCTACGCGCGCGAGAAGCTGTCCGCCGACCTGGAGACGCTGCGCTCGTACTATCAGAACCGCGGCTACATCGACTTCAACATCGAGTCGACCCAGGTGTCGATCACGCCCGACCGGAAAGACATCTACGTCACGGTGAACATCGTCGAGGGCGAGAAGTACACCGTCTCCGAGGTCGAGCTGAGCGGGCAGACGCCGGTGCCGAAGGAGGAGCTGCAGAAGCTGGTGCAGATCAAGCCGGGCGACGTGTTCTCGCGCGAGAAGCTCGCGGCGAGCACCAAGGCGATCTCCGAGCGCCTGGGCAACGACGGCTACGCCTTCGCCAATGCCAACGCGGTGCCGACGTTCGACAAGGAGAAGCGCACCGTCGGCTTCAACATCGTCGTCGACCCGGGCCGGCGGGTGTACGTGCGGCGCATCGGCGTCGCGGGCAACAACAAGACGCGCGACGAGGTGGTGCGCCGCGAGATGCGCCAGCTCGAGGGCGCGTTCTACGACGCCTCCAAGATCCAGCTCTCGAAGCGGCGCATCGACCGGACCCAGTATTTCAGCGAGGTCGGGGTCGAGACCCAGCCGGTCGAGGGCACGCCCGACCAGGTCGATGTCCTCTACACGGTGAAGGAGAAGCCGACCGGCGCGCTCCTGCTCGGCGCCGGCTTCTCGAGCGTCGAGAAATTCGTGCTGTCGACCTCGATCCAGCAGACCAACGCCTTCGGCACCGGCAAGTTCCTCTCCGCGTCGATCAACTCCGGCTCGGTGAACAAGGTCTACTCGCTCTCCTACCTCGATCCGTACTTTACGGTCGACGGCGTGAGCCAGGGCTTCGACGTCTACCGCCGCAAGACCGACGCTTCCGCCCTTGCGGTCGGCCCTTACAGCACCGATGCCCTGGGCGGCGGGGTGAAGTTCGGCTATCCGATCTCGGAGAAGGTCTCGATCAACTTCGGCGTCAACGCCGAGACGGTGCAGCTGCGGACCTTCGAAACCAGCCCGCAGCAGTACCTCAATTTCGTGAGCACTTTCGGCAACAACTACCAGTACGGCGCGCTGACCGCGGGCTGGGCGATGGATACGCGCGACAGCCTGATCCGTCCCACCGACGGGAACCTGTCCAGGGTCAGCGGCGAGTTCGCGGGCGGCGACCTCCAGTACTACCGCTTCGGCTACCTGCACCAGTATTTCTACCCGCTGTCGCGCGACTACACCCTGTTCCTGCGCGCCGACCTGGGCTACGCCGGCGGGTACGGCGACAAGCCATTGCCGTTCTTCAAGAACTACTACGCCGGCGGCGCCGATTCGGTGCGCGGCTACAACTCGTTCTCGCTCGGCCCGCGCGACGCGGCCGGCAACGTCATCGGCGGCAACCGCAGGATCGTCGGCACCGCCGAGTTCCAGTTTCCGATGCCGGGGGCGAGCAAGGACAACGCGCTGCGCCTCGCCTGGTTCGTCGACGGCGGCCAGGTGTATGGCCAGGGGCGCCCGATCGACCTGGGCGAGCTGCGCTACTCGACCGGCATCGGCCTGAGCTGGGCCTCGCCCTTCGGTCCCTTGCGCCTGTCCTACGGCCAGCCGCTAAACCGCAAGGAAGGGGACAACATTCAGAGGTTACAATTCACCTTCGGCAGTGTGTTCTGAGGGCGGATCCGACAACATGAAACTGCAAGCGAGCGTGTTCTGCGCCGTGCTGGCGGCGGCCTTTCCCGCGCTTGCCCAGGCGCAGGCGCAGGCGGCGGCGCCGGCCGGCGTTCCCGGCAAGATCGCCTTCGTCAGCACCGAGCGCATCCTGCGCGATTCGGCGCCCGCGATGCGCGCCCAGAAGAAGCTCGAGGGCGAGTTCAAGAAGCGCGACGACGAGCTGGCGAAGATGGCCGACCAGCTCAAGCGCATGCAGGACGAGCTCGACAAGAACTCGGTGACCATGAGCGAGACCCAGCGCCGCAACAAGGAGCGCGAGTTCGGCGACCTCAACCGCGATTTCCAGCGCAAGCAGCGCGAGTTCCGCGAGGACATCAACGCCCGGCGCAACGAGGAGCTCGCGCAGGTGGTCGAGCAGGCCAACCGGGTGATCCGCCAGATCGCCGAGCAGGAGAAGTTCGACATCATCTTCCAGGAGATGCCGGCCTACGTGAGCCCGCGCATCGATATCACCGACAAGGTGATCAAGGCGCTGGAAGGCAAGCCTCCGGCGAAGTGACGGCATGCCCGCCGCGCCGATGACGCTCGGGGAGATCGCCTCGCGCCTCGGCGGCCGCGTCGCAGGCGACGCGCAGACGCCGATCCGCCAGGTCGGATCGCTCGAGCGCGCCGGCGCCGGCGAGATCTCTTTCTTCACCAGCCCGCGCTACAAGGCGGCCCTCGCCGGAACGCGCGCCGCGGCGGTCATCCTCTCGAGCGAGAACGAGGCGCTGACGGCGCTGCCGCGCATCGTCTGCGAGAATCCGTATGCGTTTTTCGCGCGCGTGTCGCAGCTTTTCAATCCCATGACCGTGCAGAAGAGCGGCGTGCATCCCTCGGCGGTGGTGGCGGCGACGGCGAGGCTCGGCGCGCGCGTGTCGATCGGCCCGAAGTGCGTGGTCGGGGAAGGCGTCTCGATCGGCGACGACAGCTGCCTCTATCCCGGCGTGGTGGTGTATCCGGGCTGTGTCCTGGGCGCGCGCGTGATCGTCCACAGCGGCGCGGTGATCGGCGCCGACGGCTTCGGCATCGCCCGGGAAAGCGGGCGCTGGATCAAGATCCCGCAGATCGGCCGCGTGGTCATCGGCGACGACGTCGAGATCGGCGCCAACACCACCATCGACCGCGGCGCGATCGACGACACGGTGATCGAGGAAGGGGTGAAGATGGACAACCAGATCCAGATCGGCCACAACGTGCGCATCGGCGCCCATACCGCGATCGCCGGCTGCGTCGGGATCGCCGGCAGCGCCGACATCGGCGCCCATTGCACGATCGGCGGCAGCGCGCAGATCGTCGGCCACATCAGTATCGCGGACCACGTGGCGATTTCCGGCGCCACCGTGGTCACGCGTTCGCTGCCCAAGGCCGGGACCTACACCGGCCTGTATCCCTCGGAGGAGCACACCTCCTGGCTGCGCAACACGGCCGTGGTGCGGCAGCTCGCCGCGCTCCTGGACCGCGTGCGCAAGCTGGAAGCAAAGGAGAAAAAACGTGGCTGAGATGGACATCAACGAGGTGCTCGCGCACCTTCCGCAGCGCTTCCCGATGATGATGCTCGACCGCGTCAAGGAGTTCGAGCCCTTCAAGCGCATCCTGGCGGTGAAGAACGTCTCGGCCAACGAGCCGTATTTCCCGGGCCATTTCCCGACGCGGCCGATCATGCCGGGGGTGCTGATCCTCGAGGCGATGGCGCAGGCGGCCGGCGTGCTCGTGTTCCGCTCGCGCGGCGAGAAGCCCAATCCGGATTCCCTCTACTACTACGTCGGCATCGACCACGCGCGCTTCAAGCGGCCGGTCGTGCCCGGCGACCAGCTCGAGATCGAGGTCCACATGGAGCGCCAGCTGCGAGGCATCGGCCGGTTCAAGTGCGAGGCGCGGGTCGGCGGCGAGCTCGCCGCGGAGGCCACCATCCTCTGCGCGGTCGGGACATGACCGGGGGGATCCACCCGAGCGCCCTCGTGGATCCCGCCGCGCGCCTCGCGCGCAATGTCGTCGTGGGACCGTTCTCGGTGATCGGCCCGCAGGTCGAGATCGGCGAGGAGAGCTGGATCGGCTCGCACGTGGTGCTCGACGGGCGCACGCGCATCGGGCGGCGCAACCGCATTTTCCATTTCGCCTCGATCGGCGGCCCGCCGCAGGACAAGAAATACGCCGGCGAGGACACGCTCGTGGAAATCGGCGACGGCAACACGATCCGCGAATACGTGACCATCAACCGCGGCACCACGCTCGACGCGGGAGCGACCCGGGTGGGCGACGACAACTGGATCATGGCCTACGTGCATTTCGCGCACGACTGCATGATCGGCAGCCATGCGATCTTCGCCAACGCCTGCCAGCTCGCCGGCCACGTGCGGGTCGGCGACTGGGCGATCCTCGGCGCGACGACCCTGGTGCATCAGTTCGTGCACATCGGCGCGCATGCCTTCACGGGGATGGGCACCTACCTGCCGCAGGACCTGCCGCCGTACGTCACCGCGGCGGGGAACACGGCGAAGCCCTACGGCCTGAACAGCGAAGGCCTCAAGCGGCGCGGCTTCTCGCCCGAGTCCATCAACGCCCTCAAGCGCGCCTACCGCACGCTGTACCGCAGCGGACTCGGGCTCGAGGAGGCGAAGCGGGAGCTGGAGACCCAGGCGGCCGCGTTTCCGGAAGTGCGCCTGTTCCTGGAATTCATCAATAACAGCAAACGCGGCATCCTGCGCTAGTGGACAGCCGCGAACTGCGCGTCGGCATGGTGGCCGGCGAGGCCTCGGGCGATCTGCTCGGCGCTCACCTGATGGCCGCGCTCAAGGCGCGCCGCCGGCCGATCGACTTCGCCGGCATCGGCGGCCCGCGGATGGCGAACGAGGGATTCAAGTCCGCGGTTCCGATGGACAAGCTCTCCGTGCGCGGCTACGCCGAGCTGCTCGGACACCTCGGCGAGATCATGGCGATCCGGCGCAAGCTCGCGCGCGAGCTGCTGCAGGCCAGGCCGGACCTCTTCATCGGCGTCGATTCGTCCGGCTTCAACCTCGGCCTGGAGCGGCGCCTCAAGGACGCCGGCATTCCCGCGATCCACTACGTCAGCCCTTCGATCTGGGCCTGGCGCGGCTGGCGCATCCGGGAGATCGCGCGTTCCGTCGACCACATCCTGGTGATGTTCCCGTTCGAGGAGCCGCTGTACCGCAAGGCCGGCGTTCCGGTCACGTACGTGGGCCATCCGCTGGCCGACGTCATTCCGCAGAAGCCGAAGAAGGACGAGGCGCGCGCGCAGCTGCGGCTGCCCTCGGGCAAGCTGATCGTCGCGCTCCTTCCCGGCAGCCGGCGCTCGGAGCTGAAGTACATGGCGGCCGCCTTCGTGCTCGCGGCGCACCGCTTCCGCCAGGAAGTGCCCGACGTGCACTTCGTGTGCCCGACCGCCACGCGGCAGACGCGCGACATGTTCGAGCTCGCCCTGCACCAGCACCAGCGCACCGATCTGCCGCTCACGCTGCTCTTCGGCCACTCGCATGAGGCGCTTGCCGCCGCCGACATCGCGCTCGTCGCGAGCGGCACCGCGACCCTCGAAGCGGCGCTTTTCAAGACGCCGATGGTGATCGCCTACCGCCAGTCGGCGTTCACCTCCGCGGTGATGCGGTCGCTGTTCTACCTGCCCTATGTCGGCCTGCCCAACATCCTCGCGGGCGAGTTCCTGGTGCCGGAGCTGATCCAGGAAAAGGCGTCGCCGGCCGGGCTCGCGCAGGCGCTCCTCGATCTGCTGCGCGACACCGCCGGCCAGCGCCGCCAGGTCGAGCGTTTCCATGAATTCCACGAGCTGCTCAGGCAAAATACGGCGGTCAAGGCGGCCGATGCCGTGCTGGGGGTTCTCGATAAAAAACGCAAATAGCATTGTGGTGTGCGGAGTCGACGAAGCGGGCCGCGGGCCGCTCGCCGGCCCGGTCTACGCCGGCGCCGTGATCCTCGACCCGGCACGCCGCGTGAACGGCCTTGCCGACTCCAAGGTGCTCACCGCCGAGCGCCGCGACGTGCTCGCGGCACGCATCAAGGAGCGCGCCATCGCCTGGTCGGTCGCCTTTGCGACGGTGGAGGAGATCGACCGGATCAACATCTTCCACGCCTCGATGCTCGCCATGCAGCGCGCGGTGCAGGCCCTCGCCGTAAAGCCGCACGAGGTCTGGGTGGACGGCAACAGCTGCCCGAAGGATCTCGGCTGCAAGGCGCGCGCGTTCGTCGACGGCGACGCGCTGCACAAGCCGATCTCGGCCGCCTCGATCCTCGCGAAGACCGCTCGCGACGCGGAAATGCAGGCGCTCCACGACCGGTACCCGCAATACGGCTTCGACAAGCACAAGGGCTACGCCACTCCCGAGCACCTGGAATCGCTCGGACGCTTCGGCCCGTGCGAGATCCATCGCCGCAGCTTCTACGCGGTCGGGGTCTTTTTCCAGAACGATCTGTTCGCGCAGAGCTGGAGCGCCATGGCGGAAACGCTGCGCATCCGCAGCTATCGCATGTTCTGCGACGCCACCAAGCTCTCGAGCGGGGCGGCGCTCGCGCCGAAGCGGACCACGCTCGCGAAATTCGATCAGCACAGCAAGCGCCTGAAGCGCGAATACGCCGACGTCCGCAGCGAGCCGGACGCGGCGACGCATGTAGATCTGGTCGATCAGATGCTGGGCAAGGTCAGGCAGGGCTTGCGCGGCAGGCGCGCCTGATCCCGCCGCGTCCTCGATGATCAGCTCGCGCGACAACCCGCGGGTCAAGCGCTGGATGAGGCTCGCGCAGGACGCGCGCTTCAGAAAAGCGGAAAAGCGTGCGCTCGTGGAGGGGCCTCACCTTGTCGCCGCGCTTGTCGATGCCGGCCTTACGCCGTCCGTTCTTCTCGTGAGCGAGGAGAAAGTCGACGATCCCGAAATCCAAACGCTCATCAAGCGCGCGGGCATCGTTCCGCAGGAGCTCTCGCAGAGCGTCTTCAAGGCCATTGCCGATACCGAAACGCCGCAGGGCATCGCCGCCGAGATCGAGACTCCCGCCTCGAAGGCGCTCTTCGACGGTCACTGCGTATTCCTCGAGGGCATCCAGGATGCGGGAAACGTGGGCGCGATCATCCGCACCGCGGCCGCCTTCGGCATCGCCTCGATCGTTCTCGACCGCGCCTGCGCCGATCCGTGGTCGCCGAAAGTGCTGCGCGCCGGGATGGGCGGGCACTTCGGCTTGACGATTACCGCCTCGGATGAGCTGCCGCGTCTTTTAAGCACATACAGCGGCAAGCTGCTGTGTACCGTTCCGAAAGGAGGAATCGCCCTGAAAGAGGCGGATCTTTCCGGCCGGCTGGGCTGGGTCTTCGGCAGCGAGGGGAAAGGCATCAGCGCGCAGGCGCTCAGGGAAGCGGACCTGAGGATCACCATCCCGACCGCGCCCGGCACCGAATCGCTGAACGTCGCCGCCACCGCGGCGATCTGTCTGTACGAAGCTTTCAGCCACCCCTCCCGGTCGTGAGCTCGCGACCCAAAGCGGGCAACAAAGGTAGGGGAACCTCAATGCCAAGCGCTATTTTGCTGCGCGCCTGCGCGGCGCTGCTGATTCTTGCTTCGATTGTGGCGCGAGCTCATGCAGCCGACCCGCCCGTCAAGCCACCGGCCGGCTGGGCGGTCGTTGGACCGCATACTGAACCCACCAAGACGGACCAGGGGATCGATGTAAACACCGATTTCTGGGCGTTCTTGAACATAAAGATCACGCCGCCACCGGAAAACAAAGCGACCCTCGAACTCTGGCTAATCGCGGATTTCAGAGACTTGCGCGCGAAGCTCGGATCGATTGTCGATGCGGGGCTGCGCGGAGAGCGGTCGGACAACTGCTTTCGAATGGGTAGCTTCGAGAACCTGGTCTTCGAGCTGCCGCAGCGCTCTCTGAGCGTTCCGGATCGCGATACTCTAGAAACCCGGCTGGCGGGTAAGGCGGTGGGCTGGTGGTGCTATTCGAATCCAGTTCCCGAGACCTTCTATGAACCGAACTGCTGGAGCATCCACAACCCATTCGGCGGCTCCGACTGGGTTATGGGTTGTATTAGAGGGCGCGTTGCTCCTCCGTGGAAGGGCGAATGGATATCGCAGGGATTCAACGGCGAGACAGCTCTCAAGATCGTAGCTCGTGGGCCGAAGTCAGTCGAAATAAAGCCGAGCGAGCCTACGTTTCGCCAGTCACCGGGGCAAATAATCAGAAGCTGGGTTTCCATAGCGTCTCTTGGCTTGCTTCACGCGCCGGACAACTTCGACCAACTTCTTGCGGACGCATTCGGCGGGCTTCTGCGGCTTGCCGGAGTGCACCCTCAGCAGTTACTCGCCCGCTCGATTCATGAGAACACCGCGCTGCAGAACCTCAAGTGGGAGTGGAGCAAGGACCTGTTGGAGCTCGGTGTGAAATATGACGACGCTTATTTCGAGGATGTTGGCGGAGCGCCGCTCCTTCATATCCGCGCGTCCGCATCGCCTGATCCAAAGGCCACGAGGCGGTTCGCCGACAGGTGGTTTTATGGAAGTTTTTTCCCGAAGCCGCCCTCACCGCCGCCGTGCACGGACCAGGAAAGGCTTCTTCAGTTGCCGAAATGCCGCGACATCTCAAGGCGGACCATACAGGATTTCATGAAGCAAGCCCCTGTTGCCGATCCTCCGTTTGACCGCAACTTCGATCGGCAAGAGCGGCTGCAACAGCAGCTGCAACAGCGGCGGTAGAGTCTGCAGGATTCTTCGCTAGACCAGCTCCACGGTCAGCGGGTTGTACGAGTAGAGCCACGCATTGCGTGAGGCGCCTTCGTCGC
>CAYOVM010000024.1:0-1945 GCA_964407355.1 uncultured Enterobacteriaceae bacterium
ATCGACATGGAAGGCCGCAAGATGTCGAAGTCGAAGGGCACCGGCATGGCGCCGCAGCAGGTCTCGGGCACGCTCGGCGCCGAGATCCTGCGGCTGTGGGTGGCGGCGAGCGACTACAGCGGCGAGCTCACGATCTCGAACGAGATCCTCAAGCGCGTCGTCGAGAGCTATCGCCGCATCCGCAATACGCTGCGCTTCCTGCTCGCCAACACCTCGGACTTCGATCCGTCGAAGAACGCGGTCGCGGTGCCGCAGATGGTCGAGATCGACCGCTACGCCCTCGCGCTGACCGCGCGGCTGCAGAAGGAGATCGCCGGGGACTACGCGGGATACCAGTTCCACCTGGTGGTGCAGAAGCTGCAGAACTTCTGCTCCGAGGACCTGGGCGCGTTCTACCTCGACATCCTCAAGGACCGGCTTTATACCTGTGCCGCCGGCTCGCCGGCACGGCGCTCCGCGCAGACCGCGCTTTTCCACATCACGCACAGCCTCGTGCGGCTGATGGCGCCGATCCTCTCCTTTACCGCCGAGGAGCTGTGGCAGGTCTTTACCGGCGACGGCGAGGACAGCGTGTTCTTCCAGACCCTGTATGAGCTGCCGGTTCCCGCCGACGGCGAAGCGCTGCTCGCGAAATGGTCCCGGCTGCGCGAGCTGCGCGTTCCCGTAAGGAAGGACATCGAGGACCTGCGCGCCGCCGGCAAGGTGGGCTCGTCGCTCCAGGCGGAGATAGACCTGCACGCGGCCCCAGGCGACTACGAGACGCTCGACAGCATCGGCGACGAGCTGCGGTACGTGATGCTGACCTCCGCAACGCGGATTCACCCTTCGAGCGAGCTGCGGGTGGCAGTCAAAGCGAGCGAGTTCCCCAAATGCGAGCGCTGCTGGCACTATCGTCCCGACGTGAACGGCGACGGGCTCTGCGGCCGCTGCGTCAGCAACCTGAACGGCCCCGGGGAGCCGCGCGAGCATGCCTAAGCCGCTTCCGTGGTTCGGGCTCGCCGCCGTGATCACGGTGGCCGACCAGCTCGTGAAGTGGATCGTGCTCGCGCGCTTCGCCCCCGGCGAAGGGCTCGCGGTGACGCCGTTCTTCAACCTGGTCCTCGTGTTCAACAAGGGCGCGGCGTTCAGCTTTCTCGCCCGCGAGGCCGGCTGGCAGACGCCGCTGCTGGTCGGCTTCGCCCTCGTCGCGGCGGGCATCGTCAGCGTTCTCATCGTGCGCAGCCCGGAAAGCAACCTGCTGCGCGCGGCGCTCGCCCTCATTCTCGGCGGCGCCCTCGGCAACGTGATCGACCGGCTGCGCTTCGGTCACGTGGTCGACTTTCTCGACTTCCACGCCGCCGGCTGGCACTTCCCCGCGTTCAACGTCGCCGACTCCGCGATCACGGTCGGCGCGGCGCTCCTCATCCTGGACGGGTTCGTCTTCCATGAAAAACGAGCTGGCGCTTCTTCTTAGGGCGCTGTCCTTCGCGGCGCACAAGCATCGCGACCAGCGGCGCAAGGACGCCGAGGCCTCGCCCTACATCAACCACCCGATCGGCCTTGCCGACGTGCTCGTCAACGAGGGCGGCATCACCGATGTCGAAGTGCTGGCCGCGGCGCTGCTGCACGACACGGTGGAGGACACCGCCACGACGCCCGCGGAGCTGGAGAGCGCGTTCGGCCCGCGCGTCGCGCGGATCGTCGCCGAGGTCACCGACGACACCGCGCTGCCCAAGGCCGAGCGCAAGCGCCTGCAGGTCGAGCATGCGGCCTCGATCAGCCCCGAGGCGAAGCTGGTGAAGCTCGCCGACAAGATCTCCAACCTGCGCGATGTCGCGGCGCATCCGCCGGCGCAATGGAGCCTCGAGCGCCGGCGCGAGTACTTCGAATGGGCGAAGAGCGTGGTCGACCGGCTGCGCGGCGTCCACCCGCGCCTCGAGGCGGCGTTCGACGCGGCCTATGAAAA
>CAYOVM010000024.1:2045-12702 GCA_964407355.1 uncultured Enterobacteriaceae bacterium
GTCCTGCTAGCCAATCCCCGCGGCTTCTGCGCCGGCGTCGAGCGCGCCATCGAGATCGTCGAGCGCGCGCTCGAGCAGTTCGGCGCGCCGATCTACGTGCGCCACGAGATCGTGCACAACAAGTACGTGGTGGAGAACCTGCGCGCGAAAGGCGCGGTGTTCGTCGAGGAGCTGGACGAGGTGCCCACCGGCGGCACGGTGATCTTCAGCGCGCACGGCGTCTCCAAGGCGGTGCAGGCGGACGCCGCGCAGCGCGGCCTCAAGGTGTTCGACGCGACCTGCCCGCTCGTGACCAAGGTGCACATCGAGGTCGCCAAGATGCTGAAAAGCGGCCACGAGATCGTGATGATCGGCCACCGCGGCCATCCGGAAGCCGAGGGCACGGTCGGCCAGGCGGGGCAGGGCATCCACCTGGTCGAGACCCTGGAGGACGTCGCGGCGCTCGAGGTCGCCTCGCCCGACAAGCTCGCCTACGTCACGCAGACCACGCTCTCGGTCGACGACGCGGCGGTCATGGTAAAGGCGCTCAAGGCGCGCTTCCCTTCGATCCGGGGACCGAAGAAAGACGACATCTGCTACGCGACCCAGAACCGCCAGGACGCCGTCAAGTTCATGGCGCCGCAGTGCGACGTGGTCATCGTCGTGGGCTCGCCCAACAGCTCCAACTCGAATCGCCTGCGCGAGGTGGCCCAGAACATCGGCGCGCAGGCCTACATGGTCGACAGCGCCGCCGACCTGCGACCGGAGTGGATCGCCGGCAAGCGGCGCATCGGCGTCACCGCCGGCGCCTCGGCACCGGAGATCCTGGTGGAGGAGCTGATCGCGCGCTTGAAGGCGATGGGCGCCGAGAGCGTGCGGCCGCTCGACGGGATCACCGAGAGCGTCGTCTTCACCCTGCCGCGCGAGCTCGCGCGGCGCTAGCCGCCGTTCAGGTCACCGGATCGGCGAGCGCCGTTCCCGTTACTGCGTAAGCTCGCGCCACTGCACGCGCTGGCCCTGGAAGTCGCTTCCCGCGATCGGCGTGTCGAAGGTGAGCTGCTGGTTGTCCGCCGTGGTGACGATGGTCTTGATCTTGTCGCCGAGCTGGATCGGGCTGATACCGACGCCCAGCGAGCCCGCGAGCTTGACGCTGGCGTAGGGGTTCGTGAGGCCGGCGATCGTGCCGCCGGTGTTCACATCGATGAAGTTCAGCCAGCTCGTGCCGCCGGCGACGCAGGAGTTCACCTTCGAGATGTTGGACAGGATCACCAGCGTCGTCGAGATGATGCGGAAATCCACGTTCACCCGCTCGCCGGTGGCGACATTGGCCACATCCGGGAAATCGATGTACCAGCCGTTCGATGCCGTCCAGGCATCGGTCCTGACGGTGTTCTTGTCGATGGTGCGCCGAACCTGGCTTGAGGTGGGATCGGGGAACTCGGGCTCGAATGCGCGCGTCTGGAGGGAGAGGCGCGCATTCGCAAGCGTCGTAGTCGAGCCCGGAATGTCCTTGATCGCGTAGATCGACTGGCGCTGCAGGTCGGTCTTGTCGGGGACCCCGAGGTAACGCCCGGTTCCGACATAAATGCCCGCCGGCGCTTCCCAGGGATTGGTGAAGCCGATCGCTTCGAGCTCGCTCGGCAGGTACATCTCCGGCGGCGTGGTGATCGGCTGCGCCGTGCCCGAGGCGTCCTTGAGCGTGGCGACCAGGTAGGCGCGCGGCGTGACCTGCTTGGTCAGGTCGACGCGCCAGACCTCGCCCTTGACGGTCGTCCCGTAGACGCGGACCGGCGAGTTGTCGATCCGGTCGTTCTTGAACGGGTGATAGGTGTTCAGCTTGGCGAATCCGCAGGGATCCGCATCGCCGTAGCTCGCCCCCGCCGTGCCGGGGGTTCCGCTGCAGGTCTGAATCTTCTCGATGATGGTTCCGGTGAAGGCATCCAGAATGTAGAGATAGCCGTTGCCGTCGCCGCCGGTGGTCGCGGCGGAGCCGTCCACCGTCGGGTAGTTGCCGTAGCCGGAGCTCACCAGCACGACCCATTTTCCCGACAGGTTGTGGCCCAGCGGGAGCTTGGTGATGATCGGGTTGCCGTAGGTGAGGCCCAAGTCGCAGTCGCTGCTCGCGCCCACCGCCAGCGCCGTGGTGGCGGCGCAGGCCGTGACCGACGGGTCGCGGGCGTTGAATTCCCAGAGCGCCTTCGGAGCCGTCGGATCGGTGATGTCGAGCGCGTAGTAGCCGCGCCCGCCGCCGTTCAGTCCGCCCACCAGGATGGTCTTCCAGGAGGACTGGCCCGGACAGGTATGGCCGGCGGTGGCGGTGGTCGGGGCTGCAGTGAGCGCCGTGTCGCAGATGTCTTCCACGATCGGCGTGCCGTCCACGTACCAGCGGTGGATATAGTTCTTCGTCGCGAGCTTGTACAGGTTCGGCATGACCCGCGACGGGATGAAAGCCCAGCGCTCGCCGCCGCCGTCGTTCGTTCCGCCCGAGAACGTGTCGTCCCCAAGCGCCGCCGTGGTAATGCCGGCGGTCTGGTAATACGGCAGGTTGTCCGGGTCCGTTTCGATGGCGTGCAGCATGCCGTCGTTCGAAGCGACGAAAAGGGTGCCGAGGCGGGCCGCAGACTGAGCGGCCGCGAAAGCCGTGTAGCCGTTGTCCGTGTACTCGAACGGCGGGCCCTTGATGTACACCGGTTGCGCGGAAATGATGTCGCCCAGCACGTGGGCACGCGCGCGGTAAAGATCAGTCGTGAGACTCGAGCCGGTATCTTCTTTCGAGCGGTCGCCGCGCATGTAGTCCACCAGCGATTTACCGTTGGCCGCGGCGAGCTGGGTGCCGTTCCACAGGTTCGCCGTGGTCAGCTGGGCCGGATTGAAATAGGTCTGCTCCGTCGCCGTCAGGTTCGTGTCGGTGGGATAGGTCGTCCCGGCGCCGTTGCTCCAGGTGAACGGCTTCAGCTTGCTGCTGAAATTCGTGGTATCGGTCGTGAACGTGTAGATGGAGCGGCTGTCCGGAGTCTTCAGATCCAGCTTGTCACGCGCCGACCAGAGGGTGACCTTGGAGATGATGCCGCCCTGGAGGTCGATGGTGCGCGCCTTGACGTCGCCGTACCAGTCGACCGTCTGGTATTCGGCGGTGAACGCCCAGTTGTCTCCCGCGGACGGCTGCAGGTTCGAGGTGGCCGCGGCGGCGCCCGCGCCGGTGACGGAATTGATCGAGCCCAGCGCCTCCGAAAGGGAGGCGGCCAGGGTGTTCGGATTGCGCGCGCTGAAGAACTTGCCGCGGCCGTTGACGGCTGCATGCCACAGGTCGTCGAGCGCCTTCTCGTCGCCGCCGCTCGACGACGGCGCCGGCCAGTCCTTGGTGCCCGCCAGGATATCGGCGTAGTCGCCTGCCGGCGGGGGCGTGTCGTCGTAGTTCGACTGGTAGTCGAGCGTTCCGTCCAGGCCGAGACCCAGAGTGAAGGTCGTCATGTGCTGCCAAGTCGCGGTGTCCGTCCCGCTGGGGGCAACGTTGTTTTCCCAGATGTCCTGGCCGGACACCATCACCGAAGGCCGCAGGTCGTTCTTGTAGTAATACATCGCCACGTCGGCGAGCGTATTGCCGGTGGACGAGCTGTCAAAGAACGGCCTGGCCGTGGGGGTGCCGGAGATAGTACCGTCCTGGTCGGTCATCGCGGTGGTGCCGTCCAGCTGTACACCACCGGTTCCGTTCCAGTACCCATCCGTCGTGAGCAGAGCGAAGTTCTTCTGGCAGGACGCAATGACCGAGTCCGGATTTCCCTGGGGATTGACCGAGCCCGTGGCGTAGCCCATGCCGGAGTTGATCTGGTCCGTCTTGCCGGCGTAGTGGCGGCCGACGCGCGACAGCGCCGTGCGCAGCGGAGTGCTGCCGTTGGTCTGCTGGCTGTAGAACTTGGTGTACCAGTCTTTCTTTTGCTGCGCGCCGAACGTATTCAGCGGCAGATACTTGTCATTGGTCACCGGGCTGTTCGGGTTGATGGTGATGAAACCCACGCGGAACTTGTCGTCCAGGGTGTAGAAGGCGAGGCCGGCCGCGGTTTTCATCATCGTGAGGCGGTTGCGGTAGTACGCATGCCAGTTCGCGTAGTTGGTCATCTCCTGCGAATAGGTGCAGGCGGCGAATCCGCAGTCCGGCCGGTTCGTGTACACCGCCGAATCCGCGCGGCTCGGATAGCTGGCCGGAAGCGTGTTGCTGCCGGCCGAAGTCTCGACGATGTTGTGGCGCCTGAAGCCTGACATGCCGGCCCACCGGTCGGCGGAGGCGTCTGTCCCGCTCTGCGCATTGTTCGATGCCGTGTCGGCGCTGCTGTTGTAGGGGATCACGCCGAAGCGCGGGTACTGGAAATTGAAGGTGCCGTTATTGAAGCGGCGCGTGCTGCACCGGTCCGTCGGATTCGGTACCGCCGCGGTAGGCAACATTCCCTTTCCGAAGAAAGCCTTCGAGTGGGTGTTGCTGCCCGAGGGCCGCGTCCCGGACGTGTTTGCGTTCCGGTTGACGCAGAAAAGCACCTGGCTGATGGTGTAGAAGTACGGCGGAACGGGGTTGGTGGACGTTCCGGTCCGGGTTATGCGGTTGCTGAACTGACCGGAGTTGCTGCCGTTTGCCTTCGGATTCGGGTAGCGCCACACGCCGGTGCCCGAGGCTTCTGCGGTGGGCCTGATGTTGGTATCCACCGGATCCACGCAAATCGACGCGTTGAACCGCTCGGCCTGGTTCGGGCTGTTGTCATTGCAATAAACCACGTCGGTATTGTTGGTGCGGATGTCGGTGGTTCCCGAAGGAACGTTGCTGGAATACGGGTCATTCTCCACCGCGCCCCAAAGGGCCGAGGTGTTGTAGTTCGTCATGTTGGACCGGTTGAGGTACGCCGGTGACGCCGCGGGCGCCGCGAGATTCGCGTCATAGCCCGGCAAATAAGTGATCGCCGGGTTGTAAAACTGGGTGTTGTAGTCTGGGCTCGAGAAAGTAGGGTCACCCAGGACGCAGCTATCCAGCGTGTTGTCGTTGCCGCTGCGATCGCGGCACAGAGCATTGTCCACGTAGTCCGGCGTGAAGTCCCAGTTCATGCTGCCCGAGTCGTCCAGGATGAACATGAGGTTGGGCGGGATCGGAGTGGTCGCGGTGGCGAGCGGCTCGTTGCTGATGATCGTCGGCCCGGCCTGCACCGAGGAGAGATGCACGACGCCGTACACCGCCACGATGGCCGAGGCGATTGCCGTTCTGGAATATTTTTGTGCCGTACCCATGACCGTTTCTCCCTAGGACATCAGTACATCAAAGCCTGCACGTAGCTGGTGGTGTTGCGAGGACCATCTACGCGCACGGTGATCCGGTAATAAACGATGCCGTTGTTCAGGCTGAGCGCGCCGCCGCCGCCGCCTCCAGAGCCCGACCCGCCCTCGTAGCCGCGTCGTCCGCTGTAGTCGCCCGAGCTGCTGGCGCCGCCGCCGCTCGTCGAAGCGACTTTCACGCAGGACGTCGAGGCCGTCGTGGTGTTCGAATCCTGGCAAAGCCGGTGGATCACGTAGCGCACGCGGTTGCCGGCGCCGTCGTCCGCGGTGACCTGGAGCGCGTTGGCGTTCCAGTTGAAATCGGACTTGGCCGGGTCGTTGCCCGTCAGGTCGGTCGTGTTTTGCCAGTTGGAGTAGTACGCGGACGAACCGCTGGTGACCTGGTCGTCGCTTAGCGTGGCCTTGTTGGCCATGAGCCAGGTGCGCGCCGCTTCCACGCCCTGGTCGGCGGCATTGGTCGCCGCCTGCTTGAAGGCGATGTTTCCGGCGACGATCACGTTGGTGTCGATCGAGCGCACCAGCGCGAGGCCGGCGAGCGCCATCGCCACGATGACGATCAGCGCGATGAACAGCACGACGCCGCGCTGCGCCTGCATCGATCCATGGGGGAGGCGGTTCACTCGGGCATCCATATGATGTTGCGAAGCGGAATGACGGTTTCGAAGACCCGGTAGCGATAGCGCCGGTCCGGCACGGTCCAGACGGGGCCGGCGACTACCGCGGCGCCGTTGAGCACGCCCGTGCCGTTGCAGCCGGTCTGGACGGTGGCGTCCGGCCAGAGCTTGATGGTGGCCGCGGTCACGTCGGTCTTCTCGTATTGCGCGCTGCGAACGACGATCGCCACCCGGATCGCCATGACCCTCGACCAGTCGTAGGTGGAGGGAAGCCCCGGCGTCCAGGTGTCGTGCAGCCCGTTGGCATCGCTGTCGGAGCTGGTCGTCCAGGCATCGCCGAAGTTGTCGCCTGCGCCGCTTGTATAAGCGGCGCTGGTCTCGCGGCAGATCCGGGAATCGAAGGTGTCCACCTTGCCGTCGTCGTTGGTGTCCATGCCGTACTGGGCTTTCATGTAGACGACGTTCTCGATGACGGGCGACCAGTTCGCCGCCGTCGCGGTATTGCCGCAATCGGCCACGCGCATGTTGCACACCGAAAGCGTGCTGTTGATCACCCGGTACACGTTGAACGTAGGCTCGGCGCCCATGTTGAAAAAGCGCGTGTTCGTCGTCGAGACTCCCACCGGAAAGGTCGGCGCGCCGGTGATACCGCCGGCCGGGTTGTACGCGCGGGCGACGCCGTCCTGGTCGGTCTTGGCCACGCCCGCGCACACTTCGACCGCGTCGGTGGTGTTCGAGCCGCTGCAGGCGATGGGGGCTCCGCCATCGAGGGGCAGGTTCACGGCGTTGAGCAGGACGCAGTTCGCCACGCCCGGCTTCGCCGCAACCAAAAAGTCCCAGCGCCGAACGCCGCCGCGGGCCTCGATCCTGAAATTCGCGCCGGGGGCCATGCTGGCGCCGACCAAGCCGTAGCCCGGCGTGAACTCGAGCGGATTTCCGGTATTTACGCTGATGATGTCGGGATCGGCCGCGGTGGCGCCGGCATGGATCTGGACCGGCACCAGCCGGAGGTTGTAGTTGGTCGTCGAGCGCGTGCTGGTATAGCCGACGAGGTTGCAGCCGATCGTGGTGCGGTCGTTGATGCCGTAGCCGGCCATCTTCATGTCGCGCTCGAGGGCATAGAGGCCGAGCGCGCCGGCCACCTGGGCGTCCGCGCCTCCCGTGGTCGAGCGCTTGTAGCCTTCGTTGACCGCCAGCACCTGGAAGATGATGACGCAGCCGATGAGGCCGATCGCGACGCCGACCAGCAGCTCGACCATCGAGAATCCGCCCTGGGCTTTTCCGTGGCTCATGCCGGGCCTCAATTGATCCTCGCGATCACGACGTACTTGCGGATGTCGGAGTTGTCGGTGATCGCCGCGTTCGGCGAGATTCTCCAGCGCAAAGTGACGGTCACCGTATCGGTGGCGATCGTGATGGTGGGCCGGGTCGCAGCCGCGGTGGTGATGCCCGGAAGCGTCGCCGGCAGCGGCGGGGTCGCGGTCGGATCGCCTTCCACCTGGCACAGCCAGTTCTTCACGGCGGCGGGCGCGGCTGCGCACGAAGTCGTGGAGGAGGTGAGCGCATAGCTCGCGAGGTTCGCCCGGTCGATCCACATGCGGCCGATGATCTGGTTCGCGAGATAAGCCGCTTCGCTGCGATAGCGCGCTTCGGTCGTGTTCGTGATCGCCACGCCCTGCATGCCGATCAGGCCGAGGATGCCGATGGAGAAGAGCAGGATGCCGAGCAGCGCCTCGAGGAGCATCACGCCGCTTTCGATGTGCGGCGGCTTCGGCTGGCCCCGGAAGTGAACGGCGCGGCTCATGAGCAATACCTCGAGTCGGTCGTCACGGTCACCTTCGGGTCGCACATCCTGATCTGGCCGCCCGTGCCGACCCGGATGCGCATGCAGCGCATCTTTCCGGGCGTTGTAGCGTGCTCGCAGTTGCCGCCCGCCGGATTGGCGACGTCGACGGTGTCGATGCCGCCCGTAGCGGGCCGGCCGAGGCTGTTGAAGACGACGGTGGTCGCGGCGACGCCCGCGCCGGTCGCGTTCAGGGTCGCGGTGCCGTCTTCCGCAAGGCGTTTCTGGAGGATCTGCGGCAGCGAGGTGTCGTTCGGCTCGCTGAAGGCGGTGATCGGCGCCGCGTTGCACTTGCTCGAAGCATCGTTGCGGCTGACGACCCAATGAGGACCGGTTTCCACGAGGTCGCAGTCGACGTCCATGGAATTCACCAGCTGGAAGCGCACGCTGGTATTGCGCCGCACTGCCTCGTTCCGCGCCGTTTGCAGGCCGCTCACGATGGCTTCGGCGGCGGTGCGGATCTGGAGGTTCTGCAGCATCGTCGTAAAGGCAGGGATGCCCAGGCCAAGCAGAATGCCCAGGACGGCAAGCCCGATCATCAGCTCGATGAGGGACATGCCGCGCGATCTGCTCAGCACGTGGTGCCTTTCTTCGTGATCCAGCAGGTGTAGCTCGTGTTGCTGGTGACCCAGCCCGACGCCGTCGTAAGCGTGGTGGTCTTGGCGTTCGCCTGGTCGATCGTGTAGGTAAATCCGGCCATGCTCTGGTCTGCGCCCGCTATGGTGCCCACAGCCTGGACCGTGTATGCCGTGGCTGTCAGCGTCGGGCACGTAAAGGTGAAGTATTTGACGGCCGGCGCGGCGGGAACCGCCGAGGCGCTGCCCGCGGTGCAGGCGCCGACATAAGTCCTGTTGTCCTGGTAGAACTGCTCCAGCTTGACGCGCATGTCCGAAAGGTTCGCGGTCGCTTCCTGGACCTTGCCGCGTTTGACGTAATCGGTGTACATCGGAAGCGCGATGCCGGCGAGAATACCGACGATCGCGACGACGATCATGAGCTCGATGAGCGTGAAGCCTTTGTTGCGTGACATCCCGTCCCCCTTTTGGCTGAGTAATCCTAGTTGAGCCGGCCGCGCTGCGCGATGGACCTCCGACGAGCGGCGCGCCGACACAAGCGAACGGCGGTGGCGCCGGCTTGCGCGGGCATTATTTCACGGCGATGACTGCAGGCAGGCCGGGCCTCGCGCCCGGTCGGGCGCTACTCGAACGTGAACCGGAACCGCAGCGTGATCCGGCTCGGGGTCGCGCCGCTCGCTCCCTCGGCCGGCCTGAACGAAGCTCCGCGCACGGCCTGAACCGCCGCGCTCGCGAGCTCGGGCTCGCCCTCATCGTCGATGACGATGACGTCGTCCACGGCGCCCCCGGCGCCTATGAACGCCTCGAGCAGCACACCGCCTTTTATCCCGCGATTCAGCGACTGCGCCGGATAGCGCGGGATGATCGGCTCGGTCGGCTGCGCGCCTCGCGCCAGCGTGCTGCCGCGGGGGACCCGCCGCTGCGCCTCGGTCAACTTTTCCTGCTGCAGCTCTTCGCTGAACTCCGAATAGGCCTCGGCGGCCGACGACGGGAACGGAAAGCGCTCGCGGACCTTTTCGGCATCGGCGCGGGGCGGCTCGACCGGCGCCGCCGGCACGCGGCGAGCAAGCGCCGACTTGGAGATCGCCATGGGCTGATCTTCACCACGCCGAGCCGAGCTCTTCGCGCGCGGACCCCGAAGGGGGGCCTGGACGGGCGTGGCCGCGAGACGCACGAGCAGCGGCTTGGGCACATCGGCGGGCCGCGGCCGGGGCAATTGCGCCACCATGGCGATGTGCAACGCCGCGGAAACGAGCAGGCATGCCGTCAGCCGGGCCCCGCGGAAGCTGGAGCCCGCCGGAAAAGCGGGTGATGTGGCTGTGGGACGCAAGTCCGCGATAGAATAACGCGTCCCAAACGTGGCGCAGTCCGATGCTGTGCGCGCAGTCCGATGCCGTCTGTTATCGCCGTTGCTGAAGTCAGTGCTGGTGTAGCTCAGTTGGTAGAGCAACTGATTCGTAATCAGTAGGTCCCCCGTTCGAGTCGGGGCACCAGCACCACCGCCCGGCCCGCGACCTGTCCTCCCTCCCCCAATGTCTGCCTCCATCCTCATCGTAGACGACGACGAAAGCATCCGGGAGCTGCTCAGGCTGCATCTGAGCGCGGCGGGGTACGAGGTGAACGTCGCCCCGGACGGGATCGCGGCGGGCTACATGGTGCTGCGCAGCCCGCCCGACCTCATCCTGTGCGACGTCAGCATGCCGCACATGGACGGATTCGAATTCATCGCGGCGCTCAAGGCGGACAAGGCGATCCCCTACATCCCCGTGATCTTCCTTACCTCCATGGAAGAAGGCGACCATCGCGGCAAGGAGCTCGGCGCCGTGGGCTACATCACGAAGCCGGTGCGCGCCGACCGTTTGCTCGCGCTGGTCGCACAGCACGTCCCCGGCGGCCCGCACCCGATCGGGTAGGTTTCAGGGCGGGCAGCCCCTCAGCTCGCTGCCGTCGACCTGCCGGGCGATCTCCTTCAGCCGCGCCTGCGTCGCGAGGTCGATGCCTTTCATCTGCAGCCACACCTTGGGCACCATCATCTCGCGCGGCCCGACCTGCGCGCTGCGCACGCCTTGTGCGCGCAGCGCGAGAAGCCGGGTCCGCGCGGCCTCCGCGGTGCGGAACACACCCAGGGAAAGCGCCCAGCGGAACTCCTCGTCCTGCACCACGAAGTAGTCGTCGACGCCGAGCTTTTTAAGCTCGGCCGCTTTTTTGAGCGCGGCCGGCCGATTCGCTTGGGGCGGAATGAACACCCACCAGCCGGCCTTCTCCTCGGTGCGCCGTTGCTCGAGCCGGCCGCTTAGCAGGAGCGGCTCGAGCGCCTTCTCGGCCTTCGGCGC
>CAYOVM010000024.1:12802-15983 GCA_964407355.1 uncultured Enterobacteriaceae bacterium
AGCTCGCCCGGACCGAGGATCGTCAGCTTCTCGGGACTGATCTGGCGCTCGAAAGGAGCCGTGTCGAGGGTCGCTTCGGCGGGCGCCATATAGCGCGCCCACGCGAAGAACGCGATGTTGCCGAGCACGAGAAAGAGAAACAAAGCCCTCATCGGGCCGCCCTGGCCGGTGTCGTTTCGGCGGGCTCGATCTCGTTCAACGCAATGCGCGCGAGTCCGTCGAGCACCAGGTTCTCGACGTAGCGCCGCGGCGCGGACAGCTGATCCATCAGCGCGCGCCCGGCGCCGCCCGACACCACGCAAAGCGGGTTGGCGTCGAGGTCGCGGAACGCGCGGTACATCCGCTCGATCGCGCCGGCCTGGGCGTGGCGGCAGCCGGTCTCGATCGCGTCCACGGTGTTGCGCGGCGTTTCGCGAAAGCTGCCCGGCTGGATGGGCAGCCGCCCGGTGTGCTCGTGCAGCACAAAGCGCATCAGCTCGGTGCCCGGCAGGATCGCCCCGCCGAGGAACGTGCCGTCGGCGGCGAGCATGTCGACCGTGGTCGCGGTGCCGGCGTTGACCACCAGGCAGGCGCCGCTGTGCAGCCCGCGCGCGGCGACGAGCGCGGCCCAGCGGTCGGGACCGAGCTGCTCGGGGCGCTCGTAGCGGCTGCGCACTCCGCAGCGCTCGGCTTCGCCGCGCAGCCACAGCGGCTCGGCGTCGAAGATGCTGGTCCAGTTGACGAGGAGCTGGTGCGCGCCCTCGCCGGCGACGTTGGAGATGACGATGCTCTCCGGCGTCTCGTGGGTCGCCGAGAACGGATTGAGGTGATCGCTCGACGCCGCGAACTCGATGAGCGGCACGGTGGCGATGCTCGACCAGCGAAAGGCGCCGGTCGGATCGAGCTCAGGCTCCGGCCGGCCGCCGCCGTCCCGGGCGGTTTCCAGCCAGCCCCACTTTACGCGGGAGTTGCCGGCGTCGATGGCGAGGATCATGCGGCCCTCGCGGACATCACCTGGCCGCTGCGCACCGCGCGCGGGCCGCGGCGCGTCTGGAGGCACAGGCCGCCGTCGCCGTCGAGGCCGGTAGCGATGCCGGTGAGCATGCGCCCATCGGCGAGCCGCACGCGGATCCGCTGGCCGGCGTGCGCATGCAGCGCGAGCCAGTCCGCGCGCGCCGCGTCGAAGCCGCGTGCCTCGAAAGCGTCCAGCGCGTCGAGCAGCGCGAGTCCCGTTTTTTCGATGATTTGGTTGCGCGACGGCGGCGGGGATACCAGATCGGCGACGCTCGCGATGGGACGGCGCAGCCGGCGCTGCAACTCGGGCTTCGACTCGAAATTGATGCCGATGCCGACGACGGCGAGCGAAGCGCCGCCCTGGCTGCGCGTCTCCACCAGGATGCCGCCGAGCTTCGCGCCGCCGGCGACCAGATCGTTGGGCCATTTGAGCGAGGCCTGGCTCGCGCCGAGGGCTCGCAGCGCCTTCGCCGCCGCCACGCCCGCCACCAAAGACAAGGCCGCGAGCTCGCGCAGCGGCCGCACGATGCGCCGCGCGAGGGAAAAGCTGATGTCCCGGCCCGCCGCGCCGTGCCAGCGCCGGCCGCGCCGGCCGCGGCCCGCGGTCTGCTCCTCGGCGGCGAGCAGGACCGGTGAATTGAGCGGCCTCTCGTGGAAAAGGACCGAATTCGTGGAGTCGCACACCGCGACCACGCGAACCTCCACCCCGGGAAGCCTGATTTGCGCCGCATCCAGCCGGTCCATGCCGATAGTTTACGCGGTGCTGGTTTAACCTTCCGGGTATGCGCACGGCTCGCATCGCGATCGGCGGCTTCCAGCACGAGACGAATACCTTCGCGCCTTCGAAGGCGGACTATGCGGCTTTCGAGGACGGCGGCGGCTGGCCCGGCGTCCAGTACGGCGCGGCCATCTTCCCGGCGCTGCAGGGAACGAACATTCCCGCCGAGGGCGCGATCCAGGCGCTGCGCGCGCTCGGCCACGAGCTCGTCGGCACGGCCTGGGCCTCGGCGACGCCGTCGGCGCACGTCACTTCGGATGCGTTCGAGCGCGTGATGAAGGAAATGGTTTTCAGGATCGTGCAGGCCCAGCCGCTCGACGCCGTCTATCTCGATCTGCATGGCGCCATGGTGACCGAGCGCTTCGACGACGGCGAGGGCGAGATCCTGCGCCGCGTGCGCGAGGCGGTCGGCGCCGCCGTGCCCGTCGTCGCGAGCCTCGACCTGCATGCGAATGTCACCGCGGCGATGATGCAGCACGCGGACGCGATGGTCGCCTACCGCACCTATCCGCATGTCGACATGGCGGACACCGGCGCGCGCGCGGCGCGCCTGCTCGAGCGCATGCTGCGCACGGGCGGGCGCGTCGCGGGCGCTTTCCGCCAGCTCGATTACCTCAGCGGCCTCCCCGCGCAATGCACGCTCATCGAGCCCGGCAAGAGCATCTATGAGGAACTGTCGAGAATAGAGACGAGGTACGACGCGGCGCTCTCTTTCGCCCCGGGGTTTTCGATGGCGGATTTCGCCGACTGCGGCATGTCCGTTTTCGGTTTCGCACCCGTGGAGAAGAACGCGTCGCAGGCGGTGGAGGAGCTGAGGCGGATCGTCGCCGACGCCGAGAAGGACTTCGCCATGGAGCTGCATCCGCCCGGCGAGGCGGTGCGCCGCGCACGCGAGCGCGGCGAGCCGGGCCGTCCGGTGGTGCTCGCCGACACGCAGGACAATCCGGGCGCCGGCGGCAACGGCGATACCACGGGCCTGCTGAGCGAGCTCATCTTCCAGAACCCGAAAGACGCGGTCCTCGGACTGCTCATCGATCCCGCGTCGGCGCAGCGCGCGCACGAGGCGGGCCGGGGCTCGACGCTCGCGTTCTCGCTGGGCGGACTCTCGAAGGTGAGAGGCGACGCGCCCTTCACCGGCGAATTCACGGTGGAGCGCCTCGGCGACGGCTGCTTTACCTGCACCGGCCCCATGTACAAGGGCTTTCGCATGCAGCTCGGTCCGATGGCGCTCCTGCGCAGCCGCACGGCGCCGGGCGTGCGCGTGGCGCTCGCCTCGAGCAAATGCCAGGCGGCGGACCAGGAAATGTTCCGCCACCTCGGCGTCGAGCCGCGCGCCGAGCGCATCCTCGCGCTGAAGAGCTCGGTGCACTTTCGCGCCCACTTCCAGCCGATCGCCCGGGAAGTGCTGGT
>CAYOVM010000024.1:16083-19407 GCA_964407355.1 uncultured Enterobacteriaceae bacterium
AGCTGGATTCCGATCGGCAGCCCGCCGGCGCTCCAGGTCCAGTTGATCGAGGCCGCCGGCTGCTCGGACATGTTGTACGCGACGGTGAAAGCGATGTGCGGCAGCGCGTTTCTCGGGTCGTCGCCCGGCGCCGCGCTTTCCGCCTCGTAGGCGAGGATCGGCGAGGTGGGCGACAGGACGTAATCGAAGCGCTGGCAGGCGGCCACGGCGGCTTCGCGCATCGCCATCACCAGCGTGTAGGCCTGCATGACGTCGCGGCCGCTGAACCGCGCGGCGCGCCAGGTGCACCACTCGGCGATGAAGGGCAGGACCTTTTCCTGCCGCGCCGCCGGGAGCTGCATGTAGTCGTTGTAGGAGCGCGCCTCGAAGAAGCGCGTCATGCCGTCGAGCATCTCCGGCGTGAGGAAGGAGCGCATCTCCTCGACCGCGGCGCCGGCGTCCGACAGGGCTTTCGCGGCGGCCTGCGCCGCCGCGCGCACTTCGGGGTGGACGGGAAGGCCCGCGTTCATGTCCGGGAGGAAGCCGATTTTCAACCGATCCGGTTTTAGCTCGTCCAGTCCGGAAGAAAAGTCGAGATCGTTTTCCGGCAGGCTCATGAAGTCGCGCGGGTCGGGTCGCGACAAGACGTTCATCAGCAGCGCCGCATCGCTCACCGTGCGTGTCATCGGCCCGGCCACGCGGCCCATATAGGGCGGGTAGACCGGGATGCGCCCGAGCGAGGGCTTCAGCGCGAAGATGCCGCAGTGCGTGGCGGGCAGGCGCACCGAGCCGCCGATATCCGTACCTATGTGGAGGGGCGCATAACCGGCTGCGGCCGCGGCCGCAGCGCCGGAGCTCGACCCGGAAGTGTTGCGATCCAGGCGCCAGGGATTGCGCGTGATGCCGTGCAGGCTCGACAGGCCCGAGGACAGCATGCCGTAGTCGGGCATGGTGGTCTTGCCGAGGATCACGCATCCCGCCTCGCGCGCGCGCGCCGCCGGGGGCGCATCCGCTGCTTGCGGCGGCGTATCGGCGTTGGCGCGGGTGCCGATCGGCGCGGGATCGCCTCGCGTATGGATGTTCTCCTTGATCGTGATCGGCACGCCGTCGAGCGCCGAGACCGGCGCGCCCGCGCGCCAGCGCGCTTCGGACGCGCGCGCCTGCTCGAGCGCGGCGTCGCGGGCGATGCGATACATCGCGTTGATGCGCGGCTCCCGGAGCTCGATCCTCGACAGGGCCGCGCGCGCCACTTCCAGCGGGGAGAGCTCTCCGCGCGCGTAGGCGAGACGCAGCTCGCTCGCCGGAAGTTCGTGAAAGGCGGGCATCCCGGGGAACTATATACTTCGCGTGCCATGTTGCGAAACCTAGCGCTCGGAGCTTTGTTTTTTTGCGCTGCATCTTCGGCGCAATCGAGGGAGGAAGTGCGCTTCTGGCACGCGCTGAGCGGTGCGCAGGCGGCGGCGATCGAGCGCCTCGCGGCGCGCTTCAACGCGTCGCAGAAGGAATACCGCGTGCGGCCGGTCTACAAGGGCACGCTCGAGATGACATTCGCGCTGGCGCTCGCTGCGAAACGCGGCATGGGCGCGCCGCACATCGTGCAGATCCACGAGTCGCTCACCGACGATCTCATCGCCGAGCGGCTCGTGGTGCCGCTCTGGCAGGCCATGGCGGAGGCGCGCCAGCGTTTCGACGCCGCCCTGTTTCCCGCCGTCTCGAGCGCGTTCTCCGACGAGCAGGGCCGGCTGCTCGCGCTGCCGTTCGCAAGCGCGACGCCGGTTCTGTATTACAACCGCGATGCGCTGCGCCGCGCGAAGCTCGACGCCGCCGCCGGCCCGCCCGCCACGTGGTACGAGATGCCGGCGGTGCTGGGCGCGCTCCTCGACGCGGGCTCGTCCTGCCCGTTCACCAGCGCCTGGCCGGCGTGGGTGCTGCTCGAGAACATGAGCGCCTGGCACAACCAGGAATTCCTCACGCAGGACAACGGCTTCGAGGGCTCCGGGACCCAGCTCGTGTTCAACAGCCGGCTGATGGTGCGCTGGATCTCGATGCTCTCGAGCTGGCGCAAGTCGGGTTATTTCGTCTACTCGGGGCGCGGCGGCGATGAAGCCGAGGCGCGGTTCGCGGCCGGCGAGTGCGCGCTGCTCACCTCGTCCTCCGCGAGCCATCCTGGGCTGCGCGCGCGGGCGAAGTTCGACCTCGGCGTCGCGCCGCTTCCCTACTACGACGATTTCGACGACGCGCCCCAGAACACGCTCGCCGGCGGCGCCGCGCTGTGGGTGCTGGCGGGCAAGCCGAAGCGGGCGAATCGCGGCGCGGCGCGCTTTCTCGGCTTCCTCGCGCGCCCCGAAGTTCAGGCGGAATGGCAGCAAATGACGGGATTCGTGCCGCTGACGATGGCGGGCTACGAGCTCGCACGCGAGCGCGGCTATTATCTGAAGCAGCCCGGAAACGAGGTTGCGGTGCGCCAGCTCGTCGGCAAGATTCCCACCGGCGACTCGAAGGAGATCCGCTTCGGCGACCGGTTTCGCATCCGCGGCATCATCGACGAGGAGCTGGAGGCCGTCTGGAGCGGCGCGAAGGGGCCGCTCGAGGCGCTCAATGCCGCGGTGGAGCGCGGCAACCTGCTCCTGTCGTCCACGCCCAAGCGCTAGCCGTGGCCTGGCCCTATCCGCGCATCGTTGCGCATCGCGGCGGCGGCTCGCTCGCGCCGGAGAACACGCTCGGCGCGATCCGGCTCGGCGCCTCGCTCGGCTTTCGCGGCGTCGAGTTCGACGTGATGCTCGCCGGCGACGGCACGCCGGTCGTCATCCACGACGAGACCACCGAGCGCACGACCGGCGTCCAGGGCCGCGTCTCGCTGCTGCCGTACGCGCAGCTCGAGAAGCTCGATGCGGGCAACGGCGAAATCATCCCGCGCTATCGGAAAGCGGCCGAGCTGTGCCGTGCGCTCGGCCTCTGGGCGAACGTCGAGATCAAGCCGGCGGGCGGCCGCGATCGGGCGACCGGCGAGGCGGTCGCCGCCGCTTCGCGCGAGCTATGGCGCGGCGCGGAGCTGCCGCCGGTGCTCTCTTCATTCTCGGTTGTGGCCCTCGAGGCGGCCCAGGCGACGGCGCCGGAGCTGCCGCGCGGTTTTCTGACGGATGAGCTGCCGCAGGACTGGGAGCGCACCGTGCGCAGGCTGGGTTGCGTCTCGGTGCATTGCAATCACGAGACGCTGACCGAGCCGCAGGCGAGGGCGGTCCGGGACGCGGGCTATTCGCTCGCATGCTGGACGGTGAACGATCCCGTCGCCGGCCGGCGCTTGCTGGAGTGGGGCGTGGATTGCCTGATCACCGACGCGCTGCG
>CAYOVM010000024.1:19507-22334 GCA_964407355.1 uncultured Enterobacteriaceae bacterium
AGCAGCTTCTCGATGGCGGCGACCAGCTTCGGGTCGCCCGGCTCGACGCGGGTGTCGAAGCTCACCACCTGCTTGCCGCTGCGATCGACCAGGTACTTGTGGAAGTTCCACTGCGGCGCCTTGCCGCTCGCTTTCGTCAGCTCGGCGTACAGGGGATTCTTCTTCAGCTCGGTCTTGGCGAAGATGGGAAAGTCGACCGCGTACTGGTTCACGCAGAAGCTCGCGATCTCCTTGTTCGAGCCGGGCTCCTGGCCGCCGAAATCGTTCGAGGGGAAGCCGAGCACGACCAGGCCGCGCGAGCGGTATTTGCGATACAGCGCTTCCAGGCCCTCGTACTGCGGCGTGTAGCCGCACTGGCTCGCGGTGTTGACGACCAGCACCACCTTGCCCGCGTATTGGCACAGCGAGCTGGTTTTTTCGTCGATGGTGGTGACGCTTCGATCGAGGAGCGGCGGGCAGGCCATCGCGGGGGCGAGAAAGGCGAATAGGAAAGTAAAAGGCAGGCTAAAAAGGCAAAGGCGCATCGGGCTTGAGCGGCTGCAGCGCATTGCGGAAGTCCTTCTTGATGCGTTCGAGGGCGGAAGCGGAGTCCGCCTCGAAGCGTAGCACGATCACCGGCGTGGTATTCGAAGCGCGCGCGAGGCCGAAGCCGTCGGCGTATTCGGCGCGCACGCCGTCGATCGTGATCACGCGCTCGGCGCCGGCGAAGGGCCGGGCCGCCTGGAGCTTCGCCACCAGCGCGTGCGGCTCGCCTTCCTCGAGCGCCCACTGCAGCTCGGGCGTCGAAGGGGCGTTCGGCAGGCTTTTCAGCACCTTGCTCGGATCGGAATCCTTCGACAGCACCTCGAGCAGCCTCGCGCCCGAGTAGAGCGCGTCGTCGAAACCGTACCAGCGCTCCTTGAAGAAGGTATGGCCCGACATCTCGCCGGCGAGCAGGGCGCCGGTCTCCTTGAGCTTCGCCTTGATGAGCGAGTGGCCGGTCTTCCAGATGAGCGGCCGGCCGCCGTGGCGCTCGATCCAGGGCGCGAGCAGGCGCGTGCTCTTCACGTCGTAGATGATCTGCGCGCCGGGGTTGCGCGAGAGCACGTCCTTCGCGAGCAGCATCAGCTGGCGGTCGGCGAAGATGATGTCGCCGTCTTTCGTCACCAGCCCCAGGCGGTCGCCGTCGCCGTCGAAGGCGATGCCGAGCTCGCTCTTTCCGGTGCGCACCTTCTCGATCAGCTCCGCGAGGTTCTTCGGCACCGACGGATCGGGGTGGTGGTTCGGGAAGCGGCCGTCGACCTCGCAGTAGAGCTCCTCGACCTCGCAGCCCAGGCGCCGGTACAGCGCCGGCGCGATCATGCCGGCGACGCCGTTGCCGCAGTCGATGGCGATGCGCATCGGGCGGGCGAGCTTCGCGTCGGTGACGACGCGCTCGAGGTAAGCGTCGAGAACGTTTGCGGCGCTGCGCTTGCCGTTGCCGCTGCCGAAATTCTCCTGCTCGATGGTTTTTCTCACGAGCTGGATGTCGTCGCCGTAGAGGGTATTGCCGCCGATGACGACCTTCAGGCCGTTATAGTCGGGAGGATTGTGGCTGCCGGTGATCGACACGCAGCTGCCGCAGCCCAGATGGTGGGCGGCGAAATAAGTCACCGGGGTCGGCGCCATGCCGATGTCGACGGCGCTCGCGCCCGAGGCGAGCATGCCTTCGATCAATGCGCCGGCGAACTCGGGTCCCGACAGGCGGCCGTCGCGGCCGACGGCGAAGGTGGGCGCGCCGCGCTCGCGCGCCATGGAGCCGAGGGCGCGGCCGATCGCGCGCACGATCGCGGGCGTGAGGGTGCGGCCGACGATCCCGCGGATATCGTAGGTGCGGAAAATTTCTGCGGGTACGTTCACCGGATGACAGTCACAGAGAAGGTCAGGGGAGGAGGAAGTGGAGAACCCGTCGCGCAAGCCAGTCGTGCCGTCCCGGGAAGGGACCGCTGACAAAGCCGACGTGGCCGCCAGTGTCGGGAAATTCTAGCACCGTGCTTCGCGAGGTCTTTCGCGTCGCGGCGAGCAGGTCCTGCTCCGGAAGGAAGGGATCGTTGCGCGCGTTGAGTAACAATGTCGGCACCCGGATTCCTTCCAGGTAAGGGCCGCTCGAGGCCGAGCTCCAGTAGTGGTCCACGCCGCGAAAGCCGTGCAGCGGCGCGGTCACCATGTCGTCGAACTCGCGAAACGTGCGCGCCGCGCGCACGCGGGCGGCGTCGAACAGGTCCGGGAACGCCTCCAGCTTCTTCAGCGATTTCGGCTTCAGCGTGGAGAGGAACATCTTCGTGTAGAGGAGGCGGTTGAGGCCCCGGTCGAGCGTGCGGCCGGCGGCCGCGACGTCGATGGGCGCCGAAACCGAAGCCGCGCGCCGCACGAGCGCCGCGGCCGCCTCGCCACGCTCGCCGAGCCACTTCAGCAGCGCGTTGCCGCCGAGCGAGACGCCCACCGCGAACAGCGCCTTGCCGGAATCGGCGAGCTTCCTGACGATCCAGTCGACTTCCTCGCTGTCGCCGGAATGGTACGCACGCGCCTTCCGGTTCGGCTCCCCCGAGCAGCCGCGCCAGTGCGGGATCGCCACGAGGAATCCTTTCGCCGCCGCATGCGCCGCGAGCGCGCGCGCGTAGTGGCTGTCCGAGCCGCCCTCCAGGCCATGGAACAGCACGAGCCGCCGGCCCGCCCGTTTCTCGCCGGCGAAGTCGACATCGATGAAATCGCCGTCAGGCGTGTCCCAGCGCTCGCGCTCGAGCGCAACGCGCGGCGGCGGGCGCAGCGACGCATAGATGGTCTGGAGATGCCCGCCGGGCAGCCACCA
>CAYOVM010000024.1:22434-24573 GCA_964407355.1 uncultured Enterobacteriaceae bacterium
CCTTCGCGGCGCGCGGGCTCGGCCTTGCCCGGGGCCGGCGAGGCATGGTGCACGATCATCCGCCAGCCCGCGCCGATGCGCAGGTACACATTGGTGGCGACGACCGGCGCGGGCCGCAGATCGGTGCCGCGCTCGCCCTCGACGGAGAAATTCTCCTGCACGCTGTGCACTGCGATCATCATTCCCGAGATCGCCACCTGGTGGCTGATGTGCACGCGCACCCGCGATCCGTCGGCGAGGATCTTCGCCCAGCTCGAGCGCACCTGGTCCTGCCCGGTCAGCCGCTCGCCGCCCGGATGCACGCAGACGATCTCCTCGTCCTCGGCCCAGACCGCCATCATGGCGTCGAGGTCGCCGCGCTCGAGCGCCTCGTAAAACGCGTTCTCCGCGTCCTGGGCCGTGGGATAGATGCGATCGCTCATGAAGTCGCAGTCGTGCTGCCGAGAATCAGGCTGCCGCCGGAGTCGGGCTGCACCGCATTCTGAAGTTCTTTGCAGACTGTTTCCAGCGTCATGTCCCGCATGCAGCGGAAATGCCCCAGCGGGCAGACGCGCTCGAAGCAGGGGCTGCACTCCACGCGGAGCCAGAGCACGCGCGCCGCCGGCGAAAGCGGCGGCGTGTGCAGGGGGCTGGACGAGCCGAAGAGCGCCACCTGCGGCCGCCCCAGCGCGGCGGCGACATGCATCAGGCCGGAGTCGTTGCTCACGACGACCTGCGCGCCGGCGATCAGGTTCATGGCTTCGTCCAGCGTCGTCTCGCCGACCAGGTTCGTGCCGCCGATGCCCGCGGACGCTTCGCGGTCGTTCTTCGAGCCGAGGAGCACCGGCTCGATCGAGAGCCGCCGCGCGAGCCCCGCAAAGTACGGCCAGCGCTTGGCCGGACCGTATTCCGCGCCGGGGCAGAGCACGGCGTAGCGGCCCGGGAGGCCGAATTTGCGCTTCGTGGCTTCGACTTCGTGGACCGCGAAGCGCAGCGACGGCGCGGGGAGCGGCAATTTCGGCTCCTTGCCCGGGCTCTCCGAAAGCTGGCCGTAATGCGCGGTCATGGCCAGGCCTTTTTTCCGGTACGTCAGGTTGAGGAGGCCATAGCGGAACTCCCCCGCGTAGCCCGAGCGCACCGGGATATCGGCAAAGAACGGCACCAGCGCCGCCTTCCAGGTATTCGGCAGCACGATCGCCTGATCGTAGCGGCGCGCCTTCAGCTCGCGGCCGATCCTCCACCGGCTGCGCAGCCCCAGCTCGCCGTGACGGAAGGGCACCGCGATGACGTCGTCCACCTCGGGCATGCGCCGCGCCACCGGCGCCACCCATTCCGGCGCGAGAACGTCGAGCTGCGCGGCGGGCGCCTTCTCGCGCAGGCGCGCGAGCAGCGGCTGGGCCATCAGCGCGTCGCCGATCCAGTTCGGCGCGACGACGAGGATCCGCGGCAAGGTGGAATGACCTGTGAATGGCCGTGAATGACCCTCAATGGCCTTTCACGGGCGTCCCTTTGTATACGTACTTCGTCCCGCAATAGGGGCAGAGGGCCTCTTGCGTCTTGACGACGTCGAGGAACACGCGCGGATGGCGGGCCCAGAGCGGCGCGCCAGGCATCGGGCAATGCAGCGGCAGGTCCTTTTCCGTCACGTCGACCAGCCTCGAGCGCTCGGCGGCGCTCATTTCGCGCCCTTCTTGCCCACCGGCGTGAGCCAGTCGCGGCGCTTGCGGTCCTTGCCCGTGACGACATCGAAGAAGGCCTTCTGGATCGCCTTCGTGACCGGCCCGGCCTTGCCTTCGCCTATGACGCGCCCGTCGAGCTCGCGGATCGGCGTTACCTCGGCGGCGGTGCCGGTGAAGAAGCATTCGTCGGCGATGTAGATGTCGTCGCGGGTGAGCCGCTTCGCGCCCACCTCGTAGCCCAGGCCTTTGGCGAGATCGATCACCGAGGAGCGCGTGATGCCGGTGAGCGCGGACGTGAGCTCGGGCTCCCAGATCTTGCCGTCCTTCACCATGAAAATGTTCTCGCCCGCGCCCTCGGCGACGAAGCCGTCCACGTCGAGCAGCAGGCCTTCGTCGTAGCCGTGCTGCGTCGCCTCGAGCGTCGCCAGCACCGAGTTCGGATAGGTGCCGGACATCTTGGCGCGCGCCATGGTGACGTTGA
>CAYOVM010000025.1:0-1572 GCA_964407355.1 uncultured Enterobacteriaceae bacterium
TGCTCATCGACGAGCTCGACCGCACCGACGAGCCCTTCGAGGCCTACCTGCTCGAAGTGCTCTCCGACTGGCAGATCACGATCCCCGAGATCGGCACCCTGCGCGCCGCCGAGCCGCCGATCGTCGTCATCACCTCGAACCGCACGCGCGAGATCCACGACGCGGTGAAGCGCCGCTGCTTCTACCACTGGGTCGACTTCCCCGACGCCGAGCGCGAGCTCGAGATCCTGCGCCGCAAGGCGCCGCGCGCCGCCGCGTCGCTGTCGCGCGAAGTCGTCGCCTTCGTGCAGCGCCTTCGCAAGACCGAGCTCTTCAAGCAGCCCGGGGTCGCCGAGACCATCGACTGGGCGAACTGCCTGGTGGCGCTCGATCGCGTCACCCTCGATCCGGAGACGGTCAACAACACCCTCGGCGTGCTCCTCAAGTACCGCGACGACCTGGAGCGGGTCGCGGGCGACGAAGCCGCGCGCCTCGCCGGCGAGGCGAAAACCGCCGCGGCGGCATGATCAACCCCGCATCCCTGCTGCGCCGCCTGCTCGGCCGCGCCGACGGCATCGACCGGCGCACACGCGACCTGATGGCGCTGTGCGACGCGCTCCTCGCCGAGCGCGCCGAGTTCGCCGGCGCGGCGCTCGCGCGCGACGCGCTGCTCGCCTACCAGAAGCTCGACGCGCGCGGCCGCGAGGAATTCTTCGATGTGCTGGCGCGCGTCTACTCGCCCTCGCCCGACGTCGTCGGCGCGGCGGCGGACGCCTACCGCGGCGACCCCTCCCCGGACAACCTGATCCGGCTGCAGGAGACCGTGGAGCCCGCGCGCCAGGAGCTCTTCCGCCGCCTCAACATGGCGCCCGGCGGCACCGCGACGCTGGTCGAGATGCGCAAGCTCCTCATGAAGAGCCTCAAGGAAAGGCCGCAGTGGCGCGCGATCGACGCGGATCTCCTGCATCTGCTGCGCTCGTGGTTCAACCGCGGCTTCCTGCGCCTGGAGCGCATCGACTGGCGCACGCCCGCGATCGTCCTGGAGAAGCTCATCCAGTACGAGGCGGTGCACGCCATCGACGGCTGGCGCGACCTGCGCCGGCGCGTGGAATCGGACCGGCGCTGCTTCGCGTTTTTCCATCCGCAGCTTCCCGACGAGCCGCTGATCTTCATCGAGGTGGCGCTGACGCGCGGCATGAGCGCGAACGTGCAGCCGCTGCTCGACATCAAGTCGCCGGTCGCCGCGACCCTCGGCGCGGACTGCGCGATGTTCTACTCGATCACCAACTGCCAGGAAGGACTGCGCGGGATATCGTTCGGCAACCTGCTGATCAAGCAGGTCGCGGAAGTCCTGAAGCGCGAGTTCCCGCAGCTGCGCAAGTTCGCCACGCTCTCGCCCGTGCCCGGCTTTCGCCGCTGGCTCGAAGGGAACCGCGCGCGCATCGCGAGCGGCGAGGAAGGCCTCGAGCGCCTCGCGCTCCTTTCCAGGCTCGCCGATCCCGCGTGGCACCTCGGCGAGTACCCGCCGGCGCTCGAGCAGCTGCTCGTTCGCCTTTGCGCCTACTACCTCGCGCACGTGAAGGAAGGCGAGGG